>NZ_JAAROG010000028.1:128049-128536 GCF_023093515.1 Aeromonas genomosp. paramedia
CTCAACTGTACTGTGGCTATTAACCTAGCCCTTCGTCTGCTTCTTCCTTATATAGGTATTCCTCTTCTGCGAGGCGAGCCTTCATTTACCTGGTGCAGGGGGTGTAAGTACCAACAAGATGCAGAGACCTATACAAGGAACGCTGCCAACTTGCTCCTAACTTAGGTTCATTTTGTGGATAAGTTTGTATAAAAGCTGTGCTTAGTTATGAATAACTAAAAAATTGCCATTTTTTGCAATTTTATTGCCTTGAGGGGCTTGCCAGAAAGTTTCAGCTCCCTATAATGCGCCTCCATCGACAGGGCAAGCGGCAACGCAGAAAACCAAGTCGATAGCCTCGAAAAGCCTTTGAAAATAAGGCTTGACTCGAGAAGGCGGTTGAGTAGAATTCCACTCCCGCAGCAACACATTGTTGCGTCGCTCTTTAACAATTTGAATCAAGCAATCTGTGTGGGCACTCACAGCATCGAACATCAAAAACAATTTT
>NZ_JAAROG010000029.1:0-72095 GCF_023093515.1 Aeromonas genomosp. paramedia
GCTGATATGGCTCAGTTGGTAGAGCGCATCCTTGGTAAGGATGAGGTCCCCAGTTCGACTCTGGGTATCAGCACCATGAAAACGAAAGCCTCCCTGAAAAGGGAGGCTTTTTTGTTTTTACCATTCAGCTCATCGAGATCTGTCTGGCATCGAGATAGAAGCGGGCCTGCCCGGAAGCCTCTATCTGAATGGTTGCGACCAGCTGTTCGTTCCGTCTGTACTCCCACGGTTCGTCGATCACGGTCAATGGTGGCTTGTTGATGTCCAGCGTCTGCTGATACTCGTGAAACAAGCCTGCGCTGCCGATCTCGGTCAATCCTGCTCTCATCCCGGTCCACGCCCTTTATCGTTGCTCTCCTTCAATGATGTCAGTCTCATCTGCATTCTGTGTGAACGCTTTTCTATTAAATTGATCCGAGCTAAGTTGTGGATTGGCAAAGGCTATCAGCGTCTCTAAGGGGAAAGGTACATGTTGATAAAGAATGTGCGTCTGAGTGGCAGGGAGGGGCTGTGGCAGATCCTGTGTCAGGATGGTCTGATCAGGACCATAGCCCCCATGAGCCAGATCCTCCTCTCCACCCGGGAACTGGATGGGGAGGAGGGGATGGCGATGCCCCCCTTTATCGAGCCCCACATTCACCTCGATACTACCCAGACCGCCGGTGAGCCGAGCTGGAACCTCTCCGGTACCCTGTTCGAGGGGATAGAGCGCTGGGCCGAACGCAAGGCGCTGCTGACCCATGAGGATGTGAAGCGGCGGGCCATACAGACGCTGAAGTGGCAGATCGCCAACGGCATCCAGTTCGTTCGCACCCATGTGGATGTCTCCGACCCCAACCTGGTGGCTCTGAAAGCCATGCTGGAGGTGCGCGAGGAGATGAAACCCTGGGTCGAGCTGCAGATCGTCGCCTTCCCGCAGGAGGGGATCCTCTCCTATCCCAACGGCAAGGCCTTGCTGGAAGAGGCGCTCAAGCTGGGAGCCGACGTGATCGGCGCCATTCCCCATTTCGAGTTCACCCGGGAGTATGGGGTCGAAAGTCTGCATTACGTCTTCGATCTTGCCGAGAAGTATCAGGTTCTGGTGGATGTGCACTGCGACGAGATCGATGACGAGCAGTCCCGCTTTATCGAGACCCTGGCGACGCTCGCCTACGAGCGTGGTATTGGCCATCGCGTCACCGCCAGCCACACCACCGCCATGCACTCCTACAACGGGGCCTATGCCTCTCGCCTGTTCCGATTGCTCAAGATGGCGGACATCAACTTCGTCGCCAATCCGCTGGTGAACATTCACCTGCAGGGACGTTTCGATACCTACCCCAAGCGCCGTGGCATCACCCGGGTGAAGGAGATGCTGGAAGCGAACATCAACGTCTGCTTCGGCCACGACGATGTGTTCGATCCCTGGTATCCCATGGGAACGGCCAACATGTTGCAGGTGCTGCACATGGGGCTGCATGTCTGCCAGATCATGGGCTACGAGCAGATCAACGACAGCTTGAAGCTCATCAGCAGCCACAGTGCCCGCACCCTGAACGTGCAGGATCGCTATGGCGTCGAGGTGGGAAAACCGGCCAACCTGCTGATCCTGCCCGCCGAGAGCGGCTTCGATGCGGTGCGTCGTCAGGTGCCGGTGCGCTACTCCATCCGCCATGGCCGCGTGATTGCCGAGACCCGGCCAGCGCAGACCTCCCTGCATCTGGATCAGACAGAGCCGGTGGATTTTCGCCGATGAGGCGGCCAACCCCGCAGATTAATTGCCCCGCTATCCCCGCTTGCCGGCATTTTGCATAATGTCGGCCTGACACTTATGGAGCCTCCCTATGCAAACCTGGTTATTTGTCGCGGCCGGTGGTGCCATCGGCGCCTGCCTTCGTTTTGGTATCGCCGAGTTGATGGCGCTGCTGCTGGGACGCCACTTCCCCTACGGCACCCTGGTGGTCAACGTGGTGGGCTCCTTCATCATGGGCATCGCCTTTGCGCTGATCAGCCATGGCCATGTGGTGGAACACCCCATGAAGCCGCTGCTGATGGTGGGTATCCTCGGTGCCCTGACCACCTTCTCCTCTTTCGCCCTGGATACCGTGGTGCTGGCACAGCAAGGCGCCTATCTGAAGGCACTGCTCAACATAGGTCTCAATCTCTTCCTCTGTATGGCCATGGTGATGCTGGGAATGCAGTTGGTTGCCAGCCGGGTTTAAGGTGTCCGCAGGTCACCGGCTCTGGTAAACTGGCGGCCATTCTTTGCTCTATGGGTGTTTGAGGGATGTCGGAACAGACTAATACTACGCATTTTGGCTATAAAACCGTGGCGGCGACCGAGAAGGAAACTCTGGTGGCTGGCGTCTTCCATTCGGTGGCGGCCAAGTATGATCTGATGAACGATCTGATGTCATTCGGCATTCACCGCCTGTGGAAGCGCTTCACCATCGACTGTTCCGGTGTGCGCAAGGGTCAGAAGGTGCTGGATCTGGCCGGTGGCACCGGGGATCTGACCGCCAAGTTCTCCCGCATCGTCGGCGAGACGGGTCAGGTGGTGCTGGCGGACATCAACGACTCCATGCTCAAGGTGGGCCGCGACAAGCTGCGCAACCTGGGGGTGGCGAACAACGTCTCCTACGTGCAGGCCAATGCCGAGGCGCTGCCCTTCCCGGACAATCACTTCGACGTCATCACCATAGGCTTCGGCCTGCGCAACGTGACCGACAAGGACAAGGCGCTGGCCTCCATGTTCCGGGTGCTCAAGCCGGGTGGCCGTCTGCTGGTGCTGGAGTTCTCCAAGCCTTCGACCGAGGTGATCGCCAAGCTCTACGATCTCTACTCCTTCAAGCTGCTGCCGAAAATGGGCGAAATCGTCGCGAACGACGGGGAAAGCTACAAGTACCTGGCGGAATCCATTCGCATGCACCCGGATCAGCAGACCCTGGCGGGCATGATGGAGCAGGTTGGCTTCGAGCAGGTGGAGTTCTACAACCTGACTCAGGGTGTGGTTGCCCTGCACCGTGGTTACAAGTTTTAAGGTCGCCTATGCCGATGGATGCCATGGTCACCGCGGTGATCGAAACCAGCCTCAACCAGTTGCTGGAGCTCGACAAGCAGAGCCCGGCGCGGCTGCGCAAGCTCGTGGGCAAGGTGCTCAAGCTGGAGCTGCGTGAGCTCAAGCCGCTCTGGTTTGTCTTCTCCGAGCGTCGACTTGACGTGCTGGCCCGCTATGAAGGGGAGCCCGACGCCGTGCTGAGCCTGTCGCTGACGGCGATCGGCCTGCTGAGGGATCCTTCCGCCCTGACTCGCTATATCCGCGAGGAAAAGCTGGACTTGAGCGGCGATCCCCAGCTGGTGCAGGCCTTCAGCGCCCTGCTGGGGGAGCTGGACATCGACTGGGAGGAGGAGCTGTCGCGCTATACCGGCGACGTGCTGGCTCATACCCTGTGTGGCGGCGCCCGTCAGGCCCGTCGCGTGGTGGGCCGCGAGTTGTGCCGCTCCCAGCGCCAGCTGGCCGAGTACCTCACCGAGGAGGCCCGCCTCGCCCCCGGCCCGCTGGAAGTGGCGAGCTTCAACGACGACGTCGAGCTGCTGGCACAGCACATGAAGGCGGTCGAGTTGCGGCTCGCCCGCCTCGAGCAGCAGGTGAGCTGATGACCCCCAAGGAGTTCAAGCGCCTCTATCGTATCGTCAGCATCCTGCTGGAGCAGGGCATCGACGAGCTGGTTCCCGCCCGCTATCAACCCTGGCCCGGACGCCTGGTGCGCCGCAGCCTGTTCTGGCTCAAGAACAAACAGCCGGAGCTGTGCCGGGGCGCCCGTATTCGCCTCGCCTTCGAGGCCCTGGGCCCCATCTTCATCAAGTTCGGCCAGATGCTGTCGACCCGCCGGGATCTGCTGCCGCCGGACATCGCCGAAGAGCTGGCTCTGCTGCAGGACAGGGTGCCCCCCTTCTGCGGGCAGGAGGCCAGGCGCCAGATAGAGGCGAGCCTGGGTTGCCCCATCGAGACGCTGTTCGATGACTTCGACGAGACGCCGCTGGCATCCGCCTCCATTGCCCAGGTCCATACCGCCCGCTTGAAGGAGAATGGCCGGGAGATCGTCATCAAGGTGATCCGTCCCGACATAGAGCCCGTCATCGAGGCCGATCTGCGGCTGATGCAGGCGCTGGCCCGTCTGGTGGCCCGTTTCGTGCCCCAGAGCGCACGACTGCGCCCTGTCGAGGTGGTGGAGGAGTACCGCAAGACCATACTCGACGAGCTGAACCTGATGCGCGAAGCCGCCAACGCCATCCAGCTGAGGCGCAACTTCACCGGCTCGGAGGCGCTCTATGTGCCCGAGGTCTACACGGATCACTGCCGCGAGCAGGTGCTGGTGATGGAGCGCATCTACGGCATTCCCGTCTCCGACATCGCCGCGCTGGAGGCCAACGGCACCAACATGAAGCTGCTGGCGGAGCGCGGGGTCGAGGTCTTCTTCACCCAGGTGTTCCGTGACAGCTTCTTCCACGCGGACATGCACCCGGGCAACATCTTCGTCTCCTACGAGCATCCGGAGAATCCGCTCTGGATCGGCATCGACTGCGGCATAGTCGGCACCCTGAACCGGGAAGACAAGCGCTACCTGGCGGAGAACTTCCTCGCCTTCTTCAACCGTGACTATCAGCGGGTGGCGCAGCTGCACGTGGAGTCCGGCTGGGTACCGCCCGACACCAAGGTGGACGAGTTCGAGTTCGCCATCCGCACCGTGCTGGAGCCCATCTTCGAGAAGCCGCTCTCCGAAATTTCGTTCGGCCACGTGCTGCTCAACCTGTTTAACACCGCCCGTCGCTTCAACATGCAGGTGCAGCCCCAGCTGGTGTTGCTGCAGAAGACCCTGCTCTATGTGGAAGGGCTGGGGCGCCAGCTCTATCCCCAGCTGGACCTGTGGCAGACCGCCAAGCCCTACCTGGAAAGCTGGATGCACGAGCAGGTGGGCCCCAAGGCGGTGCTCAACGCGATCCGCGAGAAGGCCCCCTTC
This sequence comes from Aeromonas genomosp. paramedia, assembly GCF_023093515.1. Lineage (NCBI taxonomy): Bacteria > Pseudomonadati > Pseudomonadota > Gammaproteobacteria > Aeromonadales > Aeromonadaceae > Aeromonas > Aeromonas genomosp. paramedia. Next base: position 5,001 of record NZ_JAAROG010000029.1, read on the forward strand.
TGGGCGGAGAAGCTGCCGGAGCTGCCTGAGCTGGTCTACGAGACCCTGCGCCAGGCGCGGCATCAGCAGCACCACTTCGAGCAGATGTTTGCCGATTTTCGCCTGCACAGCCGCCGTCAGGGACAGGCCCGCTACCTCTTAGGGGTGGGAGCCAGCCTACTGTTGGTGGGTGTATTCTTGCTGACCCAGAAACAACATATTGAGTGGGGACAAATCAGTCTCGCCGGCGCCGGGTTATGCTGGCTGCTGGGCTGGTTGAAGACCCGCATTCATTAATTAAACTGCGCCATCAGGCGCCTATCCTGGAGAGAAAGTCATGGGTGGTATCAGTATTTGGCAATTGTTGATCATCGCAGTCATCGTCGTGCTGCTGTTCGGTACCAAGAAGCTGCGCGGTATCGGCGGTGATCTGGGTGCGGCCGTGAAGGGGTTCAAGAAGGCGCTGTCGGATGATCCGGCCGATGCCAAGCCCGAGCAGAAGGATGCGGAGTTCCCGGCCAAGCAGCTGAACGAGACGGCCAGCAGTGCCGAGACCGCCAAGCAGAAAGACAAAGATCAGGCCTAAGCCATGTTCGACATCGGTTTTTGGGAGCTGGTCGTCATCGGTGTCGTCGCCCTGGTGGTGCTGGGTCCCGAGCGGTTGCCGGTCGCCATCCGTACCGCCAGCCACTGGATCAGGCTGATCCGCAGTACCGCCAACTCGGTCAAGACAGAGCTGGAGCAGGAGCTGAAGTTGCAAGAGCTGCACAATGATCTGAAGAAGGCCGAGCAGTTGCAGATGAACAACCTGAGCCCAGAGCTGCAGGAGTCCATCGAGCAGTTGAAGGCGGCGGCCCAGTCGGTGAACCGTCCCTATCAGCCACAGCAGGAAGCGCAGAACGAGATCCGCCCGCCACGCTCCGAGCCGGTCGCCCAGGTTGAACCCGTCGTCCCGGTGGAGCCTGCCGTGCAGCTGACCGAGGTGCCGCCGGTCAACAGCCAGCGCGAGCCCGTCAGCGAGTCGGCCGGCAAGGGGGAGGTGAAGCCATGAGTCAGGCCGAACAACCCCTTATCAGCCACCTGGTGGAGCTGAGAACCCGCCTGCTGCGTTCCATCTCCGCCATCCTGCTGGCGTTTGTCGCGCTTATCTACTTCTCCAACGACATCTACGATTTCGTGGCCCGGCCGCTGCTCAGCCAGCTGCCTGAAGGAACCAGCATGATAGCGACGGATGTGGCGACTCCCTTCATCACGCCCATCAAGCTGACCCTGGTGGTCTCCTTCTTCGTGGCCATCCCCTATCTGCTCTATCAGGCCTGGGCCTTCATCGCCCCCGGCCTGTACCAGCACGAGCGGCGTCTCGTCATGCCGTTGGTGGCCTCCAGTGCCGTGCTCTTCTATGCCGGCATGGCGTTCGCCTACTACGTGGTGTTCCCCCTGGTGTTCGGCTTCTTCACCAGCACGGCCCCCGCCGGGGTGACGGTGGCGACCGACATTGCCAGCTATCTGGACTTCGTGCTGACCCTGTTCTTCGCGTTCGGGGTGGCGTTCGAGATACCTGTGGCCACCATATTGCTCTGCTGGACCGGGGTCACCACCCCCAAGAGTCTGAAGGAGAAGCGCCCCTACGTCATCGTCGGGGTCTTCGTGGTCGGCATGCTGCTGACCCCGCCCGATGTCTTCTCCCAGACCCTGCTGGCGATCCCCATGTGGGCCCTGTGGGAGATAGGTCTCTTCTTCGCCCGCTTCTATGTGAGGAAAGAGGACGAGGAAGAGCAGGAACAACCGGATGTGGAGAGCTGAGGCTCTGTTCGTCATCTGTTTGCCGGACGGCGAGAGGATGACGAAGTCCGCAGGAATAGCAGAACGAGGGGAGCTGAGGCTCCCTTCCTCTTTTCATGCATCCGTTCGAGGCGTATGGTGATGCCCCATCGAGTAGATGGTTTTCAAATACCTGATATGCATTCCTTTTGTTCGGAACCTCTGATCCCATGATCGACATTGGTCTCAACCTCACCAGCCCCCAGTTTGCCGGCGAACAGCCAGCACTGGTGGCCCGCGCCCGCGCCGCCGGGGTGGAGGCGCTGATCCTGACCGGTACCGATCTGGCCGGCAGCCACGAGAGTGCGGCACTGGCCGCCGAGTGGCCCGGTTACTGCTTCTCCACCGCCGGGGTACATCCCCACGATGCCAAGAGCGTGGATGAGCAGACCCTGCCCGCCTTACGCGCACTGGCGGCGCTGCCCCAGGTGGTGGCCATCGGCGAGTGCGGCCTCGACTACAACCGCGACTTCTCCCCCCGCCCGGTGCAGGATGCGGTGTTCGACACCCAGCTGGCGCTGGCCGCCGAGCTGGGGATGCCGGTGTTTCTCCACTGCCGCGATGCCCACACCCGCTTTGTCGAGATCCTGCGGCCCTGGTTGCCCAGATTGCCGGGGGCCGTGCTGCACTGCTTCACCGGCTCCGACGAGGAGCTGGACGAGTGCCTGGCGCTGGGGCTGCATATCGGGGTGACCGGCTGGTTGTGCGACGAGCGGCGCGGCCAGTTGCTGCGCGAGCAGGTGGCGCGCATTCCGGCCGGTCGGCTGATGATCGAGACCGATGCTCCCTATCTGGTGCCGCGGGATTTGAAACCGCGTCCGAAACGCAACGAACCCGCTTTTTTGCCGCACATCGCCCAGGTGGTGGCGGCCTGCCGTGGTGAAGCGCCCGAGGCCTTGCTGGCCCATACCCGGGCCACCTCCGCCGCATTTTTCCAACTTCCTCTTCTGGAGTGATTCATGGCCATAACTCTTCCGGGCGCCTTTCCGGGTCGCCGCCTGCGCCGGGTGCGCAAACATGATTTCAGCCGTCGTCTGGTGCGCGAGAACCAGCTGACCGTCAACGATCTCATCTATCCGGTGTTCGTGCTGGAGGGGGAGGGTCAGCGTGAGGCCGTCGCCTCCATGCCGGGGGTGGACAGGCTCTCCATCGATCTGTTGCTGGCGGAGGCCGAAGAGCTGGTGGCCCTCGGCGTGCCCGCTATCGCCCTGTTCCCGGTGACGCCGCTGGCGCAGAAGAGCCTGCTGGCGGAAGAGGCCTACAACCCGGACGGGCTGGCCCAGCGGGCGACCCGCGCCCTCAAGGCCCGCTTCCCGGAGCTGGGTGTCATCACTGATGTGGCGCTGGATCCCTTCACCACCCACGGTCAGGACGGCATCATCGATGACGAAGGCTATGTGCAAAACGACATCACCACCGGGATCCTGGTGAAGCAGGCGCTCTCTCATGCGCAGGCGGGGGCCGATATAGTGGCGCCGTCCGACATGATGGATGGCCGCATCGGAGCGATTCGCGCCGCGCTGGAGGAGAACGGCTTCGTCAACGTCCAGATCATGGCCTACTCCGCCAAGTACGCCTCCAGCTACTACGGCCCGTTCCGCGATGCGGTGGGCTCCGCCGCCAACCTCGGCAAGAGCAACAAGGCCAGCTACCAGATGGATCCGGCCAACGGCAACGAGGCCCTGCACGAGGTGGCGCTGGATATCGCCGAAGGGGCTGACAGCGTCATGGTCAAGCCGGGCATGCCCTACCTGGACGTCATCCGTCGGGTGAAGGATCAGTTCGGGGTGCCGACCTTCGCCTACCAGGTGAGCGGCGAGTACGCCATGCACATGGCGGCGATCCAGAACGGCTGGCTGAAAGAGAAGGAGTGCGTGCTGGAGTCCCTGCTCTGCTTCAAGCGGGCCGGTGCCGACGGCATCCTCACCTACTTCGCCAAGCGGGTCGCCCAGTGGTTGAAAGAGGACGCCCAACGCTGAGACGGGTAGCGTCGATGCCCTCACAATGCCGGCCCTTTGGCCGGCATTGTCGTCTCCGGATGCCGGATCGCTGCATTAATGAGCAGCTTTTGGCGAAATCTGGGCAGCAGACCCGGCTCTGGGCGGCAAAGGCTTGATAAATGGGGTTTCTGCCTACATCTTAGATGGTCCAAGCAAGCTTCTGGACGGCAGGGGCTGCAGAGCATTTAGAGGTACCGCAGATGACTAACCCTTTGCTGACGATGGACTCGCTGCCCCCCTTCAGCCAGATCCAGCCCGATCAGGTGCAGCCTGCCGTGACGCAGGCCATCGCCGATTGCAAACAGAAGATTGCCGATGTGCTGGCGCAGAAGGAGCCCCACACCTGGGACAGCCTGATCGCCCCGCTGGAAGAGGTCAATGACCGCCTGTCCCGGATCTGGTCGCCGGTCAGCCACCTCAACGCCGTACAGAACAGCGAGGCGCTGCGCGCGGCCCATGACGCCTGCCTGCCGCTGCTCTCCGAATTCCAGACCTATGTGGGCCAGCATGAAGGCCTCTATCAAGCCTATCTGGCCCTCTCCGAGAGCGACGACTTCCTCCTGCTGAGCGGCGCCCAGCGCAAGGAGATCCAGAATACCCTGCGCGACTTCCGCCTCTCCGGCATAGGTCTGCCCGCCGAGGCGCAGCAGCGCTATGGCGAGATCCAGTCTCGCCTCTCGGAGCTGGCCTCCCGCTTCAGCAACAACGTGCTGGATGCGACTCAGGGCTGGAGCAAGCTGGTGACCGACGAGGCCGAACTGGCCGGTCTGCCCGCGAGCGCGCAGGCGGCCGCCCGCCAGATGGCCGAGCTGAAGGGCAAGGAAGGTTGGCTGTTCACCCTGGATATCCCCTCCTATCTGCCGGTGATGATGTATGCGGACAACCGTGCCCTGCGGGCCGAGCTGTATGAGGCCTTCACCACCCGCGCCTCCGACCAGGGCCCCAACGCCGGCAAGTGGGACAACTCCGCCATCATGAGCGAGCTGCTCACCCTGCGCCGCGAGCTGGCCCAGCTGCTGGGCTTTGCCAACTACGCCGAGCTCTCCCTCGCCACCAAGATGGCGGACAAGCCCGAGCAGGTGGTGAGCTTCCTCACCGATCTGGCGGCCAAGTCCCTGCCCCAAGGCAAGGCCGAGCTGGAGGAGATCCGCACCTTCGCCGCCGAGCAGCACGGCCAGAGCGAGCTGGCGGCCTGGGATCTCGCCTACTACGCCGAGAAGCTCAAGCAGCACAAGTTCTCCATCTCCGACGAGCAGCTGCGCCCCTACTTCCCCGCCAGCAAGGTGGTGAAGGGGCTGTTCGAGGTGGTGAAGCGGGTGTTCGGCATGAAGGTGCGCGAGCGTCTCGGCATCGACACCTGGCACCCGGACGTGCGCTTCTACGACATCTTCGATGCCGAGGACGAGCTGCGCGGCAGCTTCTACCTCGACCTCTATGCCCGGGAACACAAGCAGGGCGGCGCCTGGATGGATGTCTGCCTGGGCCGTCGCTACCGTCAGGATGGCTCGCTGCAAAAGCCGGTGGCCTACCTGACCTGCAACTTCAACGGCCCGGTGGATGGCAAGCCGGCCCTGTTCACCCACAACGAAGTGGTCACCCTGTTCCACGAGTTCGGCCACGGCATTCACCACATGCTGACCCGGATCGACGTGGCCGGCGTGGCCGGCATCAATGGCGTGGCCTGGGATGCGGTGGAGCTGCCGAGCCAGTTCCTGGAGAACTGGTGCTGGGAGTCCGAGGCGCTGGCCTTCATCTCCGGCCATCATGAAACCGGCGAGCCGCTGCCCGCCGATCTGCTGGAGAAGATGCTGACCGCCCGCAACTTCCAGGCGGCGATGCAGATGCTGCGTCAGCTGGAGTTCGCCCTGTTCGACTTCCGTCTGCACCAGGAGTTTGACCCGGCCAATCCGGATCAGATCCCGGCCCTGCTGGCGGAGGTGCGCAGCCAGGTGGCCGTGATGACGCCGCCGGCGTTCAACCGCTTCCAGCACAGCTTCTCCCACATCTTCGCCGGGGGTTATGCTGCGGGCTACTACAGCTACAAGTGGGCCGAGGTGCTCTCCGCCGATGCCTTCTCCCGTTTCGAGGAGGAGGGGATCTTCAACCCGGCCACCGGCCAATCCTTCCTGAAGCACATTCTGGAGAAGGGGGGATCCAAGGAGCCGATGGAGCTGTTCCGTGCCTTCCGCGGTCGCGAGCCCAAGGTGGATGCCCTGCTGCGTCACAGCGGGATAGCCGCCTGAGGCCCGGCGCCTTCGCCGGCGTGAGCTTCAAGCAGGTACAGATTTGCGACATAGTGGGATCACAACGTGATTTTTGAGAGAAAAAGGGACCTTTTGGTCCCTTTTTTCAAGGCTTTTTAATATCTTGCGGAGTGCATGTTTGCACTGGCCCCGCCTCTTCAGTAGAGTCGGGTTCTACCTTCCAAGGAGAGAAAGAACCTTGCCATGAGGCGAGCACTCGAGTCTGTCTATCAAATCATCTCCAGCCTGTCTCATTCGAGTGGTCAGGGATATTTTGATACCTTTGTGAGTGAAATCGCCAACGCGGTCGGGGCTGACTTCGTCCTGGTTTCAGGCAAGGATCAGGCCGGGCTCTTCTTCACCGTGCATGCCGCCTATCCTGCCTCTCTCGACATCAATTCCTACAGCTTCCCCCTCGCGGACACTCCGGGCGAGATCGCCATGCAGCAGGGAGAAGCCTGGTTCAGCGATCGTACCCGGGAGCTGTTTCCCCATGCGGCCGTGCTGGAGCGTTGCCAGGTCAGGGCCTATGCCGGCGTCGCACTGAAGAGTGCCGAGGGCGAGACCCTGGGGCTGTGCAGCGTCATGTTCAAGCGGGCCACTCCCAGAATGGACAAGATCATGGGGCTGCTGCGACTGCTGGCGCCGCTCGCCGGCCGTGAACTGGCCCTGATGTATCAGCAGCAGCGTCAGTCGCCCCCAACCCAGCCGGAATGCCCCGACTTCCTGGACACCATGATGTCCCATGCGCCGGTCGGCATCGGCAAGCTCGATCTGAACGGCACCATCCTCTGGGTCAACCCAGCCATCGAGAAGATGCTGGGCTACAGCCAGCAGGAGCTGCTGCGGCTCACCGTCGCCGAGCTCAGCCACCCAGACGACTGGCTGACCAGCATCCCGCTCTACGACGCCCTCAAGCGGGGAGAGCGCCCCGCCTTTACCCAGGAGAAGCGCTACCTGCACCGGGACGGCTCTGTGCTGTGGGGCCGGGTGACAGTGACCCTGATCCGCAACGAGCAGATGCATCCCGACTACCTCATGGTGGTGCTGGAGAACATAGACCCCATGAAGCGCCATGCGGAGCAGCTCAAGCTCTCCCACCGGGTCTATGACAACCTCTCCGAGGCCATCCTGGTGTGCGATGCCGACAGTCGCATCATCTCGGTGAACCCGGCGTTCGAGAAGATCACCGGCTACAGCGAGGAGGAGGCCCGCGGTCAGCGTCCCAGCCTGCTCAAGTCCGGGCTGCACGATCAGACCTTCTACGCCGACATGTATCACGCCCTGGAGCGGGTGGGGATCTGGCGCGGCGAGGTGTGGAACAAGCGCAAGAACGGCAAGCTCTATCCCCAGCAGCTGATGATCAGCGCCCTGCGGGAAGGGGGCAGGATCAGCCAGTACATCGCCATCTTCAGCGATCTCTCCCAGACCAAGCTGGCGGAGCAGAAGATTGCCGCCCAGGCCAACTACGACAACCTCACCGGGCTGCCGAACCGCTGGCTGTTCGGCCGCTGCCTCGCCCGCTTCTGCGAGCGGGGGGAGCGCTTCGCGCTGATGGTGCTGGATCTCAACAACTTCAAGGCGGTCAACAACAGCATGGATCACCATGTGGGTGATGCCCTGCTGCGAGAGGTGTCGGATCGGCTGGTGAGCCGGGTGCGCACCGAGGATCTGGTGGCCCGCATTGGTGGCGACGAGTTTGCCTTCCTGGTGCCCGGCATCGTCAATCGCCGCCAGGCCGAGGTGTTTGCCAAGCAGGTGATAGGCGGCTTCGCCCGACCCTTCATGCTGGCCAATCAGCACCTCTATGTAACCGCGACCCTCGGCATCACCCTCTGCCCCAACGACGGCGGTGACAGCGACGAGCTGCTGCGCAATGCGGAGCAGGCGCTGTTCGTCGCCAAGCGGCAGGGACGCTCCCTCGGTACCTACAGCGCCTCCATGCGGGAAGAGGTGAGCCAGCGCCACCAGATGCAGCAGGATCTGGCGGAGGCCATCAAGCTGGCGCAGCTGACCATGGCCTATCAGCCCATCTGGGACAATCGCAGCGGCCGGGTCGCCAAGCTGGAAGCCCTGGTGCGCTGGTATCACCCCCACTGGGGTCAGGTCTCGCCGGCAGACTTCATCCCGCTGGCGGAAGAGGCGGGGCTCATCCAGGGGCTGGGTGCCCTGGTGCTCTGGCAGTCGTGCCGGGATCTGGCGAGGCTGCAGAAGTCCGGTTTCCCGGAGTTGCAGATGTCCATCAACCGCTCCACCCTGGAGTTCCAGACAATCGATCCCGAGGCAAACGAGTGGCTCAGGGTGATCCGCCACTTCGACCTGGACCCGGCGGACATCATCATAGAGATCACCGAGTCCCTGCTGATGGAGAGCAGCGATCAGCACAGGGTGCGGATCGATGCCCTGCGCGAGGCGGGCTGCAAGCTGGCTATCGACGACTTCGGCACCGGCTACTCGGCCCTCAACTACCTGCGCACCTTCCCGGTGGATCTGGTCAAGATAGACAGATCCTTCGTGCGCCACATCCCCTTCAACGAGCAGGACAGGCTGCTGCTGGACGGCATCATCAACATAGTGCACAACCTCGGCATGCAGGTGGTGATCGAGGGGGTGGAGACCCGGGAGCAGCTCAACTTCCTGTGCCAGAAGGGCTGTGCCTTCACCCAGGGCTATCTGCTCAGCCGCCCGCTGCCCTATGACGATCTGGTGGAATACCTGATCCTCAATCGCCAGGGGATGAACCTGGCCAACCTGACCACAGTGAGCTGATCCCCCGCTTCTGCTATCATGCCCGCTTCCGTGCCGCCATGAGTCTTCGTTATGCCCCATATCCAGGTTTTCAGTGAAGTGCCCGCCCGCGACGGCGAGCTGGACGCCCTGCGACTGCGTCTGGCCGAGGTGGAGTTTCCCGCCCCCTTTGCGCTGGTGCTGACTGACACCAGGCTGGAGCTGCGTAAGCTGGATGAGCCCAAGCTGGGTGCCGTCTATGTGGACTTCGTGGAAGGGGCCGTTGCCCACAGGCGCAAGTTCGGTGGCGGCCGCGGCCAGTCCATCGCCAAGGCGGTGGGGCTGAAGTCCGGGGCCATGCCGACCGTGGTGGATGCCACCGCCGGGCTCGGCCGCGACGCCTTCGTGCTCGCCTCCCTCGGCTGCAAGGTGACCCTGATAGAGCGCAGCCCCGTGGTGGCGGCCCTGTTGCAGGACGGCCTGGCGCGGGCGGCGCAGGATCCCGAGATAGGCTCCTGGGTCAGCGAGCGCATGCATCTCCTGCAGGGGCCTGCGGTGGACAACCTGCTGGCGTTGCCGGAACGGCCAGAGGTGATCTACCTGGATCCCATGTTCCCCCACAAGCAGAAGTCGGCGCTGGTGAAAAAAGAGATGCGGGTGTTCCAGTCGCTGGTGGGGCCGGATCTCGATGCGGATGCCCTGCTGCCGGCGGCGTTGCAGATGGCACAGAAGCGGGTGGTGGTGAAGCGTCCGGACTACGCGGGCTGGCTCAACGAGCACAAACCGAGCATGGCCATAGAGACCAAGAGCAACCGCTTCGACGTCTATGTGATGGCGGCGCTGGCGGGTTAACTGCCGGTGTGAGTCGCGGATGCAAAAAAGGAGGGCCAACCTGTGTTGGCCCTCCTTTTTGCCTTGAGGTCAGCTGGCGGGGGCGAAGCGGATATGCCGCGCTTCCCCCTGCCAGACGAGATCCAGGGTCGCCAGGTCGGCGAGGCTGAGACGCTCGCCGCTCTCCAGCAGCAGATACTCGACGCCGTCGCTGGCCTCTATGGTGCGGATCCTGTCATCCCATCGGCGACCGTCGCGGCTGGCGAGGGTCACCGGCAGTTGCCAGCGGGCGGCTATCTCGAGCCAGTCGTAGAGGTCACAGCTGATGGGTTGGTAATCCGGCATGATCGACTCCCAGACTGGCTGGTGATGAGGTCAGGCTTCCTGCACCCGGGTGGGCCAGCCCATCTTCTGCTGGCGCTCCACCTCGAGCCGCAGCTCGCTGGCGCGCAGGTAGTGTTCGTCCATCCACCCCTTGGGCAGGGTCAGGGTCAGCGACTCCTCCTCGGCCTGCAGGGTGAAGCTGGGCACTGTGCCCTGGGTACGGCGCATGCAGAGGATCAGCGCGATGCGCAGGATGCGGGCCAGCCGGATCGCCTGGCGACCGGTGACGGCGCCCTGCTTCTCCAGAGTGTCCAGCTTGAATTCGTCCCGCTGGTTGAACAGCAGGGCCGACAACAGCTTCTTCTGCGCCGGGGTGAAGCCCGGCATGTCGATGTTGTCGATGATGTAGGCGGCGTGTTGCGGCGCCTTCTTGTACTCGATGCAGAGGCCGATCTCGTGCAGCAGGGCGGCATAACGCAAGATCGGGCGACCGTAACGCTTGGAGAGTCGCCAGGCCGGTTGCAGCTGGTTGAACGCCTCGACGGCGGTGTCGCGCACTCGCTCGGCGTGTTCCTTGTCCAGCTGATAGCGGCTGATCAGGCTGTCGGCGGTTCTGTCCCGGGCATCACAGTCGTGATTGTTGCCGAGCAGACCGTAGATCAGGCCCTCCCGCAGGGCGCCACCCGCCAGCGTCATGCTCTCTATGTTCAGGGTCTCGAAGATGGCGATCAGGATGGCGAGGCCGGAGGGGAACACGGTCAGCCGCTCGGCGGCCAGCCCTTCCAGCTGCAGCCGATCCAGCCTGCCACAGGCGATGGCCTGACCCATCAGCTCCTGCAGCTTGGGCAGGGTGACCCGTTCGCTCTTCCCTTGCGCCAGCATGATCTCCTGCAGCGCCTGGACAGTGCCGGAGGCGCCGACACAGGTGCGCCAGCCGAGGGCGCGGTAATCTTCCGCCACCTTCTCCAGCACCGTCCTGGCGGCGGCAATGGCCTGCTGGAAACGGGCCTCGGAGAGCTCGCCGTCACCGAAGTGGTTGTTGAGCCAGGTGACACAGCCCATGTGCAGGCTGTTGAGCAGCTTGGCCTCACTGTGTTCGCCTATCACCAGCTCGGTGCTGGCGCCGCCGATGTCGATCACCAGCCGGTTGCCTTCCCCGGCGGAGGTCCAGGAGACCCCTTCATAGATGGTCTTGGCCTCTTCCTCGCCCGAGATGATCTCGATGCTGTGGTTGAGCACCCGTTCCGCTTCGCTCAGGAACTCGTCGACGTTGGTGGCGAGGCGCAGGGTGGCGGTACCCACCACCCGGATGTTGTCGGACGGAATGTCCTGCAACTGCTCGGAGAACAGGCGCAGGCAGTCCCAGCCCCGCTCCATGGCGGCACGGTTGAGGCGAAACTCAGGGTCGAGACCGGCGGCGAGGCGAACCTTGCGCTTGACCTTGGTGACGGTGCGCAGGGCACCGGCGACCTCGCGCACCACCAGCATGTGAAAGCTGTTGGAGCCGAGGTCGATGGCGGCATAGAGCGGCGAGTTGTGCAACTGGGCCCGTCCCTCAGTTCTTGCGTGGCGGACGGCGGCGGTTGTTGCTGTTGCCACCACCCTGGCGATCCCGCATGTTGCGGTTCACCGGCTGACGGTTGCGGAACACCCGTTTCGGGGGGGTCACGTCATCCAGCAGGGAATCGCGATCGTACTTGCTGACCGGGATGGGGTGATGGATGTACTCCTCGATGGCCGGCAGGTTGAAGGCATAGTCTTCACAGGCCAGGCTGATGGAGTGACCGCTCTTGCCGGCACGACCGGTACGACCGATACGGTGGACATAGTCTTCGGCGTCGTCGGGCAGGTCGTAGTTGAAGACGTGGGTCACGTCCGGGATGTGCAGACCACGGGCGGCCACGTCGGTGGCGACCAGGATGTCCAGGGTGCCCTTGGTGAAGTCTTCTAGGATCTTCATCCGCTTCTTCTGCGGCACGTCACCGGTCAGCAGGCCGACGCGGTGGCCGTCGTTCTCCAGCCACGCATGCACGTCTTCGCAGACATGCTTGGTGTTGGCGAAGACGATGGCTTTTTCCGGCCACTCCTCTTCCATCAGGGAGAGCAGCAGCAGCATCTTGTCTTCGTTGGAGGGGTAGAACAGCTCCTCCTTGATCCGCACGCCGGTCATCTGTTCCGGCTCGATCTGCACGTGTTCCGGGTGGTTCATGTGCTCGTAGGCCAGCTCCTGCACCCGCAGGGAGAGGGTGGCGGAGAACAGCATGCTCAGACGCTCGGTGGCGGGCGGCATGCGGCGGAACAGGAAGCGGATGTCCTTGATGAAGCCGAGATCGAACATGCGATCCGCTTCGTCCAGCACCACCACCTGGATGTTGCCGAGATCGATGACCTTGGACTTGAAGTAGTCGATGATGCGGCCGGTGGTACCGATCAGGATGTCGACACCCTGTTCCAGCACGGCCAGCTGCTTGTCATAGCCTTCGCCACCATAGGCGAGACCGAGCTTGAGCCCGGTGGAGGCAGACATGCCTTCTGCATCGTTGTAGATCTGGACCGCCAGCTCCCGGGTCGGGGCCATGATGATGGCGCGGGGCTGATTGACGAGGCGCGGCCTGGTCAGCGGATGGGTCAATAGATAGTTGAAGGTCGCGGCCAGGAAGGCAAGGGTCTTGCCGGTCCCCGTCTGGGCCTGACCGGCGAGGTCATGGCCTTCTACCAGCAGCGGCAGAGACAGTGCCTGGATGGGCGTACAATAGTGAAATCCCTTTGATTCCAGACCAGCCAGAACTTCGGGTTCGAGGCCCATTTGGGCGAATTTTTCGGTCGTTAGATGTGTTTTGCTCATGGCGGTAGGTTATCAGGTTAGGCTTGCAATAATAAACAGGATCATTTCAAATAGGGCAACTATTGCCTTTGTTGAACCATCAATAAAGCCTTAATTACTGACTGGAGTTGGAGATGAGTGACAAGATTGTTCAGCTGAGCGATGCCAGCTTCGAGGCCGATGTAATCAAAGCCGACAGCCCCGTTCTGGTCGATTTCTGGGCTGAATGGTGCGGTCCGTGCAAGATGATTGCCCCGATCCTGAACGAAGTCGCCCAAGAATATGCCGGTCGCGTGACAGTGGCGAAATTGAACATCGACCATAACGCCGACACTCCGCCCAAGTATGGCATTCGCGGTATCCCGACCCTCTTGCTGTTCAAGAATGGCGAAGTGGCAGCGACCAAGGTCGGCGCCCTGTCCAAGACTCAGCTGAAAGAGTTCCTGGACGGTAACCTGTAATAATCAAGAAGGAGCGCATTGCAATAATGCGCTCCTTGTGTTTTATCACCTAGACGCTCATCCCGATTGGTGCTAGTTTATCGCTCGTTTGCTAACCTTTTTGCCTGACTCTTTGCTTAACAGCAGCCTGGCAAGTCAAATCCGATCAGCATCAATCCAGCAGACTGTCTCCTCATTTCAATCCTTGCTTACAGACTTTCACCACTATGAATCTGACTGAATTAAAGAACACTCCTGTGTCCGAGCTGGTACAGCTTGGCGAATCCATGGGGTTGGAAAATCTGGCTCGGGCGCACAAGAAAGACATCATCTTCGCGATCCTCAAGGCGCACGCCAAGGGTGGCGAGGATATCTTTGGCGACGGTGTGCTGGAAATCCTGACCGACGGCTTTGGCTTCCTGCGCAGCGCAGACGGCTCCTATCTGGCAGGCCCGGATGACATCTATGTCTCCCCGAGCCAGATCCGCCGCTTCAACCTGCGTACCGGTGATACCATCTCCGGCAAGATCCGGCCGCCGAAAGAGGGTGAACGCTACTTCGCCCTGCTCAAGGTCAACGACGTCAACTACGACCGTCCTGAAAACTCCCGCAACAAGATCCTGTTCGAAAACCTGACCCCCCTGCACGCCAACGAGCGTCTGCGCATGGAGCGTGGCAACGGCTCTACCGAAGACATCACCGCCCGCGTGCTGGATCTGGCGTCCCCCATCGGTAAAGGTCAGCGTGGCCTGATCGTCGCACCGCCCAAGGCCGGTAAGACCATGCTGCTGCAGAACATCGCCCAGAGCATCGCCTACAACCACCCGGACTGCGAACTGATCGTTCTGCTGATCGACGAGCGTCCGGAAGAAGTGACCGAGATGCAGCGCATGGTGAAGGGTGAAGTGATCGCTTCCACCTTCGACGAGCCTGCCTCCCGTCACGTCCAGGTTGCCGAGATGGTGATCGAGAAGGCCAAGCGCCTGGTCGAGCACAAGAAGGACGTGGTGATCCTGCTGGACTCCATCACCCGTCTGGCCCGTGCCTACAACACCGTCATCCCGTCATCGGGCAAGGTGCTGACCGGTGGTGTGGATGCCAACGCCCTGCATCGTCCGAAGCGCTTCTTCGGTGCGGCCCGTAACGTCGAGGAAGGCGGCAGCCTGACCATCATCGCCACCGCGCTGATCGATACCGGCTCCAAGATGGATGAAGTCATCTACGAAGAGTTCAAGGGTACCGGCAACATGGAACTGCACCTCTCGCGCAAGATTGCCGAGAAGCGCGTCTACCCGGCCATCGACATCACCCGCTCCGGCACCCGCAAGGAAGAGCTGCTGACCGCGCCGGACGAGCTGCAGAAGATGTGGATACTGCGCAAGATCATTCACCCCATGGGCGAGATCGACAGCATCGAGTTCCTCATCGACAAGCTGGCAGCCACCAAGACCAACGACGAATTCTTCGACTCCATGAAGCGTCAGCAGAAATAACTGCATCTTGGAATGACAGAACCGCGGCCCAGGTCGCGGTTTTTGTTTATCTATTTCATGGCTGGCTTAGTAGTATGTAGCCTCGATGTCACAAGGAAAGGGACGTCATGAAGCTGGTATTTCTCATTGGACTCTGCTGGATGCTGGCTGCCCCTGTGCATGCCGATACCCCGCCGCAGCTGCAGGCACCTCTGGTGGCGGACGAGGGGTTGGAGGGGCACCGGGCGTACCTGGATAGCCGCATGGCATTGGAGCAGTTTGATGCCATGGACTCGCTGCTCGAGACCCTGTCGGTAGGGCAGCGGGAGTACTTGCTGCATCAGTTGCTGAGCGGGCTCAAGTCATCGGCCGCCCCCAGCCCCGCCCTGCTGGCCTGGGTACGGGAGCAGGCCGCCAAGGCGCCGCAATGGCTGGTGGAGGGGGAGGTGGACGGTTTCCTGGTGCAGCTGCCCGCCTATGATTTTGCCGCCGAGGCCCGGCTGGTGCTCAACCACTGGCAGCAACTGGCCTGGCAGGACAACTACCGCCAACTGCTGGAGCAGAACAGCTTCGACTACAAGCAGCTCTACTACAGCCGCAACCCTGAGCTGGCCCGGCAGCAACAGGCGCTGCTGGCCGTGCTCGATGACCAGCCCGCCCCAGTGCTGCGACGCGAGGCCGACCGGCTCGCCTCCCTCAATCTCTTCCTGCCTGACAACCAGTTGCTGCTGCACCTCATCGAACGGACGGGCGACACAGCGCTCTACCTGAAGCTGTGGCGCCAGCCTGTGGATCACGACAGCCTGGCGGCCCTGCATTCCATTTCCCGCTTCCATACCGGTCAGGAGGCGAGCGATCTGCTGATTGCCGCCAGCCGCAACGGGCGGTTGATGATCCCCGCCCTGCAGCAGCTCAGCCAGCTCTCGCCGCTGCCGGACGGTGCCCAGCAGTATCTGCTGGCGGAGCTCGGCAAGCACCAGTATGGCGGCCTGGTGGCCGGTCTCTTGCTGCAGATGGACGAGCCCAGGCTGCTGGGCCAGCTGGCGGACAGGCTCACCCGGCAGGAGCGGCGTCACGCCTCGTCCATCATGCTGCCCGATACGGGTACACCGGATGCGCGGCCAGGGTTATAATGCGGAACCTCCTGACCCCGCTAGGGTACCTGCATGAAATACAAGGACTTGCGTGATTTCATCGCGCAGCTGGAACAAACCGGACAGCTCAAGCGCATCAGCCGCGAGATAGACCCCTATCTGGAGATGACCGAGATCAGCGACCGCACCCTGCGTGCGGGCGGCCCGGCCCTGCTGTTCGAGAATCCCAAAGGCTATTCCATGCCGGTGCTGACCAACCTGTTCGGCACCCCGGATCGGGTCGCCATGGGCATGGGCCAGCCCAACGTCGGTGCCCTGCGCCAGGTCGGGGTCTGGCTCTCCTACCTGAAAGAGCCAGAGCCGCCCCGCGGCCTCAGGGAGCTGATGGAGAAGCTGCCCATCTTCAAGCAGGTGCTCAACATGCCGACCAAGCGGCTCTCCTCCGCCCCCTGCCAGCAGGTGGTGCTGGAGGGGGATGCGGTGGATCTGGACCAGATCCCCATCCAGCACTGCTGGCCCGGCGATGTGGCGCCCCTGGTGACCTGGGGGCTGACCATCACCCGTGGCCCCTACAAGAAGCGCCAGAACCTCGGCATCTACCGCCAGCAGAAGATCGGCAAGAACAAGCTCATCATGCGCTGGCTGGATCACCGCGGCGGCGCCATCGATTTTCGCGAGTGGCAGGAGGCCCACCCGGGTGAGCGTTTCCCGGTGGCGGTGGCGCTCGGTGCCGATCCTGCGACCATACTCGGCGCTGTGACGCCGGTGCCGGACAGTCTCTCCGAGTACGCTTTCGCCGGCCTGCTGCGGGGCAGCCGCACCGAGGTGGTGAAGGCCCTGAGCTGCGAGCTGGAAGTGCCCGCCAGCGCCGAAATCGTGCTGGAAGGCTATCTGGAGCCGGGGGAGATGGCGCCCGAGGGCCCCTATGGGGATCACACCGGCTACTACAACGAGGTGGACGAGTTCCCGGTGTTCACCATCACCCACATGACCATGCGCCGTGATGCCATCTATCACAGCACCTACACCGGCCGTCCGCCCGATGAGCCTGCCGTGCTCGGGGTGGCGCTCAACGAGGTGTTCGTGCCGCTGCTGCAGAAGCAGTTCCCCGAAATCGTGGACTTCTACCTGCCGCCGGAAGGCTGCTCCTACCGGATGGCGGTGGTGACCATCAAGAAGCGTTATCCCGGCCATGCCAAGCGGGTGATGCTGGGAGTCTGGTCCTTCCTGCGCCAGTTCATGTACACCAAGTTCGTGATCGTCTGCGACGACGACATCAACGCCCGGGACTGGAAGGACGTGATCTGGGCCATCACCACCCGGATGGACCCGGCGCGGGACACCACCCTGATCGAGCACACCCCCATCGACTACCTCGACTTCGCCTCGCCGGTCTCGGGGCTCGGCTCCAAGATGGGGCTGGATGCCACCAACAAGTGGCCGGGGGAGAGCAACCGGGAGTGGGGTCAGCCCATAGTCCAGGACGAGGCGGTGAAGCAGAAGATCGACGGGATCTGGGACGAGTTGAAGATCCTCGACTGAGCGACCCACCCGGGCTGGCGGCCATACCGACGCAAAAGTGCGGTATTGCCGTGCCGAATTGGGTATGCTCGACTGACTTGACCACCAACTGGTCGCCATAAAAACAGTGAAACCATGAGCGAAGCGGGCCGGGCAGGCCCCTCACAAGGACAAGAATGCAACGTATCAAGTGCCGCGTAGAGGAACTGCGCGAATATGTCGACACCATCTGGCACGTGGCCCTGACGCCGCAGCAAGCGGTGAGCTTCAAGCCTGGCCAGTATCTGCTGGTGGTGATGAGCGATTCGGACAAGCGCCCCTTCTCCATCGCCAACTCGCCGACCCGCTCCGGTGTGCTGGAGCTGCAGATCGGTGCCACCCCGGAAAACGCCTACGCCGGTCAGGTGCTGGCCCGCATGCGCGAGCAGGGGGAGATCGAGATCGAGCTGGCGGCGGGCAAGGCCTTCCTGCGCGACGAATCACCGCGCCCCCTGATCCTGATGGCGGGCGGTACCGGCTTCTCCTACGCCCGCGCCATCCTAGAGTATCTGATCGATACCGGCAGCAAGCGCCCGGTGTTCCTCTACTGGGGCGTGCGCCAGGCGCACTGGCTCTATGAGCAGGGGCAGATGCAGCAGTGGGAGCGCGACTATGCGCCGCTCACCTTCATCCCCGTGGTGCAGGAGCCACAAGCGGACTGGACCGGCAAGACCGGCCTGGTGCACAAGGCCATCATGGATGACTTCGTCAGCCTGCATGACTACGACATCTATGTGGCCGGTCGCTTCGAGATGGCGGGTGCCGCCCGCGAGGAGTTCAAGGTGCTGGGTGCCGAGCCCGAGCGCATCTTCGGCGACGCCTACGAATTTATCTGATCACCGCCTTCCCGAGGAACGCCGATCCGCTCCCTGCTCCCCTCGCGAGAGAAGGCGGGATGAGGGGGTGAGCAACTTGGTTCGCCAGCCCGCATCGGCCCATCCCCCTCGGGCATCAGAAACAACAAACCCCAGCCTGGCTGGGGTTTGTCTTATGTGCCGACGGGACGTCGCGCCGGATTACTCGCCCTTGGCGGCGAGCTGCTGTTCCAGCTGGGCCAGCTTGGCCTCGAGGGCGGTCAGCTTCTCCCGGGTGCGCAGCAGCACCTTGGTCTGCACGTCAAACTCTTCGCGGCTCACCAGATCCAGCTTGTTCAGCTGGGCCTGCAGCACCTGACGGGTCTTCTTCTCCACCTCTTCACCCATGCTGCGAATGCCGGGCGGCAGGGCGTTGTGTATCTGTTTGGCGATCTCTTCCAGTTTTTTCGGGTCGATCATGGGGTTCTCCTTAAGCAATGGCGCCATTCTACCGACAAATCCCCCCCTTTGCCGAGATCGGGGTGGCTTTTTGCGCCACTGGCGCTGAAAGGCTCTGGTCGGGTCTGGTGATAAGGGGAAGGCTGCTACCCTCTTTCGCCGGGGATCAATTCCAATTCCTTGATGTTGTACACAAAAAAATCAGATCAGATGACCGACCAGAGGCTTATTAATTGTTGCGTTGCTGTTAATATGACTCGGTCGGGTTTGGACCCTACCCCGTCAGGCTCATCATGGATAACAACATAAAAGAGATAAGGATATGAAAAAGAAGCTAATTTACGCGGCCGTCGTCAGTGCGCTGCTGAGCGGTTGTGGTGGCAGTGACGACAACAAAGGCGATACCTCAAGCTATCTCGATTATCTGCTGAGCGGCACCAATGCGGCGCGCCCCAGCGCCCTGGCCGCCCGTGCCAGTGACGGCACCCTGAAGTTCTCGACCGAAACGGCCGATCTCTCCAATCCAGTCTCCGCCCTCTCCACCCTGGATGGCTGGTCCACTACCCAGGCGATCCAGATAGTGCCCGTGACGGCCTCAGGCATCACGGTCAAGGCGCCGTCCGCCGCCGAATTCGGTGCCTCGGTGGCTCCGCTCTACCTGCTGGAGCTGGAGTTCGACAGCGCAGCCCTGCGCCCGAGTGGCGTGAAGAAGGTGCTGGCCTACGGGGTGGACTTCGTGGTCGCCGAGTCGGCGGGCAAGCTGAACCTGGTGCCGCTCAAGCCGCTCAATCCGGCTTCCTACTACATGATAGTGGCGACCGATTCGCTCAAGGACAGCAGCGGCAACCCCCTGCGACCGGGTAGCGACTACAGCAACTACAAGACCAGCACCGGCAGCAATGCCCAGGAGCAGACCATCAGCGGCCTGATCGCGCTGCAGGAAGGGCTGTTCAAGGCTGCCACCGGCATCACCAGCGACCACGTGATCTTCTCCGACTGGTTCGGTACCCAGTCCGGGGCCGACGTGCTGGTGGCGGTGAAGGGTGCGGCCGCTTCCGTACTCAAGAGCCCGACCCTGGACGCTGCCGCCCTGTGGAAGCAGGATGCCCTGGGCAACACCAGCCTGCCCGGTACCTACACCTTGGGGGTGACGGCAAACGCCGCCTTCCTGACCCAGCTGGAAGCCGAGCCCTTCCTGCCCCAGGAGCAGAAGGATGCCATTGCCGCCGCCTTTGGCCCAGGCACCCCGCTCAACGGCCTGGCGCAGGCAGCCAAGGTTTATAGCGGCACCGTCAAGCTGCCCTACTTCCTCTCCTCTCCGGCCACCGCCGGCTCCTGGGACAAGGCCAGGACCCAGTCCTGGCACGGCGCCATCCCCAGCCTCTATGCTATCGCCAATGCCCTGAAGGCACAGGATGCCGAGGTGATCGGCGGCCTGGTGGGCGCCGGTGTGGATCCGGCCCTGCTGGGCGAGCTCATCGCCGACCCGAGCCGTCAGGCCGAGCTGCTGGCGGAGGCGAGCAAGCTGATCGGGGTGACCCTCACCTCCGGCGGCCAGCCGCTGGATCCCGAGATGAACATAGGCCGCTTCAACCCGCTGCCGGCGCTGGAAGAGGTGCAGTCCGTGCCGATGCGGATCTTCGCCGCCGCGCCGCTGACAGCCATCACCGATGTGATCATCTATCAGCACGGCGTCACCTCGGTGAAGGAGAACGCCTACGCCCTGGCCCTTGGCCAGATCGGCGCCGGTGCCCAAGCAAAGAAGAACGTGGCCGTGGTGGTGATCGATCATCCGCTGCACGGTGAGCGCGGCTTCGCCCTGACCGGCAGCATGGACTCGGTCACCACGGATAAGAACCCGACCCCCTACCTGAACCTGAGCTACCTGACGGTGGCCCGCGACAACCTGAAACAGAGCGTGACGGATCTGCTGGGCCTGCGTCTGGCGGTCGGTCTGGCCAATGCCAAGGGCTTTTCCTCCAATGGCCAGCCTTCCAAATTAGGAGGTGCCGGTCTCAAGGTGCATTTCCTGGGTCACTCCCTGGGCGCCATCGCGGGGGCCAACCTGCTGGCGGTGGCCAACCAGTCCGTTGGCAACCCGACGGCGGATGCCCTGTTCAAGTTCGACACCGGCGGCCTGGCCATGCCGGGTGGCGGCATAGCGCCGCTGCTGCTGAACTCGCCGACCTTCGGCCCGACGATCCAGATGAGCGTGCTGACCGCTGGCAGTGCGGCCCTGAAGGCGGCCTTCACCGCCTATGCGCCTAACTGCAAGACGGCGGTGCCGACCTGCTTCGTCAACGAGTTCCTGCCGAGCCAGGACGCCGCCACCCAGGCCACCGCGGCCGGTACCCTGCAGAGCTACAGCTTCGCTGCCCAGTCGGTGCTGGACTCGGCTGATCCGATCAACCTGGGTCGCGGCATAGCGGCGGACTTCCCGCTGTTTGCCACTGAAGTCGTCGGCGACGGCGCCCTGAGCCTGTCGGATCGGGTGATCCCGAACAGCATTGCCACCGCCCCTCTGGGTGGCACCGAGCCGCTGTTCAAGGTACTGGCCCTGCAACCCCTGAGCGCGACCGGCGCGGCCAACCACCACGCTACCCGCTTCGTGGCCGGTGGTCACAGCTCGCTGCTGGCACCGGACGAGAACTTCGATCCGACCGGCGCCGTCACCACAGAGATGCAGACCCAGTTCGGCAGCTTCTTCGCGAGCGGTGGCACCGCGGTCAAGGTGACCGACGCCAGCCTGCTCAAGCAGTAAGCCGGCCGACCAATAACAACGCCGCCCCTGGGGGCGGCGTTTTCGTTTCTGCGACTCGGGTCGGGCCGGCCATCTGGCTGGCGGCTGCCGAGCAGATTGCAGCCGCCTCGATGACTACAACAACTCAGGCGGGCCTGTGGTGCCTGTCCAGCCAGCCTTGCGCCAGACCGACCAGCAGACCCACCAGATGGGCCATGTTGGCGGTGGGGGTGCCTAGCATGTCGAAGAAGCCGAGCACCAGCCAGATCAGCATGAAGCCCATCAGGGCCGGTGGCATGGTGAGGCCGCAGGCGGGCTGCAGTCTGGCACGCAGCCAGCTGTAGCCGAGCAGGGCATAGACCACCCCGGATAGGCCGCCAAAGCGCGGGCCGCTCACGAAAAACTCGGCGATATTGGGCAGCGCGGCCCCGACCAGCAGCAGGATAAACAGCTTGCCGCTGCCGAGCCGCTGCTCGATCTGGCCGCCGAGATACCACCACCACAGCAGGTTGAACACCAGGTGCAGCACCGAGAAGTGGATAAAGGCCGGGGTGACGTAGCGCCAGGCCTGCCAGTCGGTGAACTGGGCCAGGGTCGGGTGGAACGCCAGCTCGTCGAAGATGGGCAGGCCTATGGCATCCAGCGCATAGATGGCCAGACAGGCGATGATGACCACCAGGGTCAGGGGACCCGCCTGATGGAGGAAGTCGGTGACCGGATCCGTCATCCCCTTGCTGTAGTCGATACGGGCATCCGCCCGGCCGGATTGCCAGGAGGCCTCCATGTAGCGGGGGTGATTGGGCTCGGCGAGGAAGCGCTTCACCTCCTGCTGGGCCTGGGCGAGGCGCTGCTCGTCCGCCAGCCAGACGGAGACGCCGAGCTCGGACTGGGTCAGCTCGCACGAGATGCCCAGGGTGGCGAGGTAATCCACCAGCGCCTGGGCCATGCGGGCGTCCCCCAGCACCAGCAGCTGGATCATGCCGGCCGGGGAGGAGTGCCCCGCCCCTGTCATGCGTCCCCCGCCTGGATCGGGAACTCCCTGCGCCAGGCCTCGAAGCCGCCGTCCAGGCTGTAGACCTCGTCATAGCCCTGTTGCAGCAGATACTGGGCCGCTCCCTGGCTGCTGTTGCCGTGATAGCACATCACTATGACCGGCGTGTCGAAGTCCACCTCGTTCATGAAGCGAACCAGGGAACCGTTGGTGAGGTGGAAGGCGCCGACCGCGTGGGCCGTCTCGAAGGATTGGGGATCGCGAATGTCCACGAGACGGGCTTCGCCTGCGCTCAGCTTCTGGTGGGCATCATGGGCGCTGATATGGGCAAACTGGTCCATTGAGATGTCCTGAAAATGGAGGATTGAGGGCCAGTTTACCGCAAGCCGTGGCTTGCGCTAAGTCCGCAATGTGCCTTGCCATGTGCCGCAGGATCGCAATTTCCTTCAATATCGGCTTGGGCGGGCCGGATAGGCTGGTGGCTCAATCCTTTGCGTGAGCATCATCCATGGAAATCAGTCTGTTGCTGTCCATGTCCGGGTTTGCCCTGGCCATGTCCATCTCCCCCGGTCCGGTCAACCTGGTCGCCCTCGGCACCGGCGCTCGTTATGGCTTTCCGGCCAGTCTGCGCCACGTGGTGGGGGCGACCCTGGGCTTCATCCTGCTGCTCCTGCTGATGGGGCTGGGCCTCGGCGGTGCCCTGTCCCGCTGGCCGGTGGCGGCGGGCGCCATCCACTGGGGCGGCGTGCTCTTTCTCTGTTACATGGCCTGGCAACTGCTGGTGGACAGGGGGCAGCTGGAGCGGGTCGAGGGGGCGCCCCCCGCCTTCTGGTACGGGGCCCTGATGCAGTGGCTCAATCCCAAGGCCTGGCTCGCCGCCAGCATGGGGATGGGAGCCTATGGTGTCGCGGGCGGGGTGGGGCAGGTAGCCCTGTTTACTTCTATCTATCTGGTGATCTGCCTCGGCTCCATCGCCTGCTGGGCCTATGCCGGCAGTTGCATGCAGGGGCTGCTGCTCGTGCCTCGCCGGTTGCGCTGGTTCAATCGGGCCATGGCGCTCTTGTTGCTGCTCAGCGCAGCCTATCTGGTGCGTTCAGCCTGACGGGCGAGCTGGGTCCTGTACTGGCCCGGGGTGGCGGCGACCCGGCGCTTGAACTGGCGCTGGAAGTGGGCCTGATCCGCGAAGCCGCTGGCCAGGGCGACCTCGGCCAGGGGCTGCCCCTGCCTGAGCAGGGTGCGGGCGTGGCGGATCCGTCTATCCAGCAGATAGGCGTGAGGAGTCATGCCGTAATGGTGGCTGAAGGCGCGTACGAAGTGGGAGGGGGTGAGCCCGGCCACGGCGCTCAGCTGTGACAGGCTGAGGGGGCTGGCGCTGTCGTCCTGCATCAGCTCGGCAGCCCGTTGCAGGTGCCGGGGCGGGCGATCGTCCCACCTGGCCGGGGTGAGCCTGGCCAGCAACTGGCGGCTGAACAGGTGGCAGGCCACCTCGCGGGCCAGGGGATCCGGCGCCTCTACCAGCTGGTGATGGAGGTGTTGCAAGCCCCGGTAGAGCAGGGGATCCCGGCTCGCCGTCATGTCGAAGGGCCTGAACTCGCTGCCGAGGCCCGCCTCCTCCTGCTGGCTGCGCAGCCAGTCGGTATCGAGGTAGAACATCAGATAGGACCAGGGCTGATCCGCGATGGGATTGCAGGCGTGCACCTCTTCCGGGTTCATCAGCACCAGGGAACCCGGGCCGACCTCCTGCAGGCTGCGCTGGTTGAGGTAGTGACTGTGACCGCCGGTGATGGCGCCGATGGAGAAGTGGGGGTGGCTGTGCTTGTCGTAGCAGACGTGGCGGCCATCCTGCACCGCCCGCGCCTCGATGAAGGGCAGGGAAGGGTCGTGCCAGAAGCTGTGTCTGTCCGGCCCTGCCTCTGCCCTGCTCATGATCAGCCGCCGAGATAGGCCTGGCGCACTGCCGGGTTGGCGAGCAGGGCCGCCCCCGTGTCCTGCAGCACCACCCGGCCGTTCTCCAGCACATAGCCCCGATCCGCCAGCTTGAGCGCCTGGTTCGCGTTCTGCTCCACCAGGAAGATGGTCATCCCCTTCTGGCGGAGCTGCTCTATGGTGTCGAAGATCTGCTGGATGATGATGGGGGCCAACCCCAGGGAGGGCTCGTCCAGCAGCAGCAGGCGCGGCTTGCTCATCAGGGCCCGGCCTATGGCCAGCATCTGCTGTTCGCCGCCGGACATGGTGCCCGCCCGCTGCTCCAGCCGCTCGTGCAGCCGGGGGAACAGGGTGAATACCTGATCCAGCAGGGCAGGTTGCTCGGCCTTGTCGACGAAGAAGGCCCCCATCAGCAGGTTCTCCTGCACCGTCAGGCGGGCGAAGATGCGGCGCCCCTCAGGCACCACTGCGATGTCCTTGCGCATGATGCGGGCCGTGCTGAGGGAGTCTATCTGCTCCCCCTCGAACCAGATGCTGCCGCTGCTGGGCTTGGGTTCGCCGCACAGCGTCATCAGCAAGGTGGTCTTGCCGGCGCCGTTGGCGCCGATCAGGGTGACGATTTCCCCCTCTTTTATCTCGACGCTGACGTCGTGCAGCGCCTGGATCTTGCCGTAGTGGGTCGATACGTTGCGAAGTTCTAACATCTTGATTTCCTTACGACTCGCCCAGATAGGCCTTGATCACGGCCGGATTGCTGCGGATTTCATCCGGCTTGCCGTGGGCCAGCGGGGTACCCTGGTTCACCACGAAGATGCGGTTGGAGATCTCCATCACCAGCTTCATGTCGTGCTCGATGAGCAGCACCGAGACCCCAAACTCGTCCCTCAGGTTGGAGATGAGGTCGTTGAGTTCGTCGGTCTCGTGCGGGTTGAGGCCGGCGGCAGGCTCATCCAGCATCAGCAGCTCGGGTCGGGTCGCCATGCAGCGGGCGATTTCGAGGCGACGCTGCTGGCCATAGGCCAGGTTGCCGGCGGGGCGGTTGGCGAGATCCTTGAGGCCCACCTTCTCCAGCCAGAAGGCGGACTGCTCCAGCCCCTCTTTCTCGGCACGGCGGAAGGCCGGGGTCTTGAACAGGCCGGCGATGAAGCCGGTGTTGAGGTGTCTGTGCTGGGCCACCAGCAGGTTCTCCACCGCCGTCATCTCCTTGAACAGGCGCACGTGCTGGAAGGTGCGCACTATCCCCTTGCGGGCGATGAGGTGGCCGGGCAGCCCCTGGATCTCCTCGCCACGGTAGCGGATGGTGCCGCCGGTCGGACGGTAGAAACCGGTCAGGCAGTTGAAGATGGTGGTCTTGCCCGCCCCGTTGGGGCCTATGATGGAGATCACCTCTCCCTTGTCCACGTCCAGCTTGACGCCGTTGACCGCCAGCAAGCCGCCGAAGCGCATCGACAGATCGGAGACGTCGAGCAATTTGTTGTTGGTATCGTTCAGCTTGCTCATTTGCGCAGCTCCATATGGGGTCGGCTCATGGGCAGCAGTCCCTGCGGCCGCCAGATCATCATGAACACCATCAAGAGGCCGAACATCAGCATGCGGTACTCGTTGAACTCACGGGCCAGCTCCGGCAGCACCGTCATGACGATGGCTGCCAGCACCACCCCGATCTGGGAGCCCATGCCCCCCAGCACCACGATGGCGAGGACGATGGCCGACTCGATGAAGACGAAGGACTCCGGGCTGATGAAGCCCTGGCGCGAGGCGAAGAAGCTGCCGGCGAAGCCCGCGAAGCAGGCGCCTATGGTGAAGGCGGTCAGCTTGATGATGGTGGGGTTGAGCCCCAGGGATTTGCAGGCGATCTCGTCTTCCCGCAGCGCCTCCCAGGCACGGCCCAGCGGCATCCGCAGCAGGCGGTTGATGACGAACAGGGTCGCCACCACCAGCACCAGGGCCATCAGGTAGAGGAAGATGACCTTGTGGTTGGCGTTGTAGGCGATGCCGAAGAAGTCGTGGAAGGTGCCAAAGCCCCCGTCCTTGACGGTGCGGTTGAACTCCAGGCCGCCCAGGGTCGGCTTGGGGATGCCGGAGATCCCGTTCGGGCCGCCGGTCAGGGTAGTCATGTTGTTGAGCAGGATGCGGATGATCTCGCCAAAGCCCAGGGTGACTATGGCCAGATAGTCCCCCCTCAGCCGCAACACAGGGAAGCCGAGCAGGAAACCGAAGGTGGCCGCCATCAGGCCGGCGATGGGCAGGCACTCCCAGAAGCTCAGGCCGAAGTAGGTGTTGAGCAGGGCGTAGCTGTAGGCACCGACCGCGTAGAAGCCGACGTAACCGAGATCCAGCAGGCCGGCGAGGCCCACCACCACGTTCAGCCCCAGCCCCAGCATGATGTAGATCAGCGCCAGGGTGGCGAGATCGATGGCACCGCGCGAGGCCATGAAGGGCCAGCTGACCGCAAACAGCAGCACCAGGATGGCGGTGAGGTTATAGAGCTTGGGCGCCTCCTCCGGGCTCGGCAGCACCAGCTTGGTGAAGCCGACGGAGAAGCCGCTGATGGAGGCCTGGAACAGGCGACTGATCTGGCCGCGCAGCATCTGGAACCAGAAGACGATGGTGGCGCCCCCCAGCAACCAGGCCAGGGAGACATCGAGCCGGCTCACCACCAGCAGGTTGGAGCCATCGGTCTCCAGCTTGAAGCCGAGCAGCCAGAAGGAGAGCACCAGCAGCATCAGGCTGGCGATGCAGGCATGGATAAATTGTTTTTTCATACCTTCTCGACCTCCGGACGACCCAGGATGCCGGTGGGCATAAAGAGCAACACGAAGATGAGCAGGGCGAAGGCCATCACATCCTTGTATTCGGTGCTGAGGTAGCCGGCGGTGAGCGCCTCGACCACGCCGAGCAGCAGGCCGCCGATCACGGCACCAGGAATGCTGCCGATGCCGCCCAATACCGCTGCCGTAAACGCCTTGAGACCTGCCATAAAGCCGAGGTAGGGGTTGATGACGCCGTAATACATGCCGAGCAGCACACCTGCGATGGCGGCCAGGGCGGCCCCCAGCACGAAGGTGATGGAGATGACCACGTGGGTGTCTATGCCCAGCAGGTTGGCCATCTTGATGTCTTCCGAACAGGCGCGACAGGCGCGGCCCATGCGGGAACGGTTGATGAACTGGGTCAGCGCCAGCATGGTGATGAAGGTCACCACGAAGATGATGAGCTGCATGTAGGAGAGGCTGGCCTGGAAGCCGTCCTCACCGCCCAGGGTCCAGCCCCCGGAGATCAGGGTGGGCATGGCGATGTCGCGCGAGCCCTGTGCCATCCGCATCATGTTCTGCAAGAAGATAGACATGCCGATGGCGGAGATGAGGGGGATGAGGCGATTGCCGCCCCGCAGCGGGCGATAGGCGACCCGCTCTATGGTCCAGCCATAGCTGCCGGTGATGAGGATACTGATCAGAAAGGCGCCACCCAGCAGCAGCACTGTGCTGTCGATGCCCATCATCATGAGCCCCGCCATCACCATGAAGGCGACATAGGAGCCGATCATGTAGACCTCGCCGTGGGCGAAGTTGATCATGCCTATGATGCCGTAGACCATGGTGTAGCCGATGGCGATCAACGCATAGGTGCTGCCTATGGTCAATCCGTTCAGCAACTGCTGAACCAGATAAAGAAGGTGTTCGGACATACTGCGTTCCCTGTACTTGCCCGCAAAGAAAGGAGGGGGTGACGCTTGTCACCCCCGACCGGCAGATTATTTGACTTGGCTGGAGGTACCGTCGGCGTGCCACTGGAAGACACCGAACTCGAAGCCTTTGAGGTCACCGTTCGGTGCCCAGCTCAGGGGGCCCATGACGGTGTCGATCGGTGCGGCCTTCATGGCGGCAGCCACGGCAGCGGGATCATCCTCGCCCGCCTTGGCGATACCGGCCGCCAGAGCCTGCATGGCCGCGTAGGTGGTCCAGACGAAGGGACCGGAGGAGTCCTGACCCTTGGCCTTGAACGCTTCCACGATGGAGGCGTTGGCAGGCAGCAGATCGTACTTGTTCGGCAGGGTGACCAGCAGGCCTTCGGAGGCCGGGCCGCCGATGGCGGAGATGTCCTTGTTACCCACACCTTCCGGACCCATGAACTTGGCCTTCAGGCCCTTCTCGCCAGCCTGGCGCAGGATCAGGCCCAGCTCCGGGTGGTAGCCGCCGTAGTAGACGAAGTCCACGTTCTCTTTCTGCAGCTTGGCGATCAGGGCGGAGAAGTCCTTGTCCCCGGCGGTGATGCCTTCAAAGGCCACTACCTTGACGCCCGCCTTGTCCAGGGCTGCCTTGACGCTGGAGGCGATGCCTTCACCGTACTGCTTCTTGTCGTGGATGACGGCCACGCGCTGGGGTTTGACCTGCTCGATGATGTACTTGGCGGCGGTCGGGCCCTGGTCGCTGTCCAGGCCTATGGTACGCATGGTCAGCTGGTAGCCACGCTCGGTGATCTTGGGGTTGGTGGAGGCCGGAGTGACCATCAGCACCCCTTCATCTTCATAGATGTCGGAGGCGGGCAGGGTGTTGTCTGAGCAGAGGTGGCCGACCACGAACTTGACGCCGTCGTTGATCACCTTGTTGGCGATGGCCACGGCCTGCTTGGGATCGCAGGCGTCGTCATAGATGACGGCTTCGATCTGCTTGCCCTTGATGCCGCCCGCCTTGTTGATCTGTTCGACCGCCATCTTGCCGCCGGTGAACTGCATGTCACCGTACTGGGCGACCGGGCCGGTCAGGGGGCCGGCGATGCCGATCTTGATGGTATCGGCCGCATTGGCCATGGAGACTGATCCAAACAGAGCCAAAGAAACCGCTGCCCTGACTGCCATTTTGCTCAAGTTATTCATTGATTCGTCCCTTAATCAGTGGATTGTTTCATTTTCCGTGTGTCATTCCGAGCCTGTGTCCCGCCAGCCCGGCAATAGATAAGGTTCTATCATTCCTCACCGTGCAATAACAAGATGTTAAAGATACTAACCGGAACGGGTTGGCCAGGGCATTTATGAAACAAATGCCCTGCTTTAATTTATATTTTGGAGTTTAATATCGCGGATGTCGATTAACATACTGACAACAAATTGTCACGATGACAATTTTCAGAGTAAAAAACTGACGATATTTCATTCTGCGTCCGCTCTCATTTTGACCAAATTCCGTTTGCGCAAAAAGAAATGACCGCCTAGATTAGCCAAGATTGACAATTCGCTGGCAGCTCTCGTTAAAACCAAGCCTTTATTCGGGAAATCTGCTACTGTTCCGCCTTTGTTATTCAGGAGACAGAGATGGCCACTATCAAGGATGTCGCCTCCAGGGCAGGCGTATCCATCTCCACCGTCTCACATGTACTCAATCACACCCGTCGGGTCAGCGAAGATGCAACCCAGAAAGTGCTTGAGGCGGTGGCAGAACTCAACTACGCGCCCAATTCGGTAGCGCGCAGCCTCAAGATCAACTCGACCAAGACCATCGGCATGCTGGTCACCACCAGTGCCAACCCCTTCTTTGCGGAAGTGGTGCAAGGGGTGGAAGCCTACTGCTTCGAACAGGGTTACAGCCTGATCCTGTGCAACACCGAGAACCAGCCCCCCCGTCAGCAGCACTATCTGCGCATGCTGATGGAGAAGCGGGTCGACGGCTTGCTGGTGCTGGGGACCGACATCGACACCCCGCTGCGGGACATGCTGCGGATCCACAAGAACGTGCCTCAGGTGGTACTGGACTGGGGAACCGAGTGCGACTTTGCCAACGTGATCAACGACAACGCCCGCATAGGTGCGCGCCTGGCCGTGCGTCATCTGCTGGAGCAGGGTCACACCGAGATCGTCTGCATCACGGGCCAGATCGACAAGCCGACCACCCAGCAGCGGCTGGACGGGGTGCGTGACGCCCTGGGCGAGCATGGCCTGACCCTGAAGGACGAGCAGATCTTCGAAGGGGATTACGAGAGCCAGAGCGGCTACGACGCCATGCAGCGGATCCTGGCCCTGACGCCGCGGCCGACCGCTGTCTTCGCCTTCGACGATCCCATGGCGATCGGCGCCATCTGCGCCGCCTGGGAAGCCGGGGTCAAGGTGCCGGACGACATCTCCATGATCGGCTATGACGACATCGAGATGGCGCGCTTCTCCAGCCCGCCGCTCACCACCATCCGCCACCCCAAGGCCGAGTTGGGCCTGCTGGCGGTGCAGCAGCTGGTGAGCCGGATCCGCAACAAGGAGCTGGAAGTCGAGTCCATGACGGTCCAGCCCGAGCTGATCGTCCGCCGCTCGGTCAAGTCCCTGCGCTGATCGCCTGGCCTCGGGCACCACGAAAAACCCCCTCCCTCGCGAGGGGTTTTTTGTTTTTGGGGTCTCAGGCCTTGAGGCCGAGCCGTCTGGCGAGCCGGTGCAGGTTGCCGCCGTCCAGCTCAAGCGCCCGGGCGGTGGCGGCCCAGTTGCCGTCATGGGCGGCCAGGGTCTGCTCTATCAGCTGGAGCTGGAAGGCGTCGGTGGCGGCGCGCAGGCCGAGGCCAGCGGCGACGGGCGGGGCAGGGGTGGCCGTGCTGGCGGCAGGCAGCGGCGATACCGCCGCCCCCAGATTGAAGTGATGGGCATCCAGGGCCGGGGACTGGCTGCCCTGCTCGGCCCGCGCCAGCACGGCGGCTCTGTGGATGGCGTGCTCGAGTTCCCGCACGTTGCCCGGCCAGTCGTGACCCTCGAGCAGTGCCAGTGCCCCGGGCAGGATGCGCAGCCGCTCCAGCCCCAGGCTGACCCGGCAGCGTTCGCAAAAATAACCGGCCAGCAGGGGAATGTCCCCGGGACGTTCCCGCAGCGCCGGGGCCTGGATCGGGAAGACGCTCAGCCGGTGGTAGAGGTCGGCCCGGAACTGCCCCTCGACCACAGCCTGCTTCAGATCCCGGTTGGTGGCCGCCAGGATGCGCACATTGACCTTGAGCGGGGTGTCGTCGCCGATGCGCTGCAGATCCCCGTATTGCAGCACCCGCAACAGCTTGGCCTGCAGCGCCAGCGACAGCTCGCCAATCTCGTCGAGAAACAATGTGCCCTTGTCCGCCAGTTCGAACTTGCCCGCCCTGTTGTGGATGGCGCCGGTGAAGGCCCCCTTCACGTGACCGAACAGCTCGCTCTCGGCCACCGATTCCGGCAGGGCGGCGCAGTTGAGGTAGACCAGGGGGGCGCTGGCGCGGGGTGAGCCCTGATGCACCGCCTTGGCGATCAGCTCCTTGCCTACCCCCGTTTCCCCCAGGATCAGCACGTTCAGCTCCGAGCTGGCGACTACCTCTATCTCGTGGCGCAGGCGGGCCATGGCGGGGGAGCGGCCTATCATCTCCGGCTGGCCCTCGGCATGGGGGACTGAGGCGAGCGGCTCGCTGCTCTGGCGGGCGAGCCGCTCCAGCAGCAGGGCGTTGCTGAGGGCGGCGGCGGCCAGGGCCCCCACCAGCCGCAGCTCCTCGTCGCTGATGCCGTCGAACTGGGTCGGGTTCATGCCGTCTATGGTCAGGGCGCCGATCAGGGTCTGATCCGAGAAGAGCGGCAGGCCGACGCAGGCGTGCACCTTGAAGTCGTCGTGATCCGGGATCAGGCCGTCATAGGGGTCGGGCAGGGCGCTGTCGGCGGGGAAGCGCACCACGTCGCCGGCCCGGGCGATGGCCTCCATGCGCGGGTGATCCTTGAGGGCGAAGCGGCGCCCCAGCACGTCCTGCATCAGGCCGTCGATGGCGAGCGGGATGAACTGGCCCCCCTCGAAGCGCAGCAGGGCCGAGGCGTCCGAGTGCAGCAGGCTGCGCACGCTCTGGATCAGGCGGTGGAATCTGTCCTGATGGGAGATGCCGAGTTGCAGGTCGAGGGCGATGCGCGCCAGGCTGTCGGTCGAGATCACAATGATTGTCCTAATGACACTATGTTTGTGATTTTGACTATATGGTGTGATTGTCATAATGACAACAACTGAGGTTTGCGTTCAATAAAAACAATGAGTTATAAGTTGGCATGCCTGCTGCAATAGCCAGTTCAGTCGAACATCCACTATTGCATTCGAGGAACTGCCTGATGAGCATTCACGTCAAGAACAACATCCACTGGGTCGGCCAACGGGACTGGGAGGTACGCGACTTCCACGGTACCGAGTACAAGACCCATAAGGGCACCAGCTACAACAGCTATCTCATCCGCGAAGGGAAAAACGTACTGATCGATACCGTCGATCACAAGTTCAGCCGCGAGTTCGTGCAGAACCTGGCGGCCGAGATCGATCTCGCCACCATCGACTATGTAGTGATCAACCACGCCGAGGAGGATCACGCCGGCGCCCTGACCGAGCTGATGGCCCGCATCCCCGGCACCCCCATCTACTGCACCCACAACGCCATCGACTCCATCACAGGCCACCATCACCACCCGGAGTGGAACTTTCACCCGGTCAAGACCGGTGACAGCCTGGATATCGGCAACGGCAAGCAACTGGTATTCATCGAGACCCCCATGCTGCACTGGCCCGACAGCATGATGACCTATATGACAGAAGATGCCGTGCTCTTCTCCAACGACGCCTTCGGCCAGCACTACTGCGACGAGCACCTGTTCAACGACGAGGTGGATCAGACCGAGCTGATGGAGCAGTGCCAGCGCTACTACGCCAACATACTGACCCCCTTCAGCCCGTTGGTGACCGCCAAGATCAAGGAAGTGCTCGGTTTCAACCTGCCGGTGAGCATGGTGGCCACCTCCCACGGCATCGTCTGGCGCGAGGATCCCACCCAGATCATCCTGAAATACCTGGAGTGGGCCGACCACTATCAGGAAGACCGCATCACCCTCTTCTACGACTCCATGTCCAACAACACCCGCATGATGGCCGATGCCATAGCCCAGGGCATCCACGAGGTGGACCCCCGCGTGGCGGTGAAGATCTACAACGTGGCCCGCCACGACAAGAACGAGATCCTGACCCAGGTGTTCCGCTCTAAGGGGATACTGGTGGGCTCCTCCACCATGAACAACGTCATGATGCCCAAGGTGGCGGGTATGCTCGAAGAGATCACCGGCCTGCGCTTTCGCAACAAGCGTGCCTCGGCCTTCGGCAGCTACGGCTGGACCGGCGGCGCGGTGGACCGGATCCAGACCCGGCTGATGGATGCAGGCTTTGACATCAGCATCTCCCTCAAGGCCAAGTGGCGGCCGGATGGCTCGGCGCTGGCCGAATGCCGCGAGCATGGCCGTCAGCTGGCCCGCCAGTGGGCGCTGCACCCCCTGGAGGCGCCCCGCCCGATCACCACAACTCAGACAGACGTGACGCCTGTCCCCCTGATGCCAGCTGTTGAGCCGACAGCCGCAGCGGCCACCGCCGAATGGGATGACGACCAGGCCATGCTCTGCACCGTCTGCCAGTGGGTCTACGACCCGGCGCTGGGTGAGCCGGATCAGCTGGTGGCGCCGGGTACCCCCTGGGCTGAGGTCCCTGACAGCTTCCTCTGCCCGGGCTGCGGCATCGGCAAGGAGGTATTCGAACCCTGCGCCGTGGAGGCCTGTGTATGAGTGCAGCAACTCAGAGTGACGCCGGCATCAGCCGGGAGATAGTGGTGATCGGCAGCGGCTTCGCTGCCCAGCAGCTGGTCAAGAGTCTGCGCAAGCTGGACGCCGAGCAGCCCATCCGCCTCATCACCGCCGACAGCGGTGACGAGTACAACAAGCCGGACTTGAGCCACGTGGTGAGCCGGGGCTGCGCCGCCGCGGCCATGACACGCCAGAGCGGCAGCGACTTTGCCGAGCAGCAGCGCATTGCGCTGCTGCCCTACTGCCCGGTGCTCGGGATCGACCCTGCCAGGCGCACCCTGTTGACCTCGCAGGGCAGCTTCCCCTATGGCCAGCTGGTGCTGGCCACCGGTGCCAGCGCGGTACGCCCCGAGCTGCCAGGCAGCGAGCATCTGGTCACCCTCAACAGCCAGCAGGAGTATGCCGCCGCCGAGGGGACAATCCAGCAGGCCCGCCGCATCCTGGTGCTGGGAGCCGGCCTCATCGGCTGCGAGCTGGCGATGGACATGGCGAGCGATGGTCGCGAGGTCACCCTGCTGGATCTGGCCGACAGCCCCCTCAGCGCCCTGCTGCCCGCCACCCTGACCCAGCCGCTGCAACAGGCGCTGCGCAGCCAGGGGGTCAGCCTGCAGTTCGGGACAGGTCTCGCCAGGATAGACGCCCAGCCGGGCGATGGCTGGCGCGTCACCCTGAGTGACGGGCGCGTCAGCGAGCAGGATCTGGTGATCGCCGCGATCGGCCTGCGGCCGAATCTGGCCCTGGCCCGCGGGGCCGGGCTGGCAGTGGAGCGTGGCATCCTGGTCGACGATCGGCTGCAGACCAGCGACCCCCATATCTTCGCGCTGGGGGATTGTGTGCAGTGGCAGGGTCAGCTGCTCCCCTTCCTGCAACCCATTGTGCTGGGGGCCAATGCGCTGGCGCGCACCCTGCTCGGCACGCCGACCCCGCTGGCCCTGCCGCCCATGCTGGTGAAGGTGAAGACGCCGCGCTACCCGCTGCAATTGGCGGGCCGCACCCGGGGTGAAGATCTCGCCTGGCAGTGCCGCTGGAACAGCCACGGTATGGTGGCCGAGGCCCGCGACCAAGCTGACGAGCTGTGCGGCTTCGTGGTGGGTGGGGATCAGATGAGCGCCGCCTTCCCGCTGCTGCGCCAGTTGCCCCGTTAACCCCTTTCATTGCACTGGCCGGATCGACCCGGCCACTCGAGGAGAACCGATATGTCCCTGCAACCGATACCGTCTCACTGGGTGGTGCGCCGCTCCACTCCCTTCTTTACTCGCGCCAACGTGCCCGCAGCCCTGCTCAGCCACCACAACACCGCGGCCGGGGTGTTCGGCCAGCTCTGCGTGATGGAGGGCACAGTCACCTATCACGGCTTTGCCGACGAGCAGGCCGAGGAGCCCGAGCTGAGCCTGGTGATCCGGGCCGGGGAGTTTGCCACCAGCCCGCCCCAGTACTGGCACAGGGTCGAGCTGTCGGAGGATGCCCGCTTCAACATCCACTTCTGGGCCGAGCAGGCAGAATCCGACCAGCCGCTGTTCAACAGCCGCAAGGCATAAGGTTCAACCATGGAGAGGGGCATTGGGCGCAAATGTCCCCCTCTGCCCATGCAGATCAAAATAATCAACTCAGATGTTCGTTATCCTGCCCCCATATCCGCATGAGTGCTATGAGGGAGATGCATGAGCCTGATTGAAGCGATGACCATGGCCGCCGGCCTGGCCTATCTGGTGCTGCTGGCATGGCAGGCGCGATCGGGTTGGCAGTGGCGCCTCGCCCTCGGTCTGCTGCTCATGTTCTGGTTGCTGGCGGCAGACAGCCTGCTCTGGCTCGGCGTGGGGCTGGTGGCCGCCGCGCTTGCCCTCTGGCACCAGCGGCGGCCGCTGCCCGCCCTCGAGGCGCTCGACAGCCAGTGGCTGCGTGCACGCACGCGCCAGCTGCTGCTGCTCTGTTGGGGGCTGGTGACGCTGCAATACGGCCTGCACATCTGGCAGCTGGGGCAGGGGATACCCCCCTGGCTGGTACGCCCTGACGTGGTGGACGGCTTTCTGCCCATCGCAGGCGGCCTCGGGCTGCGGGCCTGGCTCGGACAGGGTCTGGTGGATCCCCACCATCCGGCGGCCACCGTCACCGTGCTGGTGCTCTCGCTGTCGGCCCTGCTGCTGGGACGGGCGTTCTGTGCCTGGTTCTGCCCCCTTGGGCTGGTGGGTGAGTGGCTGCACGGCCTGCGCAGCCGATGGATAGCGGGGGAGTGGACGCCGCCGCGCTGGCTCGATGTCGTGTTGCGCGGCCAGAAGTTTGTGGTGCTCGGCTTCTTGCTCTTCATCATCCTGCTGGCGGTGCCCGCCGCCGCCCTGCCCGGCTACCTCGCCAGCCCCTACCATCAGGCGGCGGACATGAAGATGGGGGCCTTCTTCTTCAACCTGACCCTGATCTCGGGCCTCTGTCTTGGCTGGGTGCTGCTGCTCACCGCCAGCTTCCGGCAGGGGTTCTGCCGCTACCTCTGCCCCTATGGCGCCTGGCTGGCCCTGCTCGGCCTGCTG
The DNA here is from genome assembly GCF_023093515.1 of Aeromonas genomosp. paramedia. NCBI lineage: Bacteria > Pseudomonadati > Pseudomonadota > Gammaproteobacteria > Aeromonadales > Aeromonadaceae > Aeromonas > Aeromonas genomosp. paramedia. Next base: position 41,325 of record NZ_JAAROG010000029.1, read on the forward strand.
ACCCCATTGCGCATTCGCCGTGACCCGGCCCGTTGCCTGCGAAGCGCGGGCCACGACTGCGACAAGTGCAGCCGGGCCTGCCCGTCGCGCATCCAGGTGCACCAGCTCATCGCGGTGCGCAGTCTCGAGTGCACCAGCTGCCTGAGCTGCGTGGCTGCCTGCCCGAAGCGGGCAGATGCATTGCACCTGGGCACGCAGGGGCGCCGACTTGCCCCCCGCCAGTTGCTGGGGCTGCTCTGCCTGTTGCTGCTGGTGTTGCCGCTGCTCTCTTACGGCCTGCTGGAGGTCTGGGTCAGCCAGACACCGCTGGCGGATCGCTACGAGCTGCTGCAACGGCTGCCCTGGTTGAGCCATTGAGTCGCCGTGTGCGTCGGGGTGGGACAGTGTCCACCCCGTTGCGACGGCGACCTGTATAAATTTCCCCCGGCAAATTGTTAGCGCCATCCCACTTTGCTCATATTGGAATTGATCATATGCAAGGGCCCACCATAATGGACCCTGTTAATTGGCGTTGTTAATTCCAACCAGATGAGCAACAACATGAATATCAAGGTCAGCTATCCCAAGTGGTTTACCCTGGACCATAAAATCGCGTTCTTCTTCCCGCTGTAATTCCCCGCGGCGGCGCGGCATGCCTGCCATGCCACTAGCCCGCCTCCATTCCTGAACTGAAATAGCTGCACCCGTTTTCGTCTGTTTATTCCGGCGAGGCGATGTCGTGCACCCATTCTCAATATTTCCCACCTGCCGGATATTCTATTTTCGGCGGGGGAAGAGACACATTCTGAATATTTAAATCTGGGGTGTTTATATTATGGAAAACTTCAAGCATCTGCCCGAACCCTTCCGTATTCGTGTCATCGAGCCGGTCAAGCGCACCACCCGCGCCTACCGGGAGGAGGCCATCGTCCGCGCCGGCATGAACCCCTTCCTGCTGGACAGCGAAGACGTCTTCATCGATCTGCTGACCGACAGCGGCACCGGCGCCATCACCCAGGACATGCAGGCCGCCATGCTGCGCGGTGACGAGGCTTACAGCGGCAGCCGCAGCTACTACGCCCTGCAGCAGGCGGTGCAGGAGATCTTCGGCTATTCACTCACCATCCCCACCCACCAGGGGCGCGGCGCCGAGCAGATCTACATCCCTGTGCTCATCAAGAAGCGGGAGCAGGAGAAGGGGCTGGATCGCAAGAAGATGGTGGCGCTCTCCAACTACTTCTTCGACACCACCCAGGGCCACACCCAGATCAACTGCTGCGTGGCGAAGAACGTCTACACCAGGGAGGCGTTCGATACCTCGGTCACCGCCGACTTCAAGGGCAACTTCGATCTGGTGAAGCTGGAGGAGGCCATCCTGGAGGCGGGCCCCGCCAACGTGCCCTACATCGTCAGCACCATCACCTGCAACTCCGCCGGGGGGCAGCCGGTGTCCATTGCCAACCTGAAGGCGGTGTACGAGCTCGCCAGAAAGTACGACATCCCCGTCATCATGGACTCCGCCCGCTTCGCCGAGAACGCCTACTTCATTCAGCAGCGCGAGCCCGGCTACGCGAACTGGTCCATCGAGGAGATCACCAAGGAGTCCTACAAGTACGCGGACGGCCTCGCCATGTCGGCGAAGAAGGATGCCATGGTGCAGATGGGGGGGCTGCTCTGCTTCAAGGACGACAGCATGCTGGAGGTCTACACCGAGTGCCGCACCCTGTGCGTGGTGCAGGAGGGCTTCCCGACCTACGGGGGTCTGGAGGGGGGCGCCATGGAGCGCCTCGCGGTGGGCCTGCGGGACGGCATGCGCCAGGACTGGCTGGCCTATCGCATCGGCCAGGTGCAGTACCTGGTGGATGGCCTCGAGGCCCTAGGCGTGGTGTGCCAGCAGGCGGGGGGCCACGCGGCCTTCGTGGACGCGGGCAAGCTGCTGCCCCACATCCCGGCGGATCAGTTCCCGGCTCACGCCCTGGCGTGCGAGCTCTACAAGGTCGCCGGCATCCGCGCGGTGGAGATTGGCTCACTGCTGTTGGGGCGGGATCCCGCCACCGGCAAGCAGCACCCCTGCCCGGCGGAGCTGCTGCGCCTCACCATACCGCGCGCCACCTATACCCAGACCCACATGGATTTTGTCATCGAGGCCTTCGGCGAGGTGAAGAAGAATGCCAGGAACGTGAAGGGTCTGGACTTCATCTATGAGCCGGCCGTGCTGCGCCACTTCACCGCCAGGTTGAAGGAGGTCGAGCCTCAGGGCCAGGTGGTCAGCAAGAAGAGTGAAAAATTAATAGAAGCATAACGAGTCAGGGGCACTTAATCAGGTGCCCCATTTTTTTCACAGCTCTGTGAAATTTCGGGAGTGACACCACATGACATCGAAACCATCCGTGACGGGAGGGGCCTGCATCATTGCCAGCGTCTGTGTCGGCGCCGGCATGCTGGGGTTGCCGAGTGCGGGGGCGGGCGCCTGGACCAGCTGGTCCTCGCTCGCCATTATTCTCACCATGATCGTCATGACGGTCTCCGGCTGGATGTTGCTGGAAGCCTTCAAACCCTATGAATTGACCGCCTCCTTCAATTCGGTGACCAAGGATTTGCTAGGTCACAAGATCAACGTCTTCAACAACCTGACCGTCTATTTCGTGGGCGGCATCCTGCTCTATGCCTATATCACCTCCTCGGGTCTGATCCTGAGCGGCCTGCTCGGCATCAACAGCCAGCTGGCGTCCGTGCTGTTCGTGCTGGTCTTCTCCTGCTTCGTCTGGCATTCGACCCGGGCGGTGGATCGCATCTCTGTGGTGCTGATCGCCTTTATGGTGCTGAGCTTCGTGTTCGGGGTGTCGGGCCTTGCCGCCAACATAGACGCGACCATGCTGTTCCACTCCCTCACCGAGGAGCTGGGTCAGGCCCCCTATGCCCTGGCCATGCTGCCGGTGGCGCTCACCTCCTTCGGCTACCACCACTCGGTGGCGTCGATGCGGGCCTATTATGGCGAGGAGCAGAAGGCCAAGCAGGCGATCCTGGGGGGCACCCTGATCGCCCTGGCGCTCTACCTGCTGTGGCTGCTCAGCATCTTCGGCAACCTGCCTCGCAATGCCTTCGGCCCCATCATCGCCAAGGGGGGCGACGTCGATGTGCTGCTCGGTGCGCTGGCCTCGGTGATCGAGTCGAAGCGGGTATCCAACGCCATCAACCTCTTCTCCATGGCGGCCATCCTCTCCTCCTTCATCGGGGTGGGCCTGGGGGTGTTCGACTATCTGGCGGATCTGTTCAAGTTCGACAACAGCCGCCAGGGCCGCGCCAAGTCCTGGGGCGTCACCTTCCTGCCGCCCCTGCTGCTCTCCTTGCTGTTCCCGTTCGGCTTCGTGGTGGCCATCGGCTATGCCGGGGCGGCGGCGACCGTCTGGGCCTGCATCATCCCCGCCCTGCTGGCGAAGAAGTCCCGGGAGCTGGCTCCACAGGGGGGCGGCTTCAAGGCCCCCGGCGGTCAACCCATGGTGGTGGCCGTCATCGTCTTCGGGGTGCTGACGGCCGTCTTTCACCTGATGGCCATGGCGGGCATGCTGCCCATCTATACCGGATGACCTCAACCTTCCGGCAAGCCGACATGGGGCGCCTGCGGGCGCCCCATGTGGTATCTGGCGTCTGAACCGCCCCGAACAGATGGCAACGGCCGGATATCACCCCTGTTTCCCCCCATTTTCCCTCCGGATTTGATACCCGAAGGCATGCAGGGTAAAGTCCCCCGGCGCCAGCATTGGCGAACGCAGGAGAAGCACGGCGGCGCGCCGTGACCAGTCAACAATCCGTTTGGGGGAGTAATGGAACAGAAACCATCGTTGGTGGGCGGGGCATGCATCATTGCCGGCGTCTGTGTGGGAGCCGGCATGTTGGGACTGCCGAGTGCGGGCGCGGGTGCCTGGAGTCTCTGGTCCATGCTCGCGGTGGCGCTGACCATGGTGGTGATGACGGTTTCCGGCTGGATGCTGCTGGAATCCTATCGCGGTTATCCCCTGCGCGTCTCCTTCGATACCGTGACCCGGGATCTGCTGGGGGAGAAGGTCAATGCCCTCAATAACCTGAGCGTCTACTTCGTCGGCGGCATCCTGCTCTACGCCTACATCACCTCGGCCGGTCTCATCATAGACGGCATGACGGGGATGGGCAGCCAGCTGGGCTCCATCCTCTTTACCCTACTCTTCTCCCTGCTGGTGTGGCACTCCACCCGGGCGGTGGACCGCATCTCAGTGCTGCTGGTGATCCTGATGGGGCTGAGCTTTGCCTTCGGCATCTCTGGCCTGTCGATGAACGTTCGCCTCGATCTGCTGCTCGACCGGGTCGGCAGCGAGACCCACTACGCCCCCTATGCCCTGGTGATGTTGCCGGTGGCGCTCACCTCCTTCGGCTATCACCACTCGGTGTCGTCCATGCGGGCCTACTACGGCGAGGAGCGCCGTGCCAGCCGCGCCATCATGGGGGGCACCGTCATCGCGCTGACCTTCTACCTCATCTGGCTGGTGAGCGTGTTCGGCAACCTGCCCCGCAGCGAGTTCGGCCCGGTGATCGAACAAGGGGGCAACGTGGATGCCCTGCTCAAGGCGCTCGGTTCGGTGATCGAATCCAGGGCGGTGGCCAATGCCCTCAACGCCTTCTCCATGGCGGCCATTCTCTCCTCCTTCATCGGGGTGGGCCTGGGGGTGTTCGACTATCTGGCGGATCTGTTCAAGTTCGACAACAGCCGCGCCGGTCGTGCCAAGTCCTGGGGCGTTACCTTCCTGCCGCCTCTGGTGCTCTCCCTGCTGTTCCCGTTCGGCTTCCTGGTGGCCATCGGCTATGCGGGCGCCGTGGCCACCCTGTGGACCTGCATCATACCGCCGCTGCTGGCCTGGAAGGTGCGCAAGGCGGCGCCTGATGGCAGCGCGGGCTTCCGCGCTCCCGGCGGTATCCTGATGATAGGGCTGGTGATCCTGTTCGGGGTGCTGACCGCCGCCTTCCACCTGCTCAACATGGCGGGGCTGCTGCCTGTCTATACCGGCTGATCGGCACTCCTTGCGATCCTATGTAGAAAAAACGGCGCCTTCGGGCGCCGTTTTGCCGTGGTCAGCATGGGCAGCTGAGGGCCGACACTTCGCCCGCCGTTTTGCCGTGGTCAGCATGGGCAGCTGAGGTCTGGCACTTCGCCCGCCGTTTTGCCGTGGCTAGTATGGGCAGCTGAGGTCTGACACTTCGCCCGCCATCGAAGCATTGCCATGGCTATGCCACTACTCTGGAGCCTCTTGTCACCAAGGAGAGTCAGGGATGTACGATATTCACGTGATGCTGCCCGATAACCCGGGCACACTGGGGCTGTTCGGGAGCTTGATGGGGCGGGCCGGTGTCAGTCTGGAAGGAGGTGGCATGTTCACCCTGGGGGGCGCAGGCCATGCCCACTTTCTGGTGGAGGATGGCGCCGCTGCGGCCCGGGCCGCCGAACAAGGGGGGCTGGAGGTGGTGGCGGTGCGCGAGGTGCTGGTGCGCCGCCTCAAGCAGGAGGTGCCGGGGCAGCTGGGGGCCATCTGCAGCGCCCTGGGGGAGGCCTCGGTCAACATCATTACCCTGTACAGCGACCATGCCAACCAGCTGATCCTGGTGACCGACGACATCGACAAGGCCCGCGCAGGGTCACGGCAGAGTGGCAGTGACAGGGGCAAGCAGAGAGTAGCGAGATGAGCAAGCAGGAGAGCCTGGAACAAGGTCTGGCGCAGGTGGCGGCCGCCATCGCCGATGGCAGCCGCGCCCGCATGCTGTGCGCCCTGATGGATGGGCGCGCCTGGACGGCCACCGAGCTGAGTCTGGTGGCCGAGGTGTCGGCGTCAACCGCCAGCAGTCACCTGGCCCGGCTCCAGCAGCAGGGGCTGACGGCCTGTGTCAGGCAGGGCAAGCATCGCTACTACCGCATCGCGAGCCATGACGTGGCGCTGGTGGTGGAGCAGCTGATGGGGCTGGTGGACATGGGCACGGGGGCCAGGAGCAAGACCCCGGAGCGGCTGCGCTTTGCCCGTAGCTGTTATGACCATCTGACGGGGGAGCTGGGGGTGAGGCTCCATGACGGCCTGATGAGCCAAGGCTGGCTGGAGGCCGAGGGCTATGGGCTGACCCCGCAGGGGGAGCAGCATCTGGCCCAGCTTGGCATCGACTGCGTGGCGACCGGCAAGCGCCCCTTCGCCTGCCACTGTCTCGACTGGAGCGAGCGGCGCATGCATCTTGGCGGCCAGCTGGGTGCCCGCCTGCTCGGCCATATGCTGGACAAGGGGTGGCTGGTGCGCGAGCCGGATAGCCGTGAGCTGACCCTGACCCCCAAGGGGCAGCGGCAGTTGCAACGGCAGCTCGGCGTCGTGCTGTGAGGAGTCATGGCCTTGCCGGGGGGATGGCGGTAACGGCGAGGTGAGAGTCGGGATCTCGGCTGCAGCTTGATTGATAACGGCTTTTCCATTGTCGCCGCAGGATAGAAAGCCCAGGCATGGTCATCATGCGGGGCTTTTGATTGTGGGCAGATATGGCTTCAGGCGTTCATGGTGGGTTATTCCACCGGGGTCAGACGGAAGCCTTTGCCTTGCATGCACAGGTTGATCAGCTCGGCCTGCTCTTCGTCTTCGATCTTGTTGAGTTTGACCTGATATTGGCACTCGGATAAGGCATCTGTTCTCTGGGCTTCAGAGGCACCCGCTTTCGTATATTCACTGCTGGGAGTGGAAGAGCAAGCGCTCAGTACCAGAATGGCGCCAAGAAGGATAAGGTGACGTTTCATGAAAATACCCTTTGCAGTGATGCATATTGAAATGCAGCCAATATATTGATCTGTCAATTGCCCGGCAGCTATTCCGGCCAATCCAATGACAGATATTTCGCCATTATATAGACCCCTGGCCTGAAGATATTAACCGGGGCTGAATGACGACGCAGAAAGCCATATTCCCTTGCCATCCAATCCATCACCTCCAAGACAGAACCCCACCGAAAGACACCGGCAGACCGGCATCTTCTCCTCCCAAAATTGGGACACCCACCTGATGGGAAATCGAATGAACTGGGACGAATGAACTGGGACACCCACCAATGGGAAATGGCGGATAACTTGAAAGCCCCGCTCATGTGCAGACTGATTCGAAGGTATGAAACGGTGGTGATAGTGCTAGCTGTGAGCTTGAACGAGCGTCAGTGGCTGCCAGTGGGCAATCAGTGCCCGTGCAACGTCAAAGAGGGCCGCTGTCATCGATGGATTGGCAGTGAACTCGCGAGTTTTTAAGGTATCAAAGGCTGGGTTGATAACATCGTGTCTGGCCACAATGGACCGCGTAGCGCTGGCAGCAAAGCTTGTCGCCAATCGCCCGGATACCGTGACGCCGAAACAGGGTGACTTGCCCCAACCACTGCCCCTCTTCTATGCCCAGGCGCTGGAGTACAGGTGCGAGATGATGCGGGATATGGCCATGCTTGTCTAGGCGAATGGCTCGTCCCGTCCAATCCACCAGCGCCAGATAATCGGCAAAATAGCAGGGGAGTGCCTCTGGCTGACCTTCTCTTGCAAAGGGCAGCAGCAAGGGGAGCTTTGTGGCTAGATCAGCGGTTTGCTCGGTACGTTGCTGGACGCTGGTGAAGTCGCTCTCCTCCGGAGTGGTTGCGATGCCAGCTCGAATGGGATTGAGGTCGACATAGGTCATGCAGGCCAGCAGTGCCGACTCGGTGAGCAGGGCCTGGCTTTTGAAGCGCCCTTCCCAGAAGTGGCCCTTGCAGCCATCTTCCTGATTGGCCTGGCGGGCCAGCGACTCGTTCAGCAAACGTACCAGCCAGCTGATGGAATGGAGACGCTCCCGCCACTGGGCGATCAGCTGGTGCACGACGTCCAGCTCGGGTGCTATCAGTTCCTCCCCCTGATACCATCGCCGCACCAGCAAGGGCCATTGAAACAGACGGGACCAGCGTTCAGCCACCTCATGTTCACTCCATTCATGGGCCATGTTGGCCTGTACCTTGAGTACCAGGTGATAGTGATTGCTCATCACGGCATAGGCGCAGATGCCGATGGCAAAGACCTGCGACAGCTGGCCCAGCTTGTCGGCAACCCATTGGCGCCTGTGCTCGTAGCTTTGGCCTGAGTGATCATCCTGACCGCAGAGAAAGGCACGCCGGACACAGCGGCTGACCACGTGGTAATAAGGCGTATCGGCGAGGCTGATCTGGCGTGAACGGGCGATGGTCATGGTGGCTCTCTCCTCGGGTCTCTCGGTTTAAGGAAAGTGGAGGGAGAGTGAGTTGTCAAAGCTGGGGTTGGGTGGGTGTCCCAGCTTTTACCATGGCCGATCTTGATCAATAGTTATGCCGCGCCAGCCACCGCCCTGTAGGTTCGATTAGCGCAGCGTAATCGGACGATCGAGTGGCCTTGGTTGCGGATGTTGCCGTGCAACAGAGGCGGCCTGCCGGAGGGGAGAATTCGGCTGGCCATTATGGTGGGAGAATCTATTTACGCGAATGTCCGATTACTCCTGACGGCTAATGGAACCTACGCGCTAATTTAATTATCAGGTGGCCTTGTTAATAAAATGCATGAAGCATGCTTTGGGATCGTATTGGTCATTACTTCTAATATCAGGGATTCGGTAATGTTTATTTAGAGCGTTTATTTGATTTAATGCCTGTAGTCCAATGCGAGAAAAATGTTCTCTTCTATATGCGTGATACTCAGGATAGTCCGGCGGATAGCTTTCCTCACCAACTAGTTTTAGGTTTTCAAGAGTATCCCTAAGGCGTTTTGGAATAGATATTATTTCAAACATAAGCCCAGAGGGTAGTAATGTATATTCACCTGTCGGTAACGTTATGCTTGGATATTTTACGGTTGTATCCCATAGACCTCGCTCATCTTGCTGCATGGGGTCATTAATAGAGTTGAAGCACTCACCAACGAAGTCATCTAAAACAATCACTAAGTTGATAGCGAGAAACTCCGCTTCTTTTGTTTTTTTATTTTTTTCAGAGCGTGACTCTTTAAACCATGTAAAAAGAGACAAAAATATTTGAGCGCTTATGGTAACGATACCACCTAAAACTACCTTTCCTGTATCTGATTGAAAGAAGTCCATTTTTCACCCTGTTAAATAATATTTCCCTGTTGGTGCTGATGGTTTTTATATAGTTAATTGTCACGAGAATGGCTATTTTCCATCAGTGAATATGATATTTCAATTAAAAACGGCACCAAAAGGTGCCGTTTTATATATCACTTACTCAACCCAAATCACTGCAGCAGCGAGATATCCGCGACTTGCAGGAACAGGTTGCGCAGGTTGTTCAGCAGCGCCAGACGGTTGGCCTTGAGGGCTTCGTCGTCGGCCATCACCATGACTTTGTTGAAGAAGGTGTCGACCGGCTCGCGCAGGGCGGCCAGGCGGGTGAGGGCAGCCTGATAGTCACCGGCAGCGAACAGCGGGGCCAGTTCGGCTTGCAGTTCGGCAACCTGGGTGGCCAGCGCCTTCTCGGCGGCATCGACCAGCAGTTCCGGTTTGACGGCAGTCGGCAATTCGCCTTCGACCTTGGCCAGGATGTTGCTCACGCGCTTGTTGGCAGCAGCCAGTGCCAGTGCGGCATCCAGGCTGCGGAAGTGGCTGACGGCCTTGACGCGGCGATCGAAGTCGAGCGGACGGGTCGGGTGGCGGGCCAGTACGGCCAGCACCACGTCGGCACCGATGCCTTCGTCCTGATAGGCGGCGCGGAAGCGGCCCAGCATAAAGTCGACCACGTCGGTAACGACGGTGTTGTTGGTCAGCTTGTCGCCGTAGACACGTACCGCTTCTTCCACCAGTTCAACCAGATCCAGGTCCAGCTGCTTCTCGGTCATGATGCGCAGGGCACCGATGGCGGCGCGGCGCAGGGCGAACGGGTCTTTATCGCCCTTCGGCAGCATGCCGATGCCAAAGATACCGGCCAGGGTGTCGAGCTTGTCGGCCAGCGCCACGGCGCAGGCTTCCAGAGCGGACGGCAGGGCATCACCGGCGAAGCGCGGCATGTACTGCTCGTTGAGGGCTACGGCCACTACTTCGTCTTCGCCGTCGTGACGGGCGTAGTGCATCCCCATCACGCCTTGGGTGCTGGCGAACTCGCCGACCATGTTGGTCATCAGATCGCACTTGGAGAGCAGACCGGCACGCTTGGCCTGAGCCACGTTGGCGCCGATGCGCTTGGCGATGAAGCCGGCGACGGTCTCGATGCGCTCGACCTTGGCCTTGACTGTGCCCAGCTGTTGCTGGAACAGCACGGTTTCGAGGCGCGGCAGGCGGGAAGCCAAGCTCTGCTTCAGATCGGTCTTGAAGAAGAACTCGGCGTCGGACAGACGGGGGCGAACCACCTTCTCGTTGCCGCTGATGATCTGGCTCGGGTCCTTGGACTCGATGTTGGTGACGAAGATGAACTTCGGCAGCAGCTTGCCGTTCTTGTCGTAGACCGGGAAGTACTTCTGGTCACCCTTCATGGTGTGCACCAGCGCCTCGGCCGGCACGGCCAGGAACTTCTCTTCGAAGTTGGCGGTCAGCACCACAGGCCATTCGACCAGGGCGGTGACTTCTTCCAGCAGGGCGTCGTCCAGATCGGCGACACCACCGAAGGCGGCGGCGGCGGCTTCGACGTCAGCCTTGATCTTGGCCTTGCGCACCATAAAGTCGGCTACTACCTTGCCTTTTTCCAGCAGGATCTGCGGGTACTGGCTGGCGTTGTCGATGGTGAACTCGCTCTCGCCCATAAAGCGGTGACCGCGCAGGGTGCGGGCGGAGTCGATACCCAGAATGTGGGCGGGAACCAGATCCCCATCCAGCAGCAGGGTCACGGTGAACACCGGACGCACGAACTGGATGGTCTTGTCGCCCCAGCGCATCATCTTGGGGATGGGCAGCTTGGCCAGAGCCTGGCTAACCAGTTCACCCAGCAGCTCGCGCGCCGGACGACCTTCAACCTTGGCGGTGTGGACCAGCCACTCGCCCTTGTCGGTGACCAGACGCTCGGCCTGTTCAACCGTGATGCCGTTGCCACGGGCCCAGCCTTCGGCAGCCTTGGTCGGCTTGCCGTCGGCATCGAACGCCTGGGCCACGGCCGGGCCGCGTTTCTCGACGCTCTTGCTCGGCTGCTCGCCGGCCAGCTCGTGCACCTTGAGTGCCAGACGGCGCGGTGAGGCAAACCACTCGACGTCGCCGAAGGCCAGATCGGCCTTGGTCAGTTCGCTCTTGAGGTTGTCGGCAAAGGCTTCGGCCAGGGAGCGCAGGGCTTTGGGAGGCAGCTCAGCAGTGCCGATCTCTACCAGAAATGTATGTTGTGCCATGTCCGTTCCTTAACCTTGCTTGTTCTCTGTGCGCTGACACATAGGGAAGCCCAGCGCTTCGCGGGAGGCGTAGTACGCCTCTGCCACGGCCTTGGTCAGGGTGCGAATGCGCAGTATGTAGCGCTGACGCTCGGTGACCGAGATGGCCTTGCGGGCATCCAGCAGGTTGAAGGAGTGAGCGGCTTTGAGGATGCGCTCGTAGGCAGGCAGCGGCAGCGGTTTTTCCAGTGCCAGCAGGTGCTGGGCTTCCTTCTCGTACTGCTCGAAGCAGTGGAACAGGAACTCCACATCGGCGTGTTCGAAGTTGTAGGTGGATTGCTCCACTTCGTTCTGGTGGAACACATCGCCGTAGGTGGTCTTGCCCAGGGGGCCGTCAGACCAGACCAGATCGTAGACGCTGTCCACGCCCTGGATGTACATGGCCAGACGCTCGAGACCATAGGTGATCTCGCCGGTGACCGGCTTGCACTCGAGGCCGCCAACCTGCTGGAAGTAGGTGAACTGGGTCACTTCCATGCCGTTCAGCCACACTTCCCAACCCAGACCCCAGGCACCCAGCGTCGGGTTTTCCCAGTTGTCTTCCACGAAGCGGATGTCGTGGATCTCGGGATCCATGCCCAGCTCTTTCAGGGAGCCCAGATAGAGCTCCTGAATGTTGTCGGGGGAGGGCTTGATGATCACCTGGAACTGGTAGTAGTGCTGCAGGCGGTTCGGGTTCTCGCCGTAGCGGCCGTCAGTGGGACGGCGGGACGGTTGTACGTAGGCGCAGGCGATGGGCTCCGGGCCCAGGGCGCGCAGGCAGGTCATGGGGTGGGAGGTACCGGCACCCACTTCCATATCCAGCGGCTGAATGATGGTACAGCCCTGGCGGGACCAATAGTCCTGCAACTGCAGGATCAGGCCCTGAAAGGTTTTGACATCGAATTTTTGCATAGTGTTTTTCGCGCGAAATGAAATCAGAGCAAGATTTGCTGAATGTGAACCGAGGGAGTATACCGTCTGGCATGGTCGGATAATAGGCGAAATTACAGAGGATTAGTGGGGCTATGCCGCCGCTTGCCCTATGATGTCGCCGACGGAAGCGGCCTGCCGATGGCCGATGAAATGACAAGGGAGAGGAAATGGAACTGCGCTGCGCCTGGGTGACCAGGGACCCGGAATACATCGAATACCATGACAAGCAGTGGGGCAGGCCGGTCCGTGACCCGCGGGAGCTGTTTGCCAAGCTCTGCCTCGACGGTCAGCAGGCGGGGCTGTCGTGGATCACCATCCTCAAGCGTACCGAGAGCTACCATCGCGCCTATGCCGACTTCGATCCGCTGCGCATCGTGCAGTTCGACGAGCAGGATGTGGAGAGATTGATGCAGGATACCGGCATTATCCGAAACCGGCTCAAGGTGCAGTCGATCATCAAAAACGCCCGCGCCTATCTGGCGCTGGAGGCGGAAGGGATCGACTTCGTGGAGTATCTGTGGGGCTTCGTGGGCGGCGCCCCCATCGTCAACCAGCGCCAGGGCAACGGCGACATTCCGGCGACCTCACCGGAGTCGGATGCCATGTCCAAGGCCCTCAAGAAACGCGGCTTCACCTTCGTCGGCAGCACCATCTGCTACGCCTTCATGCAGGCGGTGGGCATGGTGAACGATCATCTGGTCAGCTGCCCCTGCCACGCCGAGTGCCAGCAGTAGGGGTAGATCGGGCGCATGTCAAAGAAGAAGGGAGGCTCAGGCCTCCCTTCTTCTTTGTGGGGCCGCCATCAACCGGGTTCTAGGGCGTGGCTCAGCGCCTCGCACAGCTCGTCGCTGCTCATCAGCCGCACGAAGGGGCCGGCCAGGGTGGCGTTGTGGTGGGCGATGATCTGGGTTGCGGCCAGCTGCGGCGTATCCATGCAGGTATGGGCATCGCTCACCAGCACCACGGCGTAGCCGAGATCCGCCGCCGCCCGGCAGGTGGTATCGATGCAGTATTGGGTCTTCATGCCGGTGACGATCAGGGTCTGCACCCCGTCCTCCTTCAGCCAGTCGTCGAGACCGGTGCCATGAAAGGCGCTGGGACGCTGCTTGTCGAACACCCGGTCGGCGTCGCCGACGACCAGCTCAGGGGCAAGCTGCCAGAGCGGGCTGCCGGCGGCGATGGGGCTGCCGGCCGGGCCCGTGTGTCGCACCGCCAGCACGGGGAGACCGGCACTGCGGGCCGCCTGGCTCAGGCGATTGATGTTGGCCAGGGCCTCGGCCCCGGCATGGGGTGCCTCCGGGCCGTGAAGGAGGCCCACCTGGATGTCGATGATGAGCAGAGCGGGGCGGGAGAGGGACGACATGGGCATGGCTCCGTGAGAAAGGTCACCCACTCTGGGGCCATGGGCTCTTGTGAGACAACCCCGCATCTGGGGGGAGGCAAGCGCTGTCCCATCTTGCCCGCCCTGTCTTTGTGCTGGCGCCGGGCGTGATGAAGGAGCACCTCGTCGGCCGCCGCTGCCAGGCCAGGCTCCAACGGGGCAGGGGCCCGTTTTCTCCTTTCGGTACAGCTGGCATACAGTCACTCCTGCTCAAAATTGGCCCATCAACTTTGAGGGTTAATCCATGTCACTGAATTCATCTCGCATTCGCACGGCCGGCAGTTTGCTTCTGGCGGCTTGTTCCCTGCTGGCAACGCTGCCCGCCCAGGCGACCGATCGCCAGGATTCCCGCGACGTGCGTCAGGAGGTGCGTCCCGAGATCCGCGATGCCAAGCAGGACTGCCGTGAAGCCGATCAGAAGGACAACTACGAGTGCCGTCAGGACAAGCGTGAAGTGAAACAGGACGTCAGAGAGAAAGCCAACGACGTCAAACGCTGATGAGCGCGCCCGATTAGCCGGCAAGCGGCATATCGGGCCCTCAGCCGAGCAGGCTCGCCGACCCCAAGGGCCTGCTGGCGGGTAACTCGCGAGACACCACCACCCGTGAATTCATATAAATCAGTTGCCGGATGCCCCGCCATCTCGTCGACCCCGTGGAGTTAATCATGAAGAAATGTGCCTTTATCTTGCTGGCTGCCAGCGCCCTGCTCTCCTCGTTGCCGGCGCAGGCAACCGAACAGGCCGCAGAGCGCCGTGATGCCCGTGACGTGCGTCAAGACACCCGGGATGAATCCCGCGATGCCAAGCAGGAGTGCCGTGAAGGCGTGGTCGGCAATGCCGATTGCCGTCAGGATCATCGCGACAGCAAGCAGGAGGGCCGAGACGAGGCCCGCGACGTCAAATACTGACAAGCCGCCTCCCTGTCGGGTCGCCCTGCTGGCGCCCGTCCGGCGGTTATCTTGACCCCAATGTATAATTCAGACATCCCAAGCCGGTGTATTTCGTTTAGCCAAGGAGCCACCATGAAGAAGACCGTATTCGCGCTGCTTGCAGCCACCGCCTTGTTGGCTGCCCTGCCTGCACAGGCAACCAAACAGGCCCAGGAGCGTCGCGAAGCGCGCGATGTGCGTCAGGATACCCGTCAGGAATCCCGCGACGCCAAGCAGGAGTGCCGCGAAGGCCTGGTGGGCAATGCCGATTGCCGTCAGGAGCATCGCGACAACAAGCAGGAAGGGCGTGACGAGGCGCGCGACATCAAATATTGATGTCCGGCCTGCCCGGGCAGGCCGCTGCCGTTCACGGCATGACACAGGGGGGCTTTGGCCCCCTTGTTCATATCCGCAATGCGCGCGTCACACTCTGGCGCCTCTCTGGGGTAGAATGCGCGGCCATCGGCTAGAGTCGTTCTTTTTCAGAGGTTTTTTCATGCATTTCAAGAAACTGGTTCCTGCACTTGCCCTGACCATCGCCATGACAGGCTGCACCACCAATCCCTATACCGGTGAATCCCAGACCTCCAAGGGCGCCTGGGGCGCACTGGCCGGTGCCGCCACCGGCGCTGCCGTGGGTGCGCTCTCCTCCAGCAAGGGTGATCGCAAGAAGGGTATCCTGACCGGCGTCGCCGCTGGCGCGGCCCTGGGTGGCGGTATCGGTTACTACATGGATGTGCAGGAAGCCAAGCTGCGCGAGAAGCTGCAGGGTACCGGCGTCAGCGTGACCCGCAACGGTGATCAGCTGATCCTCAACATGCCGAACAACGTCACCTTCGACAGCTCCAGCGCCCAGCTCAAAGCCGCCGGTGCCAACACCCTGTCCGGGGTGGCCATGGTGGTGGCTGAGTTCGACAAGACTCGCCTGAACGTGGTCGGTCACACCGACAGCACCGGCTCCCGCGAGCTGAACATGAAGCTCTCCGCCCAGCGCGCCGACGCCGTCGCCGCCCAGCTGATCGGTCAGGGCGTGACCGGCAGCCGCATTTCCACCAGCGGTGTGGGCCCGGATCAGCCGGTTGCCACCAACAGCACAGCCGCCGGCAAGGCCCAGAACCGTCGGGTGACCATTACCCTGACCCCGACAGCCTGAGTCGCCCGGTTGCCGGTAACGAAAAGGCCCCGCCATTACTGGCGGGGCCTTTTGCTATGGGGGCCGTGGCCCTATGGTATCGGCGCTCTTTTCTCCCTTATCCCTTGCGGGAGAAGGGCCGGGGATGAGGGGCGAATCGTGTCTTAGACAGCAGCGGTCAGCTGCACTTCCACCTTGTAGCCTTCGTGGGCCAGGCGGGCCTGCACGCAGGCGCGTACCGGTGCTGTGCCTGCCGGTATCCAGGCATCCCACTGGGTGTTGAAGGCGGCGATGTCGCCAATGTCCTTGAGATAGATGTTGGCCATCAGGATCTTGTCGACCCCGGAACCGTTGGCCTCCAGCAGGCGTTGCAGGCTGGTCAGTACTTCGCGGGTCTGCTGGTGGATGTCGGCCTCGTCGGTGGCGGGGACTTCCACCACATAGAGGGTGCCGTTGTGGATGACAACATCAGACCAGCGGGCCGTGGTGCCGATTCGGGTAATCGTCATGGATTGCTCCGGTACAGGGGCTCATTGACCCTTGCGGATCAGATAGCGATAGGGGGCCTGCTCTGTCTCGCTGGCGATCAGGGTGTGATCCATGAAGCGGCAGAAACTCGGGATGTCGCGGGTGGTGGAAGGATCGTCGGCACTGACCAGCAGGGTCTCGCCTTCGGCCATCAGCCGCACTTTCTTGCGAACCATCATCACGGGTTCGGGGCAACGAAGCCCGATTGCGTCCAACTCATGAGTCGCATCGCAGAATAAAGTACTCATCAATAATCAACCTTCAGCCGCACCTTCTTGCGCGCTATCGTCACGGGTTCGGGGCAACGAAGCCCGATCGCGTCCAACTCATGAGTTGCATCGCAGAATAAAGCACTCATCAATAATCAACCTTCAACCAATTCAGCTGCCAATGATACCCAAGGCGAAAAAATAATCAAACATCATGGTCTTCGAGTAGCATATGTAACCAAAGTGTGATCCGGCTCTATCCAGACCTTGCCCGATGAGTAATATAAAAATTGAACCATATTCAACAAGGAGGTGTGAATATGCAGGTCTCCTACGGCAGATTGCAAGCCTACGCAGGCATGGGGTTCCTGTCGTTCGCCATGATAGTGCTGGGCAGCCCGATCGGAAACACCGGCACCTGGTTCGGGTCCATGGTGATGATAGGGCTGGGGCTCTGGATCGAGCTCAGCGACTACTACGACGAGGATGAGGACGAGAACGATCAATCCTGAATCGGATGACGATTCACCCACAAAGGCGGACGATGTCCGCCTTTGTCATTTCTGCTCCGCGCCCGAGCGGGTCGAGCGCATGGCGCGCTCCAGCTGCTGCGCCGTCTGCTCCGGGTTGGCGTTGGGGTCGTTGAAGAAGCTGCTCAGCACATCCATGATCCCCTGGCGCATATTGGTCGGAACCGCCATCCCCTCCGCCATGCTGGGCAGCAGGTTGTCCTGCTGCTCGGCGTGGAGGAAGTCCTGATAGGAGCGGATGGCGCAGCGATCGAACTTGCTCATGTCCGGTTTGGTGAGCGCCGGGATGGAGCCCTTCACCCGGTTGAACTCCTCCTGGAAGCGCGGTGTCATCAGCAGGCGGGCCAGCTCGCCCTGGGCCTGCAGCTGGGCCGGATCCCGCTGCTTGAACATGGCGATGGAGTCCAGGTTGTAGCTGAAGAGGCCCTGGCTCCCCGGGCTTGGCAGGCAGTCGATGTCCTCCCCGGGTCTGTAGTTGCCGGCGCTCAGCTCCCCCTTCACCCAGTCTCCCATGATCTGCATGGCGGCACCGCCGCTCTCCAGCAGGTTGGTGGCCTGGTGCCACTTCAGGCCGGCGTATTTTTCCGGTACATAGGCGCGCAACTGCTGGAAGCGGGTCAGCACCCGCACCATGTCGGGGCCGGTCAGGGTGGCGCTGTCCTGCTCCAGAAAGGCCTTGCGATAGAAGGCCTTGCCCCCTTCACCTAGCGCCACCGTCTCGAACAGCACCGCCAGCTGCCAGGGTTCGTTGCCGATGGCCAGCGGGGTGACGCCCTGCGCCTTGAGCTTGTCCGCCACCGCCACGAACTGGACCCAGTCGGTGGGGGGTGTCAGCCCCAGCCGCTCGAACAGCTTGCGGTTGAGCCACAGCCAGTTGACTCTGTGGATGCCGGTGGGCACCGCCATCAGGGCGCCGTTCTGGCTGAGGGTGTCACGGACCATGGGGGAGAGTTGCGGGTACCAGCCGAGGTGCTCGGCCATGGGGCTGAGGTCGCGCAGGAAACCCAGGCTGGCCCACTCGTGCAGCTCATAGCCCTTGAGGTGGGCCGCTTCCGGCGGGTTGGCCGCCAGCGCCCGGCTTTTCAGCACCGTCATGGCGCTCTTGCCGCCGCCGCCCTGCACCGCGAAGTCGTTCCACTGATTGCCCTGCTCGGCCCATTCCGACTTGAGTACCTCTACCGCCTTGGCCTCGCCGCCGGAGGTCCACCAGTGCAACACCTCCACCTGGGAGGCGCCAACGGGCAGGGAGAGCAGGGCGACAATGGCAAACGGGAACAACTTCATACTGTGACTGCCTTGATGGAAGGAGAGTGGCCGGTGCCGACCGCACGCCACCCGTGCAGCACCCCGACACGCTGGGAGGCGCAGACGGGCAGGGACAACAGGGCGATGACAGAAAACGACAACCACTTCATAAGCTTTACTGCCTTGGTAGGGAGAGGGTGGCCTGCAGTCCGCCCTGGGGGCGATTTTCCAGCACCAGATCGCCGCCGTGGGCGTGGGCTATGTTGCGGGCGATGCCAAGACCCAGCCCGGTTCCGGCAGAATCCGTGCTGAGGCGGTAGTAGGGCTCGAAGATGCGCTCGAACTGATCCTCCGGCAGACCGGGGCCCTCGTCCATGATGAAGAGGATCAGCATCTCCTCGTCATCCATCAGGATGACGCGCACCCTATGGCCGTACTTGATGCCGTTGTCCACCAGGTTGCCGATGCAGCGCTTGAGGGCCAGCAGCTTGCCGCGATAGGGCCACTTGCAGTGCCCCTCTATGGTGAGCAGATCCTCGTGCAGGTTCATGGCCTCCGCCATCTGCTCCAGCAGGGCATTGATGTCGATGAGCTCGAGGTTCTCGTGAATGTCGGTCTCTTTCACCGTCTGCAGCGCCCCCTTCACCATCAGCTCCAGCTCGTCCAGATCCTTGTTGAACTTGGCTATCTGGGCTTCGTCGTCGAGCAGCTCGACCCGCAGCCGCAGCCGGGTGATGGGGGTCTTGAGATCGTGAGAGATGGAGCTGAACAGCCGCTCCCTGTCGTCTATGAAGCGGCGGATGCGCTGCTGCATGATGTTGAAGGCACGGGTCGCCGCCACGATTTCGGAGGCGCCCTCCTCCTTGAGGGAGGGCTGGTCGATGTCCTTGCCGAGGTTGACCGCCGCCTTGGCCAGCCGGCGCAGGGGCCGGGTCTGCCAGCGCACCAGCATGAAGGTGAAGAAGCAGAGGAAGACGGTCATCAGGGCGATGAAGCGCACCTGGTTGCTCGGCATGACGGTGTCATCCAGCGTCATGTAGGGGGCGGGCAGCAGGGCCGCCAGATAGAGCCACTCCCCCGGTTCTATCTCGATCTGGGTCACCAGCACCGGCGGGTTGATGGGCTCCAGCGACAGGGTGTAGCGGGCCCAGGAGGAGGGCAGATCCGCCAGCAAAGTGTCGTTGTTGAAGACGTGCAGCTCCTCGGGCCGGGAGAAGTCCACCTTGATGGCCATGGCGTCGGAGAGCTTGCGGGTCAGCACCTCCTCCACCTCCTTCAGCACCAGCGTCTTGCGCTCGCTGTCCGGGATGGCGCTGATGTGGATCTCCTCCTCGTTCAGGGAGACGAAGAAGCGGCTGCCCCCCATGTTGCGCAGCTGGTCCAGGGCGATGTGACGGTACTGCAGCGGCAGGGACTTGAAGAAGTTGACTGTGGAGGCGGCGGAGAGCGCCAGGTTGCGGGTGGTGCTGAGCATGCCCTCCAGCTCCCGCTTCTGGATCTGCTGCATCCAGATGCCGGTGAGTATGGTCTGGGAGAGCAGGATGGCGAGCAGCAGCAACAGCAGCATCCGTGACAGCAGGGAGCGGGGGATCAGTGCCTGCCAGAATCGCCGACTTCTCATGGGATTGGGTGCCTCTTGTCAGTCAGCATCTGGCCCTGCCTCTGAGCCGCGCCGCTTGCCTCTCCCCTTTCACGGGATCTCGTGTACTTCCGCGATCAGCATGTAGCCGCTGCCGCGTATGGTCTTGATGATGCGCGGGCTCTTGCCGTTGTCACCCAGCTTCTGGCGCAGACGGCTGATCTGCACGTCGATGCCGCGCTCCATGGGTAGGCTCTCGCGGCCCCGGGTGGCATCGGAGATGGTGTCCCTGTCCAGCACCACGCCGGGCTGTTGCAGGAACATGCCGAGCAGCAGGGCGTCGCTGCCGGAGAGATCCAGCAGGCTGCCGTCGTCGTGGGTCAGCTGGTGGCTCAGGGTGTCCAGGGTCCAGTCGGCGAAGCGCAGGCGGCGGCTCGGCTCCTTCTCTTTCTCTGGCTGGCGGAATTCGGCACGGCGCAGCAGCGCCTTGATGCGGGCCTGCAGCTCGCGCGGGCTGAACGGTTTGGCGATGTAGTCGTCGGCGCCGAGTTCGAGGCCGATCACCCGATCCGCCTCATCGGAGGCAGCGGTCAGCATGATGATGGGGACCTGGGAGTCGCGACGGATCTGCTGGCAGAGGGTAAAGCCGTCGTCGCCGGGCATCATGATGTCCAGAATGATGAGGTCCGGGCTGTGCTGGGCGAGTTGCTGGCGCATCTCGTCGCCTCCTGCCGCCGTCAATACCTGAAAACCCGCCCGGGTCAGGTATTCGTTGAGCAGCTCGCGGATCTCCTGATCGTCGTCGACGATAAGCAGTTGTTTGCTCGTTGACATATGTATGTGCATCCACCCATTTTTTTGTGCAGATTGAACCTGTCGGGGGAGCAAAAAGCAAGCAAGGCCCCCCTCTAATGTGAAGTTATGGGCAATATAGCCCCCGAATTGGCCCTGATCGGGATAACGGAATAAAAAAGGCCGACCCAAACGGGCCGGCCAACACGCAGATTCCGACGGCAGGAGCGCACCCCGTGTGGCGCGCTCCACAGACTCGACAACGGGCCGGACGGGCCGACCCCAACAAGACAATGGGGGCTCACGCCTGGCGTGAGCCCCCTGGATCACACCCGCTCGAACACTGTGGCTATGCCCTGACCCAGGCCGATGCACATGGTGGCGACCCCCAGGGTGGCATCCTTCTCCTCCATCAGGTTGATCAGGGTGGTGGAGATGCGGGCGCCGGAGCAGCCGAGCGGGTGGCCCAGGGCGATGGCGCCGCCGTTCAGGTTCACCTTCTCGTCCACCAGATCCTGCAGACCGAGATCCTTGACGCAGGGCAGGGACTGGGCGGCGAAGGCCTCGTTCAGCTCGAACAGGTCGATGTCGCCGACGGTCAGACCGGCACGCTTGAGCGCCTTCTGGGTGGCCGGCACCGGGCCGTAACCCATGATGGCGGCGTCACAGCCGGCGATGGCCATGGCGCGCACCCTGGCGCGGGGGGTGAGTCCCAGCGCCTTGGCGCGGTCAGCGCTCATCACCAGCATGGCGGCGGCACCGTCTGACAGGGCCGAGGAGGTGCCGGCGGTGACGGTGCCGTTGACCGGGTCAAACACCGGGCGCAGCTGGCTCAGGGTGTCGACCGTGGTCTCCGGGCGGATCACCTCGTCGTAGTCGTAGAAGAAGCGGGCGCCGCTGGCGTCATGGCCTTCCAGCCCGACGATCTCTTTGGCAAAACGCCCTTCCACGGTGGCGGCATGGGCGCGGCGATGGGAGCGGGCGGCAAACTCGTCCTGCTGCGCCCGGCTGATGCCATGCAGCTTGCCGAGCATCTCGGCGGTCAGCCCCATCATGCCGGAGGCCTTGGCCACCGACTTGGCCATGCCGGGATGGAAGTCGACCCCGTGGCTCATGGGCACGTGGCCCATGTGCTCGACGCCGCCGATGATGAAGATATCCCCATCACCCACCTGAATGGCGCGAGAGGCGTCGTGCAGCGCCTGCATGCTGGAGCCGCACAGGCGGTTGACGGTGACCGCCCCCACCTGCTTGGGAATGCCGGCCAGCAGGGCGGCGTTGCGGGCGATGTTGAAGCCCTGCTCCAGGGTCTGCTGCACGCAGCCCCAGTAGATATCCTCGATCTCGTTCGGGTCGAGGTTGGGGTTGCGCAGCAGGATGGAGCTCATCAGGTGCGCGGACAGATCTTCTGCACGCACGTTGCGGAAGGCGCCGCCCTTGGACCGGCCCATCGGGGTCCGGATACAGTCGACAATGACTACGTCTTTCATGAATGGATCTCCTTTCCGCAATCAGTAGAAGGTTTTGCCCTGGGCGGCCATCTCACGCAGCTTGTCGCTGACGCGGTAGAGCGGGCCCAGATCGGCATACTGGTCGGCCATGGCCACGTAGCGATCCAGACCTATGGTGTCCAGATAGCGGAACACGCCACCGCGGAAGGGAGGGAAGCCCAGACCGTAGACCAGCGCGATGTCGGCTTCGGCTGGCGTGGCAACTATGCCCTCTTCCAGACAGAGCACCACCTCGTTGATCATGGGGATCATCATGCGAGCTATGATGGCGTCCTTGTCGAACTCCTGCTTCGCCTTGGCGATGGGGGCCAGCAGCTCGTAGGCAGCGGCGTCGGCCACCTTCTTCGGCTTGCCTTTCTTGTCCTGCTCGTAGGCGTAGAAACCCTTGCCATTCTTCTGGCCGAAGCGGCTCACCTCATACATGACGTCGATGGCGGTGCGCCCCTCCTTGCTCATGCGCGCCGGGAAGCCCTGGGCCATGACGTCACCGGCATGGTGACCGGTGTCGATGCCGACCACGTCCAGCAGGTAGGCGGGACCCATGGGCCAGCCAAACTCCTTCTCCATCACCTTGTCGACGGCGGCGAAGTCGGCGCCATCGGCAACCAGCTTGTTGAAGCCGAAGAAGTAGGGGAAGAGCACGCGGTTGACGAAGAAGCCGGGGCAGTCGTTGACCACCACAGGGGACTTGCCCATGGCGGCGGCATAGGCCACCACGCGGTTGATGGTGTCGTCCGATGTCTGCTCGCCGCGGATGATCTCCACCAGGGGCATGCGGTGCACCGGGTTGAAGAAGTGCATGCCGCAGAAGTTCTCGGGGCGCTTCAGGCCTTTGGCCAGCAGGGAGATGGGGATGGTGGAGGTGTTGCTGGCGAGCACGGCGTCGTCACCGAGAATACCTTCCACTTCGCCCAGTACGGCGGCCTTCACCTTGGGATTCTCGACCACGGCTTCGACCACCACGTCCACATGCTTGACGTTGTCATAGCTGAGGGTCGGGGTGATGGCGGAGAGCACCTGGCCCATCTTGATGCCGTCGATGCGACCGCGCTCGAGCTGGCCGTTGAGCAGCTTGGTGGCCTCGCCCATGCCAAGCGCCAGCGCCTTCTCGTTGATGTCCTTCATCACCGCCGGGATGCCGTTGCTGGCGGACTGGTAGGCGATACCGCCCCCCATGATGCCGGCACCCAGCACGGCGGCGTGGCTGGTGGCCTTGTTCGCCTGCTTGGCGGCTTTCTTGGCCAGCGCCTTGATGTGCTGGTCGTTCAGGAAGATGCCGACCAGCGCCTTGGCCACGTCGGTCTTGGCCAGCTTGATGAAACCTTGCGCCTCGACGTTGAGCGCCTCGTCGCGGCTCATGCCGGCGGCGGCCTCGACGGTTTTGACTGCGGTCATGGGCGCCGGGTAGTGTTTTCCGGCCACGGCGGCAACCATGCCGGCGGCGGTGGTGAAGCTCATCATGGCTTCCAGCTTGGAGAGGCGCAGCGGCGCCTTCTTGGCGGCGCGGCGGCTCTGCCAGTCCAGCTTGCCCGCGATGGCGTCTCTCATCATCTGCACGGCGGCGCTCTGCAGCGCTGCGGGGGCGACCACGGCGTCGATGGCACCCACCTTGAGGGCGTCATCGGCACGGTAATCCTTGCCGGTGGTGATCCACTCCAGGGCGTTGTCGGCGCCGATGAGGCGCGGCAGACGGACTGTGCCGCCAAAGCCCGGCATGATGCCGAGCTTGGTCTCGGGCAGGCCGATCTTGGCGCTGGTGTCAGCCAGACGGAAATCGGTGGAGAGTATGGTCTCGCAGCCGCCGCCCAGGGCGTGGCCCTTGATGGCGGACAGGGTCGGCACCGGCAGATCTTCGATGGCGCTGAAGATGTCGTTGGCCTTTTTCAGCCAGCCGAGCAGATCTTCTTGCGGCAGGCTGAACAGTTCCAGGAATTCGGTGATGTCGGCGCCGACGATAAAGGCGTCTTTGCCGGAGGTGAGGATCAGACCCTTCAAATCGGCTTGTTGCTTTAATGCGGCGATCGCTTCGCTCAGCGAGAGCAGGGTAGCGCGATCCAGCTTGTTGACTGAACCCGGGGCATCAAACCTCAGCTCGGCAATGCCGTCTTCGAGGTAGCTGACCGACAGGGTTTCGCCTTGGTAGATCATGAGAGTGTCTCCTTGTTCCCACGCGGTGGGGGGCTTTGCTCCTTTCTCCCCAGCAGGGGGCGAGGCTCACTATTGATCCAAAAGGAGACATTTTCAACACCTATTTAAAACATTTGTTTAACAGATCTCGAGTAAAAGCTCCTCATCACAAAACGGGCAAAAGAGAGGCGCCTTGCGGCGCCTGCTCTGGATATGAGTCTTTTATCAACTGGCCAGCTCCGGCCTGTCGCGATACTGGTTCAGCACCTCGGGGTCGGCGAGGGCATGGGTGTTGTTGACGGGCCTGTTGTGCACCACCTCCCGCACCGCCAGCTCGACTATCTTGCCGGACTTGGTGCGGGGGATCGCATCCACCTGCAGTATGCGGGCGGGTACGTGGCGGGCGGTGCAGTGTCGTTTGATCTGCTGGCGGATCCGCTCGCGCAGGGGCTCGTCCAGCTTGCAGCCTGCCTTGAGCTTGACGAACAGCACCACCCGCTCGTCCTGCTGCCACTGCTGGCCGATGACGATGCTCTCCTCCACCTCGTCGAGCTGCTCCACGTAGCGGTAGATCTCGCTGGTGCCGATGCGTACGCCCCCCGGGTTGAGGGTGGCGTCGGAGCGGCCGTAGAAGAGGATGCCGCCAGCTGGGGTCAGCTCGATCCAGTCGCCGTGGCACCAGATGTTGTCAAAGCGCTCGAAGTAGGCGGCGTGGTACTTGTCGCCGTTCTCGTCGCCCCAGAAGTAGATGGGCTGGGCCGGGAAGGGCTTGGTGCAGACCAGCTCGCCCTTCTCCCCCTGCACCGGCTGGCCGGCCTCGTTGAACACCTGCACCGCGAGGCCAAGGCCGCGCCCCTGGCTCTCGCCGCGATAGACGGGGCTGAGCGGGTTGCCGATGACGAAGCAGGAGCAGATGTCGGTGCCGCCTGAGATGGAGCTGAGCTGTACATCAGCTTTGATCCGCTGATAGACGTAGTCGAATCCCTCCGGCGACAGCACGGAGCCTGTGCTGCAGATCAGCCGCAAGTGCGGCAAGTCGTGGGTGTTGATGGGGGCATAACCCTGCTTGTGCAACGCATCGAGATACTTGGCGGAGGTGCCGAACAGGGCGACCTGCTCGTCACGGGCGAGATCCCAGAGCACGTTGCCGTCCGGGTAAAACGGCGAGCCGTCGTAGAGCACCAGAGTAGCGCCGGAGGCGAGGGCGCTCACCAGCCAGTTCCACATCATCCAGCCGCAGGTGGTGAAGTAGAAGACCCGCTCCCCCGGCTTGATGTCGCAGTGCAGCTGGTGCTCTTTCAGGTGCTGCAGCAGGGTGCCGCCTATGCCGTGGACTATGCACTTGGGTTTGCCGGTGGTGCCGGACGAATAGAGGATGTAGAGCGGGTCGTTGAAGGCCATGGGCTCGAAGGCGAGCTGGGCCCCGGGCTGACTGGCCAGTACCTGATGCCAGTCGTGACCGAGTTGCAGAGGGTTGCCGAGCAGGGGGATCACCACAGTCTGCTCTATGCTGTCTAACTGGCTCACCACGCTGGCGACCTTGGTCTGAATGTCGATGGCCTTGCCACCATAGCGATAGCCGTCCACCGCGAACAGCACCCTGGGCCGGGTCTGGCCGAAGCGCTCCACCACGCTGGCTTCGCCGAAATCGGGGCTGGTGGAGGTCCAGATAGCACCCAGGCTGGTGGTGGCCAGCATGGCAACGACGGTTTCCGGAATATTGGGCAGATAGGCCGCCACCACGTCGCCACGGCCTATGCCCTGGCTGCGCAGCCACTGAGCCAGCCGGGCGACCTGATCTGCCAGCTCGCGCCAGCTCAAGGTCTGGCTTGGGCTACCCTCGATGCGGGAGATGATGGCCGGGCTCTCGTCCTGGCGGCGCAGCAGGTTCTCGGCGAAGTTGAGCCGGCTGTCGGGAAACCAGCGGGCGCGCTGCATATCCTGGCGGTTCTCCGCCACTATGTCGCCCAGCTCTCCCTTGACGCCGCAGTGCTGCCACACCAGTGGCCAGAAACGGGTGGTCTTCTCCACCGACCATTGATAGAGGTCGGCGTAGCTGCGCAGTTGCAGGCCGTGGAAGTGGTTGACCTCGGCCATGAACTGGTGGAGGTTGGAGTGCTGCATCCTGTCCTGATCCGGTTTCCACAGACAAAGGTTTTGCATGAATCGTTCCTGACTGCTGATATCTACTGTCTATCGGCAGTGTATTGAATTGTTCTTTATTTGTTAATCGCAGGTTTTCGTTTCATAACAAAAACCCCCTGACTCATGCGTTACCTCACGAAGCGGCAGCCTGACGGCTCGAGCCCTGATTCGCTTGATGTTATGCTGAAGTCACATTTGCCCGGAGCAGGACGCCATGAGCAGTTACAGTCAACTTTTTGCCCAGCATCTCGACACCCTGCAGCAGCGCACTCGCGACATACTGCAACAGCAGGGGCTCAGCGGACTGGCCATTCATTCAGGCCAGACTCACCGCATCTTCCTCGACGACCAGGATTACCCCTTCAAGGTCAATCCTCACTTCAAGGCCTGGTTGCCGATACTGGACAATCCCCACTGCTGGTTGCTGGTGGACGGGGTGAGCAAGCCGGTGCTGCTGTTCTACCGGCCGGTGGACTTCTGGCACAAGGTGGCGGATCTGCCCAATGCCTTCTGGGTCGATTTCTTCGACATCCGCTTCCTGACCAGGCCGGAACAGGTGGCGGAGCACTTGCCAGCCGACAAGCAGGAGTGGGCCTATCTGGGTGGTCATCTCGAGGTGGCCCAGCTGGTGGGACTGGCGCAGCCCAATCCGGAGGCTGTGCTCAACTACCTGCACTACCACCGTGCCTACAAGACGCCCTATGAGCTGGAGTGTCTGCGGGCGGCGAATCGACTCGGGGTGCGTGGCCACATCGCGGCCAAGGAATCCTTCATGGCGGGGGCGAGCGAGTTCGAGATCAACCTGGCCTACATGAAGGCGGTCGGGCAGGGGGCCAATGAGGCGCCTTACGGCAACATAGTCGCCATCAACCGCAACGCGGCCATCCTCCATTACACCCATCTGTCGACCCAGCGGGTGCCGGATGCGGAGCGCCACTCTTTCCTCATCGATGCCGGAGTGGATTATCACGGCTATGCCTCCGACATCACCCGCACCTGGGCCTGGCGCCGGGGCGAGTTTGCCGATCTCATCGCGGCGCTGGATGCCCAGCAGCAGGAGATCATCGCGGAGATCAAACCCGGTCGCCGTTACAGCGAGCTGCACCTGCAGATGCACCACAGACTGGCGCGCTTGCTGCAGGCCACCGAGCTGGTGGACATGTCGGTGGACGAGATGATCCACACCGGGGTGACCAATGTGTTCTTCCCCCATGGCCTCGGCCACTTCCTCGGCCTGCAGGTGCACGATGCCGGTGGCTTCATGCAGGACGAACGGGGTACCCATCTGGCGGCGCCCGAGCAGTTCCCCTACCTGCGCTGTACCCGGGTGATGGAGGTGGGGCAGGTGTTCACCATAGAACCCGGCCTCTACTTCATCGACAGCCTGCTGGAGCCGCTACGCCGCGGCGAGCAGGGCAAACGGGTCAACTGGAACAAGGTCGAGGCGCTGCGCCCCTTCGGTGGCATCCGGATCGAGGACAACGTGGTTCTGCATGGGGACGGGGTGGAGAACCTCACCAGGCAAGCAGGGCTCTGATGGCCGCAGACTATGCCATACCGGCCGCGCCGCTGGAGCTTTGCGAGGAGATCAAGAAGAGTCGCTTCATCACCCTGATTGCCCATGCGCCGACGGTCGAGGCCGCCAAGGCCTGGATCGCCGAGGTGAAGCGGCAGCACCCGACGGCCCGGCACCATTGCTGGGCCTTCGTCGCCGGGGCGCCGCAAGACAGCCAGGTCTATGGCTTCAGCGATGACGGCGAACCCTCGGGCACAGCCGGCAAGCCCATGCTGGCCCAGCTGATGGGAGCCGGTATCGGCGAGGTCGCGGCCGTGGTGGTGCGCTACTACGGTGGCGTCCTGCTCGGGACCGGCGGCCTGGTCAAGGCCTATGGCGGCGGGGTGGGGGCGGCGCTCAAGCGGCTCGAGACCCGCATCAAGCGCCAGCAAACTCCTTCCCTTATCTGCTGCGACTATGGCGACATGGGGGTGGTGGAAGCCCTGATCTCGGCCCATCAGGGCCAGTTGCTGGCCGCCGATTATGGTCAGCAGGTTCGTCTGCAGGTGGCCTGGGATGCGGCCATCTGGAGTCAGGTGGATCAGGAAATGACAGACCGAACCCATGGCCGGGTATCTCTTCGCCCCTTAGATGGCTAGAATCCATCGCTCTTTTAGCCTGAAGGGGGAGCCGGAATGCAGATTCTGAGCATCATTCGTATCGTCGGTCTCTTGGTCGCGCTGTTCAGCTCGACCATGCTGCTGCCAGCGATGGTTGCTTTTGGGTATCGCGATGGGGGCGGTGCCGAGTTTGTGAACTCCTTCTTCATCGCCCTCCTGCTCGGCACCCTGCTCTGGTTCCCCAATCGCCATCATAAGAAAGACCTCAGATCCAAGGAGGGTTTCCTCATAGTGGTGCTGTTCTGGGTGGTGCTGGGCAGCGTGGGGGCCGTCCCCTTCATCATCAGCGACGTGCCGAACATGTCGGTCTCGGAGGCCTTCTTCGAGTCATTCTCCGGCCTGACGACCACGGGGGCGACAGTGCTGACAGGGCTGGACAGCCTGCCCAAGGCGTTTTTGTTCTACCGCCAGCTGCTGCAATGGCTGGGGGGCATGGGGATCATAGTGCTTGCCGTGGCCGTGCTGCCCTTGCTGGGCATCGGGGGCATGCAGCTCTATCGCGCCGAGATCCCGGGGCCGGTCAAGGACAACAAGGTGACCCCGCGCATCGCCGAGACGGCCAAGGCGCTCTGGTTCATCTACCTGTTGCTGACCACTCTCTGTGCCCTAGCCTACTGGATGGCTGGGATGACGCTGTTCGATGCCATCTGCCACTCCTTCTCCACCTTGTCGGTGGGCGGCTTCTCGACTCACGATGCCAGCATAGGTTTCTTCAACAGCCCGGCCATCAACCTGATTACCGTGCTGTTCCTGCTGCTGGCCAGCGTCAACTTCGCCCTGCACTTCATGGTGTTCGCCCACAAGCCAGTGCGGTTGAGCAGCTATCTGCGGGACTCAGAATTGAAGGTGTTCCTGGGGATCCAGGGCGTGCTGGTGCTGATCTGCTTCGTCTCCCTGCTGTTCCACGGTCACTACGCCACCTGGCAGCAAGCGCTCAACCACGGCCTGTTCCAGGCGGTCTCCCTTGGCACGACCACGGGCTACAGCACGACCAGCTATGCCGACTGGCCCTCCTTCCTGCCCATGTTGCTGATGTTCTCGGCCTTTATTGGTTGCTGTGCCGGCAGCACCGGGGGTGGCATCAAGGTGATGCGCTTCATGATCCTCTTCCTGCAGGGGATGCGCGAGCTCAAGCGGCTGGTGCACCCACGGGCCATCTATACCCTGAAACTGGGGCGGCGCGCGGTGCCGGAGCGGATCGTCGAGGCGGTGTGGGGCTACTTCGCCACCTACATCATCCTGTTCTTCATCTTCATGCTGCTGTTGCTGATGACAGGGTTGAACGAGGTGACCGCGTTCACGGCTGTGGCGGCCGCCTTCACCAACGTGGGGCCCGGGTTAGGCGAGGTCTCCAGCAACTTTGGCAATATCTCGGCGACGGCACAGTGGATCCTGGTGGTCGCCATGCTGTTTGGCCGATTGGAAATCTTCACACTTCTGGTACTGTTTACTCCTGCATTCTGGCGTAGTTGAGGTTGGTATGGACAAGATTTTGGTGCTTTATTCTTCCCGGGACGGGCAAACGCGGAAAATTGTGGATGTCATGCTGGAGGAGATATCAGGATGCGAAGTGGTGATGCAGGATCTGCACACCCTGCCGATGTGCAACCTTAGCAAATATGCCAAGGTATTGATCGGTGCCTCCATCCGCTATGGCAACTTCCACCCCAGTCTGCTCAGCTTTATTCATGCTCACCATGAACAGCTGGAAGTGGCCAACGCCGCCTTCTTCTGTGTCAACCTGACGGCGCGCAAGCCCGAGAAGCAGACACCACAGACCAATGCCTATATGAAGAAGTTTCTGCGTCTCTCGCCGTGGAAGCCAAAGACCCTGGGGGTGTTTGCCGGTGCGCTGCGATACTCCCGCTACAACTGGTGGCAGACCCGCATCATCCAGCTGATCATGACGATCACCGGTGGCAGTACGGATACCAGCCAGGACATCGAATTCACCGACTGGGAAAAGGTACGCGCCTTTGCCCGGGAGTTCTGGTCAAAAAGGTAGCAAATCCGCATCCTTGCTCGTTGACGCCCCGCTTATGCGGGGCGTTTTGTTTGATAAATAGGCGCTTGAACCACCAAACTGCAAAAAATACCATTTTTTGCAGTTTTACCCTTGCCATCCCGGCACGGCTCCCTATAATGCGCCCCTACCAGCACGGCGGAACACGCCAAACTGATGAGCCAGCTTCCTTGCGAAGCAGGCG
>NZ_JAAROG010000003.1:0-324853 GCF_023093515.1 Aeromonas genomosp. paramedia
CGGGAATAGCTCAGTTGGTAGAGCACGACCTTGCCAAGGTCGGGGTCGCGAGTTCGAGTCTCGTTTCCCGCTCCAATCTCTCTTCAAATTCAATCTCTCTCCCCCAAGCTCACGAATCCAATCTCTCTTCGAAGTCCTCATCATCCATTTGAATTGTCCATCACATCGCGCAGCGATGATTTGTCGTATCCGGCATTCAGCCAGATCAGACCCATGTCTTCTGTAGCCGCTTTGTGCACAGGTGTTGGGGAGGGTTGTGGTTGCTGCGGACAGGCTTATGAGCGTGGCGGGGAAGGGGAAACGGCGGGCAAAAAAATAGGAGGGGCCTTGGCTCCTCCTGCGAGTTCACAAGTGCGGCTTAGAGCAGAGTCACGTTCTCAGCCTGGGGGCCTTTCTTGCCCTGGGTCACGGTGAACTGGACTTTTTGACCTTCAGCCAGGGTCTTGAAACCAGTGCTCTGGATGGAGGAGAAGTGAACGAATACGTCCGGTCCCTGGGATTGCTCGATGAAGCCAAAACCCTTGGTTTCGTTGAACCATTTTACTTGGCCGGTGCGAATGTCAGACATGTGGTAAGTCCTATCTATAACAAAATGAAACTAACGCCTTGTTGGGCAGCATTTGCCTAGAATGCAGGGGCCTACCCATGACTGACTACGTCAATTTGTTCCAGTGGCATGCAGTACAATCCCTGTCTAAAGCACAATCGATTGTACTGGAGCCCGATCCCTTGTCAATTTGGCACTTTTCATTTTTTGAGCGAGCTAAAAGTATTGGGAAGTCAGCGGCTTGTTTCATGCTTCTGGTCAAAAAAACGGGAGGCCATGGCCTCCCGTTTTTTATTCCTTGAGGGCGAACCCTTCACCCTGTCGGTCGTAGCGGTAGTTTGCCTGACCGAAGGAGCGGATCTCGACCCGCTGGATGCGGCGGCCTGTGTCCACCAGGATGAACACCGACTTGCCCGATTGCAGCCGGGTCAGCGGCCTGTCCGGCCCCTCTATGGCGATCAGGCGGCTCAGCTCGGCCCCGGGCAGTTCAAACTTGCGCCAGATGGAGTAGAGGGTCTCGCCAGCCTGCACCTCGTGTTGCAGCCAGGTGCCATCCACCTTCTCCTCGACCGGTTTGGCCGCGACCGGCGCACTGCCTGCGGCCCCGTTGCCCACGGTCAGCGCCTGGGTCGGCACGGCCAGCGGCACGGCGAGCGAACCGGAAGGGGCCGCCCTGGGGGCGGCGGGGGCGGGTTCCCAGGCGAGCAGCAACAGCCAGAGAGGCACCAACACCAGCAGGCCTATGGTGTGCTTGCGCGGCAGCGGGCTCGCCAGCTTGAATGAACTGGTTCTGGGTTCCTTGCTGCGCTGACCAAGGCCGCTCATGCCCTGACCGAGGCGCTGACGCAGGGGCAGGGTAGCGGCATTGATACGATGGAGCAGGGTTCCTTGTGATTCGTCTTGGCGACGCTGCTGGGCTCGTCTGTTATGGCCACGTGGGCGACGGTCCGGGGTGGGCACGGCATTTACCTCTCACTACATTGCCTGCCATCAGGCAAATATAGCGCCTATGGTAAACGGACTCGCCCCCGAGGGGGAGAGCCCTGAGCATGAAAATTATCAGCTGAGACGAAATTGCCCCAGCAACTGCTGCAAACGCTCGGCCGCCTGGCGCAAGGCCTGGCTGGCTTTCGCCGTATTGGTCGCATCCTGGGCGATGTCGTTGGCCAGTGCGTTGGTTTTTGACAGGTTGCCTGAGACTGTCTCGGAAACCGAGCTCTGCTCCTCGGCGGCGGAGGCTATCTGATAGGTCATGTCGTTGATGGTGGCGATGGCCTGGAAGATGCTGTCGAGGGCCGCCTCCGCCAGATCGGCCTCGCCCACCGCCTGATGGGTCAGCTGCTGGCTCTGCTGGATGGCGTTGACCGCATTGGCCGAGCTGTGGCGGATCTTCTCGATCAGCTCCTGGGTGTTCTGCACCGCCTGCTGGGTGTTGCCCGCCAGCTTGCGCACCTCGTCGGCCACCACCGCAAAGCCGCGCCCCTGCTCGCCGGCCCGGGCCGCTTCGATGGCGGCGTTGAGCGCCAGCAGGTTGGTCTGATCGGCGATGCCCTGGATGACGGTGAGTATGCTGGTGATCTGCTCGCTGTCGTGGGCCAGCCCCTCGACCACCTCGGCCCCCTTGCCCGCCTCGGCCGCCACCTTGTGCATGGACTGGATCACCTGCTGGAAGCGCACCTTGCCCTGATCCGCCGCCCCCTGTGCCTGCTTGGCGGAGTCGGCGGTGTTGTTGGCGTGGGTGGCCACCTCCTGGCTGACATAGGACATCTCCTGCACCGCGGTCAGCATCTGCTCCATTTCCGCCTGGTGATGCTGCAGGTTGCTGTCGGTCTGGCCGGCGATGCGGTCGGTATCCCCCGCGTGGCGATGGACCTCGCTCGCTGTCTTCTGCACGTCCCCGAGCAGCACCTGCAACTTGTCGATGAAGCGGTTGATGCCGCGGGCCAGTGACCCCAGCTCGTCCTGGGAGCGGGTGTTCAGGCGCTTGGTGAGATCCCCCTCGCCATCGGCGATGTCATCCACCAGGCTGACCATCTGGCGGATGGGGCCCGTAATGCTGCGGGCGATCACCAGCATGGTGGCCAGGGCCAGCACCAGAACGATGAGGGCACCGATGAGCTGCTGGGTCATGGCGGCCCGGTTCATCTCGGTGAGCTGGCTCTCCAGCTGATCGGCCCCCGCCAGCACCACCTGGTAGGGCAGGGTGACTATGATGGCCCAGTTGCGGGCCATGCCTGGCACCGCGATGGGCACAGAGATGCGAAACGCCTCGTCGAGCTCCTGGCGTTGCAGCTCGGGCTTGAGGTATTGCTGCCAGCCGTCGCCCAGCAGCTTGTCGGCGCGGCCGCCGAGCAGGCTGGGGTCCCCGCTGGTGCCTGTGATGACGCCGGCGGCGCTGACGATCAGGGTCTCTCCCTTGCCGTCATAGATGTTGCTGTTGAGGGACTGGGCCTGGCGGCTGATGGAGTCCACCGCCAGATCCAGCGCGGCAATGCCCTTGAACTGACCGCCCACCAGTATGGGGGTGGTGATGGTGCTCACCAGCACCTGCTGGCCGTTGATGTCCACCTTGAAGGGATCGATGAGGCAGGAGCGCCCCTCCCGTTTCGGGCAGGCGTAGTAGTCGTTGGCCGGATTGCCGAATTCGTCCGGGTCGCTCTTCTCGATGGAGAGCAGCAGATCCGAGCCAATGTTCTCCTTGTCGCGATAGAAGTAGGGGACGAAGCGCCCCTTGTCATCGCTGCCAAGGGCACTCTGGCCTGCGAAGGCGCTGTCCTGGCCGTCGAAGCCGTTCGGCTCGAAGCCCGCGAAGGCGCCGTAGAGCTGAGGTTCCAGGCCGAGCTGCGCCTTGAGCAGATCCGTGGCCTGCTGGCGATCCAGCGGCAGCTTGCCCCCTTGCTGCTGGGCGAAGACGCTGGCCATCTGCTGGGTATAGGAGAGACCCTTTTGCAGCAACTGGGTGATGGTGGCGGCCTCGGCGCGGGCGTTGGCACTCACCTTCTGCCAGGCCTCCTGCTGCAGGGCGGCGCGGCTGGAACTGATGGTCAGCTGCTGGGACTGCTTGCTCGAGTATTGGTTGAGCAGGATCAGGATGACCAGGGCCGTGGTCATGGCGATCCCCGCCAGTACCAGGATGCGATTCTGGATGGAGCGAAACTGCATCTCGTGTTCCTTGTGAGTAGAAAGTTGTATGAATTATCGGCATGGCGGGAGATTCCTCCAGCAATGTTGATCAGCAAAGCTGAAAATGAGGGGTGGTTCTGCGATCCCTCTCAAAGAACGGTACCCCGGCGGAATCAAGACCTGTTTAGGCCCCGGCTATTGCATGGTTTTCCCATCCGTGATTCTGAGTGCTAAAATGCGACGGTTTTTTCTAACGCATTGGCCCAAGGCCCTCTACACAAGGCTTAAAGATGAAAGTCAAAACCCGTTTTGCTCCCAGCCCGACCGGCTTTCTGCATGTCGGCGGTGCCCGTACCGCACTCTATTCCTGGTTGTTCGCAAAGAGCCAGGGCGGCGAGTTCGTGCTGCGTATCGAGGATACCGACCTGGAACGTTCCACTCAGGAGGCGATCGACGCCATCATTGAGGGCATGGAATGGCTGGAGCTGAACTGGGATGAGGGTCCCTACTACCAGACCAAGCGCTTCGATCGCTACAACGGCATCATCGACGAGATGCTGGCCGATGGCCGTGCTTACAAGTGCTTCTGCTCCAAGGAGCGCCTGGAGGCGCTGCGCGAAGGCCAGATGGCGAGCGGCGAGAAGCCCCGCTATGACGGCAAGTGCCGGGATGCCGCCCACGATCACCCGGCCGATGCGCCCCACGTCATTCGCTTCCGCAACCCCACCGAAGGCTCAGTGGTGTTCGATGACCACGTCCGTGGCCGCATCGAGTTCGCCAACACCGAGCTCGACGATCTCATCATCCGCCGCACCGACGGCGCCCCCACCTACAACTTCTGCGTGGTGGTCGATGACTGGGACATGGAGATCACCCACGTGGTGCGTGGCGAAGACCACATCAACAACACCCCGCGCCAGATCAACATCTACAAGGCCCTGAACGCGCCCGTGCCTGAGTTTGCCCACGTCTCCATGATCCTGGGTGACGACGGCGCCAAGCTCTCCAAGCGCCACGGTGCTGTCTCCGTGATGCAGTACCGCGACGACGGCTACCTGCCGGAAGCCCTGCTGAACTATCTGGTGCGTCTGGGCTGGTCCCACGGCGATCAGGAGATCTTCAGCCTGGAGGAGATGATTAAGCTGTTCAGCCTGGATGCCATCTCCAAGTCTGCCTCCGCCTTCAACACCGACAAGCTGCTGTGGCTCAACAACCACTACATGCGCAGCCTGGATCCGGCCTATGTGGCCAAGCACCTGGAATGGCACATGGCCGCCCAGAACATCGACACCAGCAAGGGCCCGGCGTTGCCTGCCGTGGTGACCCTGCTGGCTGAGCGCTGCAACACCCTGGTGGAAGTGGCCGCCCAGAGCCGCTACCTGTTCGAAGAGTACGAGGCCATCGACGAAGCGGCCGCCAAGAAGCACCTGCGCGGCGTCGCGGCCGAGCCGCTGACCCTGGCCAGGGCCAAGCTGGCGGCGCTGGAGACCTGGACCACCGAAGCGCTGCACGAGCTGATTGAAGCGACCGCCGCCGAACTGGGTCAGGGCATGGGCAAGGTCGGCATGCCGCTGCGCGTGGCCGTCACCGGTCTGGGTCAGTCCCCTGCCATCGACGCCGTGATGGCGCTGGTGGGCAAGGAGCGGGTGCTGGCCCGCATCGATCGTGCCCTGGCCTATATCGAAGCGCGGATGGCAGCCGAGTAATTCAGGCTCACCGGTCCAGGCCCGTCCCCCTGCCATCGATGCCGTGATGGCGCTGGTGGGCAAGGAGCGGGTGCTGGCCCGCATCGATCGTGCCCTGGCCTATATCGAAGCGCGGATGGCAGCCGAATAAGCCTCTGCCATTGCTTGAAAAAGGGCTCCCGCAAGGGGGCCCTTCGCTTTTGTGTGGCGCTCAGATTCATGACATAAAACAGCGACATAGCGACGCAATTGGCGGTAAAAACAGCTAACTGCCTGAATTTTGACTAAACGCTCCAACGGGCGTTATTTTTGGGTTGACAGCAAAGCGGGTGATGCCTATCATGCGCCTCCGTTGCCAGAGATAACTTTGGTAGCGCCGAGGTGAGTTGGGGTTATAGCTCAGCTGGGAGAGCGCTTGCATGGCATGCAAGAGGTCCGCGGTTCGATCCCGCGTAGCTCCACCAAATATTTAAGGCCACCGCATCGCGGTGGCCTTTTTGTTTGTTCTGGCATTTATTTTTTTCATGATGGCTGCCTCTTCATTTACAAATCAAATGACCAAAATGAAAAAGCCCGCGGCTGTCGCGGGCTTTTAGCGTTATTCAATGCGGATCATGACGAGTGCCGACGACGCCAGGCCAGCGGCAACAGGGCCAGCAGCAGTGCCCCCATGGCGCCGCCACCCCCCTTGCTCTCTTCCTTGAGCTTGAGGTCGACGATGACGGGATCGTGATCCGAGGCGCTGAAGGGGTTGTCCGACTTGATGAGATCGCCGGTGAAGGCGCCGCCATATTCGAACAGGTTGCTCTCGAAGGAGTTGATGTGCCAGTCGGCCACCGCCACCACCTTGTTCGCCAGCGCCGGGTTGGCGAGGGCGTAGTCCAGGGTGCCGAGTTCGGCCTCGTAGCTGTAGGAGATGGCTTTCGCCTGGTTGAACTTGACGTTCAGATCCACCAGGCCGTAACCCTTGCCCACCGCCTGGCCCATCTGCTCGTAGGGCTGCTCGCCGATAAAGGTGTGGGAGGCGGAGCGGATCTGGCGCTCCCCCGCGACCGGCGCATAGTCGGTTAGCACCCGGATGGGATCCTCCTTGGCGTAGGAGTTGAAGTCCCCCACCAGCAGCACCTGGCCCGGCATCTTGCTCACCGCCTCCCCCAGTACCCTGGCGGCGCTCACCCGAAACTCGGTGCACTTGCCCTGCAGATCCGCAGGCTCCGTCTTGCCATCCCCGTTCTCGTAGCAGCCCGATCCCTTGGATTTCAGGTGGTTGACCACCAGGGTCAGGGGGGCGTCGCTGCCCGCCACGGTGAAGCGCTGCACCAGGGAGTCCCGCTGACCGGCGCTCCTGGCGACGCCGCCCGTGGTGTAGCGCTGCTCAGGCAGTCGGATGACCTCGGCATCCCCGCTCGGGGTGAGCAGGGCGGGGCGATAGAGCATGGCCACCATGATGGCGTCGCCGCCGAAGAAGCGCTCCTCGGTGAGCAGGGCCTTGGGCAGGGTGACGAAGGCGTAGTGCTTGCTCGCCTCTTTCTGGTGGGCGTTGAGGTTTTCCACCAGATCGTGGAGGGCGGCGTGCTCGTCGAAGCCGTTGTTCTCCATCTCCATCAGGCCGAGCAGATCGGCGTCCATCTCGGCGATGGCGTTGACTATCTTGGCGCGCTGCAACTGGAACTCCTCCAGGCTCTTGGCGCCGCGGTTGCAGCCCTTGGCGCTGTCCGCATCCGCCTGATCCGCGCAGAGCACGTTGAGGGCGCCCCCCACGCTGGAGTGGCTGGTGAAGTAGTTGAGCACGTTGAAGCTGCCGATCCGCAGGTCGCTGCCATGAGCGCGGGCCGGGGCGCCCTGGCGGTCGTTCTCGTCGGTGCGCAGCAGATCCCCCGCGGTGATGCGCTGATCCTTGGGCACGATCAGGCGGTACTCGTCATAGCTGTAGCCCACCATGGCCTCCAGGTTGAGCGGGGCATCGCCGATGCGCAGATAGCCCTGCTCCGGCTCCCAGGCCGGCAGCCAGGGGAGCTTGCCGTTGGCGGCCTTGAAGTCCGATTCGAGGAAGACGCGGTTGCCGGCGTTGGTCTCGGCCAGCGCCACGGCTTCTGGGCTGCCCGCCACATGGAGCTGGGTCGGCTTCATCAGCGGGGCGCCGTGGGCGAGCACCAGGTTGTTGCGCTTGGCGGCGTAGTCGTAGCTGAAGTTGCGGCTTATCTTGAGCTCGCTACCCTCGTCGAGGCGCACCCGCATCCCCTCGTGACGCTCCAGGGCCCGGGCCAGGGTCTCCCCTTCCAGCACCCGCAGCGCCGTGGCG
Organism: Aeromonas genomosp. paramedia; assembly: GCF_023093515.1. Lineage (NCBI taxonomy): Bacteria > Pseudomonadati > Pseudomonadota > Gammaproteobacteria > Aeromonadales > Aeromonadaceae > Aeromonas > Aeromonas genomosp. paramedia. The sequence continues at coordinate 7,658 of NZ_JAAROG010000003.1, forward strand.
GCCGGTGCCTCGCCCTGGGCCAGCACCACCAGGCGCGGCGTGTTGCCGTCAACCAGTGGCCTGAGCTGGGTGTGGCCGTAGAACTCCTCGACCCTGGCCTCCAGACAGACCAGGGCCCCCGGCTGGATGCCCGGGTACTTGCTGGCAAAGTTTTTGTCATTGAGGTAGACGAAGATGCCGTCCGACGTTTCGGGGTTGCCGTCCCCCTGCAGATCCTGCAGGTAGAAGCCTCTGTTCAGGCTCTCGCCGAGGGCGGAGACCAGGGCCTTGACCTTGACAGTCCCGAGGCTTTCGAACAGATCGCCCGGGACGAGCGGGCTCTTGTCGCCGCTGCCCTGGATGGCGGGGATGGGGGTGAGGGCGCTGTCGGCCGGGCAGCTGAAGCCGGCGGCATGGAGAGACGGGGACGCGAGGGCGAGCCCCACGGCCAGGGACAGCAGGGTAGGTCTTCCTTTCATGGGTATTCCTTTTTTTATTTTTGCCAGTGTTTCCATAGCCTTGGCGCTTTGGCCAAGGGCGCGCATTGTCACATTTCTGGCAGCTCTGACCAGTGAGGCAACGCACATTATGGGGAGACAAAAGAGGCTGAGTCCGTTTTTTTGACGTGGCTAACAGATTGATATTAATGACTTAATGGTTAGTTGGCCGATTGAGGGGAAGTGTGAGCCGGCCGGCATTCACATATTTTCCTTAGAGAATAAAGATTGAGCGGTTGCCACTTGCTTCCTATACTCGAGCCGTTCCTCACGGAACCCAGGCAAAGGGCAAACCGGCAGTGATGCCGGGACGCAAAGCCTCCGATCTGCCCCAAGCGGGCCAGACAGCGGGGTTACCCAGGGTGACTTGAGGGTTTGTGGCCCGTCCATGGCCTGTTGTCGCTCCCTTGTTCTCTGTTGCGATTGCGCTTTTCCCGGTCTTAAAAGCCAAGACAAAACAAGGATGATAACAATATGCAACAGATCTTGAGGCCCAGCAGGCTCGCCATGCTGGTCGCCCTTGCGGCCGCCCCTGCCTGGGCGCAGGCCGCCTACCCCGCCTATCAGGCCGGCACCGCCTACAAGGCTAGCGACATCGTCAGCAACGCAGGCGCCCTCTATGAATGCAAGGAATTCCCTTACTCCGGCTGGTGTGGCGCGTCGCCCTACCACTACGAACCCGGTGTCGGCGCCGTCTGGGCCGATGCTTGGAAACTCTTTGGCGGCGAGGTGCCGCCGCCGGCCCTGGTGGTCGCCATCGGCTCCCCCGCCGTGGGCAGCAGCGTCAGCGAAGGGGCCAGCCTGGCCCTGGCGGTGACCCTGAGCGGCCCGGTCACGGCGCTCGCCCGGGTGGAATACCTGATCGACGGCACCCTGGTCGCCACGGCCACGGCCTCCCCCTGGAGCGCCAGCTGGTCTGCCGCCGGCGTGGGCAATCACGCCCTCAAGGCACGGGCGCTGGATAAAGACGGCAAGGTGCTGAGCGAGGCGGATTCCAGCTTCCAGGTCGCCGCCGTGGTGGCGCCAGAGGCGCCCAAAGTGAACATCGCCAGCCCCGCCGCCGGGGCCAGGGTGACCCTGGGCCGCGCCCTCACCGTGACCGGCAATGTCACCGACGCCAATGACGACGTCGCCAAGGTCGAGCTCTTCGTGAATGGCCAGAAGGTGGGCGAAGACAGCAGCGCCCCCTGGCAACTGAGCTGGACGCCCCAGAACAAGGGGCTGACCGGTCTCAAGCTGGTGGCGACCGACAAGGCCAATCTCTCTGGCGAGTCGACCCAGGTGGACGTCCAGGTGGAAGAGGCGGCCCTGCCCCCCACCGGCGGCAACCTCTCCTGCGACGTGCGCCAGATCTACCGCGCCGACGGCAGCGAGTGCATGGGGGATGACCATGGCCGCCGCGTCATCGGTTACTTCACCTCCTGGCGCACCGGCAAGAACGGCCTGCCCGCCTACCTGGTGGGCGACATCCCCTGGGACAAGATCACCCACATCAACTACGCCTTCGCGGCGGTGGACGAGCAGAGCCACACCATCAAGGTGGATGACGCCGCCACCAAGCTGACCTGGAACGGGGTGCCGGGCGCCGAGATGGATCCCGAGTTCGCCTATCAGGGCCACTTCAACCTGCTGTCCAAGTACAAGAAGCAGTACCCGGACGTGAAGACCCTCATCTCCGTGGGGGGCTGGGCCGATACTCGCGGCTTCTACGCCGCCACCACCAAGGGCGACTGCTCGGTCAACACCGCCGGCATCAACGCCTTCGCCGACTCGGCGGTGGGCTTCATCCGCCAGTACGGCTTCGATGGGGTGGACATCGACTACGAGTACCCCACCTCCATGAAGGATGCGGGCAACCCCAACGACTTCCCGCTCTCCAACCAGTGTCGCGGCAAGCTGTTTGCGAACTATGAAGTGCTGATGAAGACCCTGCGCAACAAGCTCGACAGCGCCGGGACCGAGGACGGTCGCAAGTACATGCTGACCATCGCCTCGCCGGCCTCGGCCTACCTGCTGCGCGGCATGGAAAACTTCCAGGTCACCCAGTACCTCGACTACGTCAACCTGATGACCTATGACTTCCACGGTGCCTGGAACCACTTCGTCGGCCACAACGCCGCCCTGTTCGACAACAAGGCGGATCCCGAGCTGTCCCAGTGGGGTGTCTACACCCAGGCCCAGTTTGGCGGCATCGGCTATCTCAACTCCGCCTGGGCGGCCCACTACTTCCGCGGCGCCCTGGCGGCGGGCAAGATCAACATAGGGGTGCCTTACTACACCCGTGGCTGGCAGGGGGTCACCGGTGGCACCCACGGCCTGGGGGGCAAGGCGGCGCTGCCGAGCCAGAGCGATTGCCAGCCGGGCACGGGTGGCAGCACCATCCCCTGCGGCAACGGGGCGGTGGGCATCGACAACATCTGGCATGATCTGGACAAGAACGGCAAGGAGATAGGCGGCGGCGCCGTGCCCATGTGGCATGCCAAGAACCTGGAGCACGCGGCCAGCCTCGGCATCACCACATTGCCGAGCTACGGCCAGGCCTGGGGTCTGGATCCCAACAACCCGGCCCACGTGATGCAAGGCCAGTACGTGCGTTACTACGACGACAAGGCCCATGCGCCCTGGCTGTGGAACGAGCAGAAGAAGGTGTTCCTCTCCACCGAAGATGAAGAGTCCATGGGTCACAAGCTCGACTACATAGTCAAGCGGGGCCTGGGGGGCGTCATGTTCTGGGAGATGGCGGGAGACTATGACTTCGATGCCGCGAAGAACGAGTACGTGATGGGCAGCACCCTCACCAGCCTCGCCTACGAGAAGTTCAGCAAGGCCGACAAGGCGGCCCTGAAGCAGAACGATCTGCCGGCCCCGGCCGCCCAGCTCGACATCGGCGTGAGCCTCTCCGGCTTCAAGGAAGGGGACTCCAACTACCCGATCAACCCGACCCTCAAGCTCACCAACAAGTCGACCCAGACCATACCGGGCGGCACCCGCATCGAGTTCCTGATGCCCACCTCCACCTCCGACACCATCACCGACCAGAGCGGCATGGGGCTGAAGGTGGTGGAGAGCGGCGGCAACCAGAACTCCGACGGCATCGCCAATGAGAAGGACTTCCACAAGGTGGCCCTGACGCTGCCGGCCTGGAAGGCCTGGGCGCCGGGCACCGAGGTGGAAGTGGCCATGACCTACTACCTGCCGGCCGCCGGCGTGCCGAGCGGCATGCGCCTGATTGCCGGCAGCCAGACCATAGGCCTGAAGTCCGACTTCCCGGCCCTGGCCGAGGCGGTGCTGGGGGGTAGCAGTGGCGGTGACGGCGGCAGCGGTGGCACCACCTGCGCCAGCCAGAACGTCAACCCGGCGGACTACAATGCCTATCCGACCTGGCCACGCGGGGATCACGCCAATGGCAACGACCGCATGACCAACGGCAAGGCGGTGTGGCAGGCCAACTGGTGGACCAGCAACGAGCCCAAGGCGGGCGATGGCAGCTGGAAGCTGGTGTGCAACTATTGAGTTATCCCGGTTGCTGAAGCTGGTATGCAGCGACAGATAATCGGTTGAGGGGTTAACCCCGCGTCAACCCAATGACCCAATCCGGAGCCCAGGCTCCGGATTTTTTTCGCCTCATATAAATGAAGGGATCTCGTGACAACCGGGGGAGGGGACCATAAAAAAGACCGCTCCGAAGAGCGGCCAATTGCCACCAGGCAAGCTGCGGGGCTGACCCCCTTGTGGATGGGCAGTCGCCATGGGCGGATGCCTGCCCATGGCGTGCCGGTTTATTGAGTGACGGCGCCGCCCTGTTGCTCCTTCAGGAAGCTGATCCAGGGGGAGGCGCGACCACTGACGTTGCCATTCTGGGCGGCCTGGGTGAAGGCGCTGAGCGCCTCCTTGGGTTTCTGCTGCTCGAAGTAGGCGACCCCGGTCAGGAACTTCAGATCCGCCCGCTGCTCGCCGCTGGCATTGGCGGCGGGCTTGGCGGCCAGGGCGACCAGATCCTTGTATCGCTTGCTCTGGATCATCATGCGCGCCATCTTCAGCTGCAGCTCGGCACTGGGGGCCAGCTGATAGGACTTGGCCAGGGTGTCGATGGCCGGATCCAGCTCCTTGGCCTGATGCCAGTAGTTGGCCAGCGTCTTGTAGTTGGCCGCGCTGCTCTCGATGGTCCCCTCCTTCATCGCCTTCTCCATCACGCGGGCGGCGCGGTGGGGAATGCCGGCGAAGGCGAGGTAGTTGGCGAGCCGCTGCAACTCGGCCGCCTCGGTCAGCATGCCGAGGTTGTAGGCGCCTTCCAGCGCCGCCAGGGCCTTGGCATCGTTGCCCGCCTGCATATGCATGGCCGAGAGCTGGGTCCAGTACTTCTTCTTCTCCGGGTACTTGTCCACCAGGGCGGTCAGCACCTCGGTGGCAGGCTTGTACTGTTTCAGCTCGTAGTGGGCCGCCATCTTCAGCAGATACCAGGACTCAGGCGCCTTGCCCGCGGAGAGCTTGATCGCCTGATCCACCGCCGGTATGGCCTCCCGGTACTGCTTGAGCTGCACATGGGCGTTGGCCAGGGTGATGTAGGCGTGCGGGGTTGGCTTCTCGTCCTTGCTAAGGTTCGCAAACCACTCCTTCATGGTGCTGATGGAGCCTTTGAAGTTCCCCTCCGCCATATAGAGCTGGGCCAGGTTGTAGCGCACCTGCTGGGCTACCGGCTGCGGCAGGCCGCCGGTGGCGATGGCATCGGCGAAGTATCTGGTCGCCTGGCTGTATTTTTCCTGCTGGGCGGCCACGAAGCCCAGGGTCTGCAGGATCACCCCCTTGTCGTAGACCCGCTCACCTGCGCCGGACAGCGCCTCCTGCAGCTTGGCATTGGCCTCGCCGTATTTCTTCTCGGTGATCAACGCCTGAGCCTTGTTGACCGCGCGGTAGGCGCGATCAGACAGGGCGGGCTGCTCGGCGGCCCAGCCGGCGGTACTGAGCAGTACCGCCATGGCCACCGGGGCGAGGATCAGGGTATGTAACTTTTTCATCGCCACCTTCCTTAGTTGACCGCGAACTCGATCTCTTGCTGCATGCGGCTTGCCTGGGGCTTGCCGTCCACCATGGCCGGCTTGAAGGTCCACTTGGCAATGGTCTTGCGCGCCTCCTTGCCGAGGTCGTAGCTGCGGGGCTCTTCCTTGACGATCCGGATGTTGCTGACGGTGCCGCGCTCGGTGACGGTGAACTCCACCAGTACCTTGCCGGAGGCGAGACCGGCCAGCGCCGCCTTGCGGGGCATCATGGGCTCGAAGGTCGCCATGGGCATGGCGCCGTTGTTGCCGCCCATGCCGCCACCACCGCCGCCGGTGCTGTAGGCACCCAGAGCGTTGCCGCCGCCGATGTTGACCGGGATGTCGAGCTTGGGCATGTCCATGGGGGCACTGTCCATCTTGGGCCTGTCCGTGCTCGCCACCTCCATCTCGGGTGGGGGCGGCGGGCGGTTCGGGGGCGGCGGTTTGGGCAGTTCCCGTTGTTTCTCTTGCAGGGTCTCCTGGGGCTTGAGGCGAATGAAGTCGGTCATGGTGACGTCTTCTCTCTCCGTCAGCTCCCGGTGCTCCGGTGTGATGAGCTTGTTCATTCCCAGAAACAGGAAGAACACCACCACACAGGAGACCGCTATCGCTATCAGGTATCTCATGGTGCTCGCTCCGGCATCAGCTGCTCTTGCTCGCCGCGATGGAGATGTTCTGGACACCGGCCATGCGGATCTGATCCATGACCTGGACCACCAGCCCGGAACGGGACTCGGTATCGGCCTGGATCACCACGGCGCTCTCCGGGTTCTCCGCCCGCAGCCGCTCGATGTTGGCACGCACGGCGCCCACTTCGACGACCCGTTTGTCGACCCAGACCTGGCCGTTCTCGCGGACCGCGACCATGATGTTCCCCTTCTTCACCGTCTCGGCCGTGCTGGCGCTCGGGCGGTTGATCTCCACGCCGGACTCCTTGACGAACGAGGTGGTGACGATGAAGAAGATCAGCATGATGAACACTATGTCCAGCATGGGGGTCAGATCGATGGCCGCCTCATCGGCACCGCTGTCGCTGTGACGTTTTCTCATGGCAAAAAACTCCTTGCTTGTTCTGTGCCCCGGCGGGCCTGAGCCTGCCGGGGATGTGCATCCTGCATCAGCCGTGTTTCAGGTTGTCTTCCAGCTTCTGCACCGCCAACTTGGCCTTGTGATCGAGCTGGTTGACAAAAAACAGGCCGGAAAGGGCGGCAATCATGCCCGCCATGGTCGGTACCGTCGCCTTGGAGATCCCCGAGGCCATGGCCCTGGGGGAACCCGTGCCCGTGATGGCCAGGGTGTCGAACACCTGCACCATACCCACCACTGTGCCGAGCAGTCCCATCAGCGGACAGAGGGCGATCAGCACCTTGATGACCGGCATGCCCTTGTCTACCGCCATGGCGACCCGGGAGACCAGCTCGCGCCGGATCTGCCTGGCAGACCAGGAGAGGTGATCGCTGCGGGCCAGCCAAGTCGCCTTGGTCTGCTTCACCTGTTTGGGATAGACCGCCATGAAGTAGAACCAGCGCTCCAGCAGCAGGGCCCACATCATCAGGGTCAGGAAGAACAGGGCGACCAGTACGTCGCCCCCCAATCCCAGAAACCGGCGGACCGACTCGACTTCTTCAATCAACCAGAACCACATGGGTGACTCCTTAGGCTGCGGCTTTGGCGGCGTGCAGACGTTCCTGATAACGGGCGACGAAACCGGCGCTCTGCTCTTCCAGGACCTGGATGAGACGACGGCTCTGGGTCTGCACTATGGTGTAGAGGAACAGCATGGGCACGGCGACCACCAGACCCTGCATGGTGGTGACCAGGGCCTCGGAGATGCCGCCCGCCATCAGCTTGGGATCCCCGGTACCGAACAGGGTGATGGCCTGGAAGGTGGCGATCATGCCCACTACGGTACCCAGCAGACCCAGCAGCGGTGCGACCGAGGCGATCAGCTTGATGATGCTGATGCCCTTCTCGAACTTGGGCACGTTGCGCAGGATGATCTCGTCGAGCTTGGATTCCAGATCCTCTATGTTGTCACCGCGGTGGGACTGATAGGCCCCCAGCATCTCGCCGATGGGGTTGCCCTTGATGATCTGCTCGGATTTCAGCTGCTTGCGCATGGACGAGCCGATCAACGACAGGCGGATACCGCAGAAGATGGCCAACAGGGTGCCGAGCACGCCGAGCACCATGATGACGTAACCCACTTCACCCCCCTGATCGATGCGCTCCTTGAGAGTCGGTGACTGCACCAGCAGGGAGAGGATCACCCCGCGGGACGGGTCGATGAAGATGGGCTCGACGGCGCCGTTGCCCTGTTCAAACTCGGCGATCGGCTCCAGCACGCTCTTCTCCGGTTGACGGGAGAGCTGCTCGAACTTGCCGGTCTCCGGCACGAAGGTGAGGTACTTGCCCTCGGAGACGGTGTTGAACTCGCCGATCTGGGTCACCGTCTTCTCGGCCTGGTTGCCCTCACCGTAAACCACGGTGGCCGGGATCTGGCTCACCTTGCCACCATCGACCATGCGGCCTAGGGTGGTGGTCCAGAAGGCGGTCAGATCGTCGCTGGAGGGGAGCTCCTTGCTCTCCGCCAGGCGGGTCAGCAGGGCCGTCTGTTCCGGGTGTTCGACCCGGCGGGCGGAGGCGTTGAAGATCCCCTTGAACTCGCCGGCGAACTGGCGCAGCACGCCGAACATCTCACCCATGTTGCCGGAGCGCTGGCGCAGGGTCTCGGTCAGCTCGGTCAGCTGCTTGTCGTTGGCATCGAAGGTGGCCTTGAGCTGCTCGCCCTTGGCGGTCTCAGCGGCCAGCTCCGCCTTGGCCTTGGCCAGCAGGGCCCCTTGCTCGTTCTTGTCAGCCAGGAAGCGGGCCTCCCGCTCCTTGTTGAGCTGGGATTCGCTGGTGCTGGCGGCCTTGACCTGGCTCAGCAGGGCATTGAGATCCACCGGTTTCTCGGCGGCGGTCACCGGCAGGGTGATCAGGGTGGCTCCCGCGATCAGGGAGGCAATGGCGAGTCTGATTCCTTTCATGATGCTTTCTCCGCAGTTTGAACCGGCAGCTTGATGAGGGCGGGGGGCGCCTGCTTCTTGGCGATGCGAAGGCCCTGTTCAACCGCACTGCGATACTCCTGGGGCAGCTCTTCCCACTGGCGGGTCTTCTTGTTCCACATGCCGGTCTCGTTGCCATCCGGGGACTGGTAGAGCAGGGCGATGCGGCCGACGCGCAGGAACTCGTAGGTCTTCTCGCCGCCGTCCTTGTCCAGGCTGGCCTTGTAGGACTCTATGGTGCGGCTGAAGCCCTCCTCGATCTGGTAGGCCTCGAGGATCTTGCGGTACTTCTCGGAGATGGTGACGTCGGCCCGGTTCATGAGGTCGGTCAGGGCCGCCACGCGGTCCTCCCGCTCGACCTTCTGGAACGGCAGGTCCAGGGCGACGAACTGATCGAGGGAGTCGATCATCTTGAGCATCAGGGGCACCACCTCGGTGCTGGTCTGATCGATCTGGGCTATCTGGCGCTGCATCGAGGCCAGTTCGGCACTCTGGGAGTCGACCATCTTGCCCACTTGTTCGTTGTAGGTGCGCAGGCTGTCGACCTGGCGCAGGGCGGCCTTGTACTGGGCCAGGGCAGACTCGGCAGACTCGGCGTAGCTGTCGATCTTCTGCTGGGATACTTTGGAGGCATTGTCGGTGGCGGCTTGAGCGTCCACTGCCTGACCGGCAGAGGCGGCACTCAGATTGAAGCTGGTCAGCAGGGCAGCCGAAACCAGGCTGCCGAGGAGCGCTTTCTTCATTGTAATAGTCCTTGTTTTCATAGGATTACCCTATCTCCGTGACTTCCTTGGAACCTTGGGCAGAGCCGGCCCGAGGGGGCCGGCTCGTCACTTTCCTGGTGGATCAGAACTTCTGGGCGTAGTCGAGGTAGTAGATGCGACCGTCGATGCTGTAGAGCTCCTCGTCATAGGTGAAGCCATCGCTCTCGAGGGACGGGCCCGCGTTGAACATGTTCTTCACCCCGACCTGGATCTTGCCGTTCCAGGGGGCATCCACGCCGACGTTCAGGTTCCAGGTGGTCTGGGACGCGATGTGGCCCACTTCCTCACCGGTGTCGGCGATGTAGTCCTGGCTCTGGGAGTCGATGTAGTTCGCGCTCAGGTAGGTATCCATGTTCCACCACTGGGGCACGTTGACACCCACGCCGGAGCTGAAGCGCATCTGCGGCAGACCGTTCTGGCCGATCTTGTCGATGACGGGGCCACCGGCGTACAGGCCTTCCTTGTACTCCAGGATGTAGGTGCCGCCGAGGTCATAGCGGATGGTGGCGGAGGTCAGGTCGTAGCGGTAATCCAGCTTGAGATCCAGACCGCTGGTGTTCAGGGTCCCCAGGTTGACCATGGGGGCGATGGCACCGCTGATCTTGCCCTGGCTGTTGCGGGTGATGTTGCTGGAGCCCCCGTTGTTCAGCTCGTCATAGATGACGGACTGCAGGGAGTTCAGCTGGATCACGTCCTCGATCTTGATGGTGTAGTAGTCCAGGGAGAGGTTCAGGTCATCCAGCGGGCTGTAGGCCACCCCGAAGTTCCAGGTGTCCGCCGTCTCTTCCTTCAGCTCCTCGTTGGAGGTGCGGGTGGTGTCGTACTGGCGGTTCGGGCAGTCCGCCGCCGAGATGCCGTTGGCCTCGCAGTAGACATAGTCCTTGGCCCAGTCGGCCGAGAAGGAGTCAGCCGCGTAGAGATCGCTCAGGCTGGGGGCGCGGAACGAGCGGGACCAGGAGGTGCGCAGCATCAGGTTGTCCAGCGGCTGGTAACGCAGGCTCGCCTTGGGGGAGAAGGCGCTGCCGAAGTCGCTGTAGTCATCGAAGCGACCGGCCAGGTTCAGCTCGATCTGATCCGTGATGGGCACCAGGGACTCGATGTAGGCGGCGGTGACGTCGCGCACCCCGCCGGAGGAGTTGCCGGAGGAGCCGATGATGTTGCCTGCCTCGGACTGGGCATCGTACTTGTCGGTATAGACCCAGTCGTTGTACTCGGCGCCCGCATACCAGCTGACCGGACCGGCCGGCAGTTCACCCATGTCCCACTGGACACCGGCGTACCACTGGTAGAAGTCCATGGTGGAGCGGCGGCTGGTGTCGGCTGCCATGGCGGCAGTGCTCTTGGGATCGAACTCGCCCCCGACGAACTTGCCGTCGGCGATGGCCTGCTGGGCGGCGGATTGCAGCACGTAACCTGTGCCGTTCTCCTTGTTGTCGGTCTTGGAGTACATGTAACCGGCGTTCCACTGCATGTCGCCCACGGATTCTGTGGTGACAGTGCCCTCGAAGCCGAGGTTCAGGCTGCCGGTCATGTCGGTGACATAGTTGTCACGGGGACCGACGTTGCTGAAGCGGTAGTAGGCGTAGGCGGCTTCACCCAGCCCCTGGGTGGCGGCGGCGTCCAGGCCGTTGTCGGTGAAGAACTGGGCGTTGTTCGGGTTGGACGGATCTATGGCGAAGGCACCGGCGGCGGGGGCGAAGCGGCCGAAGCTCTCGACCCGGGAGCCGATGATCTGCGGCACGAAGTCGACGGTGTCGTTGATGTGGTAGCGACCGTTCACATAGAGGGTGTCACGGCTGCGGGAGGCCGTGGTGGCCGCGACCTGACCGTAGTTGAAGTTGCAGCCGCCCTCGAAGCCGATGAAGGGCTCCTTGCAACTGCCGTCGGCATTGGTGGCACCGGCCAGGGGGCCGTATTTCCAGATGGGATCCCCGTTGGCGTCGAGACCGGTGATCCCCTCCACGTTGCGACCGTAGGCGCTGGGGGCATCGTTGCCCTGCTTGGCCAGATAATCGCGATCACGGCTGTAGATGACGTCCTTCTTGTCGTGCTCGTAGACCGCCATCAGCGAGCCCTTCTCGCCATTGACGCCTGCCACGACGGAGCCACTGCTCTCGTCACCGCCCTCTTCGGTCGGGGAGCCGAGGCGTCCCTGGAAGGTCAGGCCGTCGTAGCCCTCTTTGAGCACCACGTTGATGACACCGCCGATGGCGTCGGAACCATAGATGGCGGAGCCGCCGTCCAGGTTGACTTCGACCCGCTCAACGGCGGCCATGGGGATGGTGTTGAGGTTGATGGAGGTGCCGCCCATGGTGGGGGAGCCCGCCACCCGCTTGCCGTTCAGCAACACCAGGGTGCGCTCTGACCCCAGGCCGCGCAGGCCGACGGTGGATTGGGACTGGAAGGAGCTGCCGGAGGCCGGGGAGACGCCACCGAAGGAGTTGTAAGAGGCTTGTTTGAGGTAATCGGCGACGGTCTGCTGACCGGACTGCTCGATCTTTGCCTTGGTCACTGAGACGACAGGGGTGGATCCTTCCACATCGACCCGGGAGATCCGCGAGCCGGTGACCTTGATCTTCTGCAGTTTTTCGACATTCTGGCCCTCTTCGGCCAGGGCAGGGGTGCCCACAACTGCCGCGCTCGCCAAGGCAAACGCTACGGCAGCAGAGAGTCTGCTTTTCCTAAGCATCGTTAGTATCCTTCCTGATTGTTTTTTTGTTTGCTTCCCTTACCGCCCTCGTTGGAGCGGTGCGTAAGGCTTATCAAGGTTTGATGATTGACGTCAAATGGAGCGGCCAGGATGGGGAAGAGATGGGGCGTTAGAAGACTATGCAGGGCGGTGGCATTCTTTTTGGCGTTTTATTCCGTAAAGAATGCGCCACTTCGTGTAAAGATGTTGTTAATTTTGTATTTTGCCATTTTATTGATTATTTTTGAACTTATCGATAAACCGCCTGTCTCCATGGCCTCGGTATCGTGGAATGACATTTTTGCAGTATTTAACTCTATCTTTGGTGGCAGGGGGATTTCAGTTCAGGTTCAGGCAGGAGGATATTTCCCTCTTCTTTAAGAGGTAAAATGAGATCAGGGGGTGTTTGATTTTATCTATATGTTTTTATTAGTTTTTTGTTGATTTTAAACAGTTGTGTAATTAATTTTTTAATAATTAAAAACAAGTTAAATGAGAAGGCGTAGCAGTTTTTTATATTGAAGTTGGATTTTTTGGAAAAAAACGTCAGCGAGTTATGCTGCGGACGTCACTGACGATTGACGGGCTTAGTTCTACTTGATTTTTGTTGCAGAGCTTTTACAGTGGCCGAGCGGGATTGTCTGCCAATACCAGCCAATTCAGTGAGTAATGCCAGGAAGGAGAGGCCGGTCACCGGATGTGACTGACCATAAAAGAACAACAAGGACGAGGTTCCACCATGCTGTCGTATTTCTTACGTCGGATGCTTTTGATCATCCCGACGTTTCTCGGTATCACCCTGCTCGTCTTCACCATCACCCGCTTCGTGCCGGGCGGCCCGGTCGAGCGCATGTTGCTGCAGGCGCAGGTCTCACAGAACGAGACAGGTCGCTCCAGCGGCAGCAAGGGGGCGCAGGCGCTCTCCGATGAGCAGATCGAGGAGCTCAAGGCGTTTTACGGCCTCGACAAGCCCATGCTGATCGCCTACTGGGAGTGGCTGCAAAAGCTGGCGGTGCTGGATCTCGGGGAGTCGACCCGCTACTACGAGCCGGTGTGGGATCTCATCAAGGAGAGGCTGCCGGTGACCGCCTTCTTCGGGCTGGCGACCTTCCTGCTGAGCTACGCCGTCTCCATCCCGCTCGGGGTGGCCAAGGCCCTCAGGCACAACACCCGCTTCGATTCGCTCAGCTCCATGCTCATCTACATGGCCTATGCGCTACCCGCCTACGTGGTGGGGATCTTCCTCATCACCGTCTTCGCCTTCCACCTTGAGTGGCTGCCCATGGGGGGCTTCCCGGGGGAGGACTTCGAATATATGGAGAGCAGCTGGGATCAGATCCGCACCGTCTTCGCCCACGCCCTGCTGCCGCTCATCGCCTACGCCATCGGGGATTTCGCCATCCTCACCATGACCATGAAGAACAGCCTGATGGAGAACCTGTCGGCAGATTACGTGCGCACCGCCGTGGCCAAGGGGCTGCCGTTTCGCAAGGCGGTGACCGATCACGCCATGCGCAACAGCCTGATCCCCATCGCCAGCCACTTAGGATCGGTGCTCACCGTCTTCTTCGGCGGCTCCTTCCTCATCGAGACCATCTTCAACATCGACGGCATAGGTCTGCTCGGCTACGAGGCCATCGTCGAGCGGGATTACCCCACCGTCATGGGCATACTGGCCATCACCTCCATGTTGATGCTGGTGGGCAATATCGTCTCCGACATCTGCGTGGCCCTCGTTGATCCCCGCGTGCGGTTTGGAGACTGACCATGAACCAGATCCTTCTAGCCATGCCGATGCTGATATCACGCCATATCGTCTCCGATATCTGCGTTGCATCTCCTGTTGATCCCCGCGTGCGGTTTGGAGACTGACCATGAACCAGACCCTTCTTGCCATGCCGATGCTGATATCACGCCATCTAGTCTCCGATATCTGCGTTGCATCTCCTGTTGACCCCCGCGTGCGGTTTGGAGACTGACCATGAACCTGAACCCGGTAACGCTGAAAAAACTCAAGCGCTTCAAGTCCATCAAGCGTGGTTACTACTCCTTTGTCATCTTCTCGGCCCTGGTGGTCATCTCCCTGCTGGCGGAGCTGCTGGTCAACAGCCGGGCGCTGGCGGTGAGCTATCAGGGAGAGCTCTACTTTCCCACCTATGGCGACGTGATCCCGGGCCAGCACTTCGGGCTCGACTACGAGTACGAGACCAACTACCGCCAGCTCAAGGGCAAATTTGCGCAGGAAGGGAAGGGGGACTGGGTGCTGCTGCCCCTGGTGCCCTGGAACCCCTATGAGCAGGACTTCAAGGAGGAGGCCTACCCGCCCTATGCCCCGAGCCTGGCGGAGCGCCACTTCCTCGGCACCGACACCAGCGGTCGCGACGTGCTGGCGCGGCTGGTCTACGGCTTTCGCATCGCCATCGGCTTCGCCTTCATCACCCTGGTGGCGAGCTATGTCATCGGGGTCAGCATCGGCTGCATGATGGGCTTTCTCGGCGGCCGTTTTGACCTCATCCTGCAGCGCTTCATCGAGATCTGGTCCCAGGTGCCCTTCCTCTACGTCATCATGATCCTGGTGTCGCTGGCCAAGCCGAACTTCGGCCTGTTTGTCGGCATCAACGTGCTGTTCGGCTGGATGGGGATCACCTGGTACATGCGCACCCTCACCTACAAGGAGCGGGCACGGGACTACGTGATGGCGGCGCGGGCGCAGGGGGCGACCACGGGGCGGATCATCTTCCACCACATTCTGCCCAACACCCTGATGATGATAGTCACCCTGGCACCCTTCGCCGTGGTGGGCAACATCTCCACCCTGACGGCGCTGGACTACCTGGGCTTCGGCCTGGCCCCGCCGACCCCGAGCTGGGGGGAGCTGCTCTCCCAGGGGATCAACAACCTGGATGCCATCTGGATCGTGAGCTCTGTGGTGGCGGCGGTGAGCCTGGTGCTCATCATGGTCTCCTTCATCGGGGAGGCGATCCGCGAGGCGTTCGATCCGCGCAAGTTTACCCGTTATCAGTGACCCGGGGCCCGTCTCAGGGCCCTGGGTATCCAACCCTTAATTGAGACGCCCCCGGTGCAGGGGCCAGACTTGGAAGTCAAACATGAACAATAAAATCAAATGGATAGGTGCTCTCTTCGTGCTGGTGAACGGATCCTGGGTGTGGGCCGCCAGCCTGCCCGCGGATCTCAAGTGGGAGACCAATGACACAGACCCTGTGTTTGCCTCCCCCAAGGCGCTGCCCGGCGGTACCCTCAACCTCTTCATCGACAGCTTTCCGCTGACGTTTCGCACCGTGGGGCCCGACTCCAACGGCTCGTTCCGCTCCTTCATCCTGGACAACCAGCTGAGGCTCATCAGCTTCCACCCCAATACCGGCAACCCCATTCCCTCGCTGGCGAGCGCCTGGGCCATAGCACCGGACAGCCAGACCGTCTACTTCAAGCTGGATCCCCGCGCCAAATGGTCTGACGGCAAGCCGGTCACCGCCGACGACTACACCTTCGGCTACGAGATGATGCGCTCCAAGGACATCAAGGGGCCCTGGTTCAACAACTACTACACCACAGAGGTGGTGGCGGTGGAGAAGGTCGACGATCACACCATCCTGGTGAAGGCGGGCAGCCGCAAGGCCAGGCTGGATCTCCTCAACACCACCGAGCTGTGGCCCCAGCCGAAGCACTACTACAAGATGGGGCCGAACTGGGTGAAGCAGTACAACTGGGCTGTGGTGCCGACCACTGGCCCCTATGTGATGAGCGAGGTGAAGAAGGGCAAGTCCATCACCTTCAGCAAGCAGAAGGATTGGTGGGCCCAGCAGGATCGCTACAACCAGCACAGATTCAACCTTGACCGTATCAAGGTGCAGGTGATCCGGGATCACAACATAGCGTTCCGCCACTTCCTCAAGGGGGAGCTGGACACCTTCGAGATGATACTGCCCAACTGGTGGCATGAAAAAGCCGTGACCCCGGAATACAAGAAGGGCTATGTGCAGAAGGTGATGGCCATGACAGACACCAAGCAGGGAGGGCAGGGGGTGCACCTCAACGTCAGCAACCCCAAGCTGGCGGACGTGAATGTGCGCCTCGGCATCCAGCATGCCATGAACCTGGACAAGATGATTGCGACCGTGCTGCACGGCGACTATGACAGGGCCACCACCTTCGGTTCGGGCTTTGGCGAATTCACCGACATCAAGCTGCCGGAGCGGGCCTATGACATTACCAAGGCGAGGGAGTACTTCGCCAAGGGTGGCTACAACAAGCCGGGGCCGGACGGCATCCTGCAAAACGACAAGGGGGAGCGGCTGACCCTGGCGCTGACCTATACCAGCCAGGAGCACTCCAAGCGACTGACCGTGCTCAAGGAAGAGGCCAAGAAGGCGGGCCTGGATCTGGAGCTCAACCTGGTGGATGGCGCCACCGGCTTCAAGGTGATGCTGGAGAAGAAGCACGAGGCGGCCTGGCTCGGCTGGGGTGGCGGCGGTCTCTACCCGCAATACTGGGAGTCGTTCCACTCCGACAACGCCAATAAGCCCCAGACCAACAACCTGTTCAACGTGGCCGACAAGGAGCTGGACGCCCTGATCGACGCCTACAACGTCGAGTTCGACATGAGCAAGCGGGCCGGGATCTCCCGCCAGATCCAGCAGCGCATCTATGATCTCGCCATCTTCGTGCCCGGGGTGCAGCTCAACTACGTGCGGGCCAGCAGCTGGCGCCACCTGATGCTGCCCGAAGTGCCCGCCACCCGTAACACCCCGGATCTGCTCTACTGGCCCATGGATGGCTACCCCCACAGCAGTGGCGGCCTGCTCTGGCTCGATCCCAAGGTGCAGGAAGAGACCCGTAAGGCCAAGGAGGCGGGTGAGTCGCTCGCTCCCATCACCCTGATCGACAAGACCTATGCGCATCATTGAGAAGGGGGAGACGATGGCAGAGACAGAGGCCCCCATTCTGGACGTTCGAGAGAATGGGGGAAAGTTCACCGCCGATAACGGCATGGGCAGGACCCCCATCCTGGAGGTCAGGGATCTCGAGGTGGAGTTCACGGTCGATGACGGCAAGATCAAGGTACTCGACGGGGTCAGCTTCCAGGTCGCCCCGGGCCAGACCTTAGGCATAGTCGGCGAGTCCGGCTGCGGCAAGAGCGTCACCTCGCTCGCCATCATGGGGCTGCTGCCCAGGCCCCACGGTCAGGTGGTGGCCGGCTCCATCCGCTTTCAGGGGGAGGAGCTGCTCACCCTGGCGCCGGATCAGATGTACAGGGTGCGTGGCAACCGCATCTCCATGATCTTCCAGGAGCCCATGACGGCCCTCAACCCGGTGCAGACGGTCGGGGATCAGCTGATGGAGGTGTTTCACCTGCACAGGCCGGACTACAGCAAGGCCCAGCGCAAGGAGGCCGCCATCGCCATGCTGCAGAAGGTGGGGATCCCGGAGCCAGCCCAGCGCTTTGCCGTCTATCCCCACAACCTCTCAGGCGGCATGCGCCAGCGGGTGATGATCGCCATGGCGCTGGCCTGCGAGCCGGACTTGCTCATCTGCGACGAGCCGACCACGGCGCTGGATGTCACCATCCAGGCCCAGATCCTGGATCTGATGAAGGCGCTGCAGGCCCAGACCGGCATGGCCATCATCTTCATCACCCACGATCTCGGGGTAGTGGCCGAACTGTGCGACGAGGTGGTGGTGATGTATGCGGGCCGCGCCGTGGAGCGGGCCGACATCTTCGAGCTGTTTGACCACCCGCGCCATCCCTATACTCATGGTCTGATGGCCTCGATCCCGCGCCTCGAAGACGTGCCCAAGAGCCTGCTCAAGACCATCAAGGGCCAGGTGCCCGCCCTGCACGAGATGCCGGCGGGCTGCCGCTTCTCCAACCGTTGCCCCCACGCCACCGAGCTCTGCGTGGGCACCAACCCGGTGACAGAGCAGTTGAGCGATCGCCACGCGGTGGCCTGCCACCACTGGAAGGAGTTGAGCATATGAGCGTCTTGTTGTCGGTAAGAGACTTGAAACAGCACTTCAAGATGGGGGGCGGTTTCTTGCGCAAGCCCTATACCGTCTACGCGGTGGATGGCATCAGCTTCGATCTCAAGCAGGGGGAGACCCTGGGGCTGGTGGGGGAGTCCGGTTGTGGCAAGTCCACCCTCGGCCGCTCCCTGCTCAAGCTGTTTGAGCCCACGGCGGGGCAGATAAGCTTCGAGGGGCGCGACATCACCCGGTTGTCACCCGGGGAGATGCGATCCCTGCGCCAGGAGATGCAGATAGTGTTTCAGGATCCTGCAGAATCCCTCAATGGCCGCCACACCGTGGGCCAGATCCTGGAAGAGCCCTTCATCATCCACGGCAAAGGCAACACAGCGCAGCGACGCGGCTGGGTGCTGGAGCTGCTGGACAAGGTGGGGCTGCCGAAGAGTGCGGTTGATCGCTATCCCCACGAGTTTTCCGGCGGTCAGCGCCAGCGCATCGGCATCGCCCGCGCCATCGCCCTCAAGCCCAAACTCCTGGTGTGTGACGAGGCGGTATCGGCGCTGGATGTCTCGGTGCAGTCCCAGATAGTGAACCTGCTGCTCACCCTGCAGCGGGAGATGAACCTGGCCATCATCTTCATCGCCCACGATCTCTCTGTGGTCAAACATATCTCGGACAGGATTGCGGTCATGTACCTGGGCCGGATCGTCGAGCTGGCCGAGGCCCAGCAGCTTTACCTGAGCCCACGTCACCCCTATACCCAGGCGCTCATCTCGGCGATCCCGGTGCCGGATCCCCGCAGGCGCAACCAGCGCATCCTGCTGGCCGGGGACGTCCCCTCACCCATCTCCCCCCCGAGCGGCTGTCACTTCCATCAGCGCTGCCCCTATGCCACCGAGCTGTGCCGCACCACCTCGCCGAGTCTGGAGACCTGTGGCACAGAGGCCCATCAGGTGGCCTGCCACTTCCCCTTGCCCGTGGTGGAGGCGGCGCCGCTGGGAAAGGCGGTCTGATGCCGGCGTCCACTGCGCCAGGGCCGGTATCACAGCAAGGTGGCGTCGGGGACGAGCAATAAAAAAATGGGGCCTGTGGGCCCCATCTTCATGGTTGGAGTTCAGGTTTGGCCGTGGAACATCTGGCCCGGGCAGGACAGCGCCCCGAGGGGGTGGCTGTGGTGTGAATTGCTGAGTTGTTTTGTAGTTTTATTACGTCGTCAATGTCAACTTCCGGAGGGGCGACATCAGGCGCCATAGCGGAAGTAGTAGTTGCGAGTCGAAGGCGCATAAGTGTCTTTCTCTTGTGTGCCTTTCTTGCTGGATGCACCCTTCAGGTGGAACAGCACTGCCAGGTTCTCAAACATAGTCTTACCTCTTCGCTCTGTTGATTATTGTTTCCTGTGACCTTGGTCACACTTTGATGCTAGAGGCTTTTGTGATCTCGATCAACTTATTGTGTTGTAAATTTACATAAATCATGGAAAAGGTTTTCAAATCAAGGGTTGCTTATGGATACGATTTCAAGGGGGAGCTGCAGGGGCTGTGAAGAGGCAACGCAGGGAGAGCAAGGGGGAGCACCAATGACATGCCCCGCACTGGGCGGGGCATGAAGCGGCAGGGGAGGTCGCGCTTACTTGGCCGGGATCTGTTCCAGCACGTGGACCAGCAGTTGCCAGAAGCGCTCGACCGCCGGGATGTGTACCTTCTCGCCCGGCGCGTGGGCGCCGCGGATGGTCGGGCCGAAGGAGACCATGTCCCAATCCGGGTAGGCGCTCTTGAACAGACCGCACTCGAGGCCGGCGTGGATCACCATGACGTTCGGCATCTCGCCGAACAGGGTCTGGTAGCTGTTGCGCACCAGGGCCATGACGGGGGAGTCCACGTTCGGTGCCCAGCCCGGGTAGGCGCCGGTGAATTCACAGCTGGCACCCGCCAGGCTGAACAGGGAGCGGGTCATCTGCTCTACGCTCTCGCGACCGGAGTCGATCAGGGAGCGGATCAGGCACTGCACATACACCTCGCCGTCGAGGGTCTTGATGACCCCGAGGTTGGTGGAGGTCTCGGTGACGCCCGGGATGGCGTCGCTCATGCGCATCACCCCGTTGGGGCAAGCCACCAGGGCGTCCAGCAGGCGGGTCTGGAGGGATTCGCTCATCAGCTTGGCGGGCGTGTCCCGGCCGCTCAGCAGCAGGGTCAGGTTCGCCTCTGTGGCGGCCAGCTCGCTCTGGTAGATGCCGGCGTAGCGGTCAACCAGGGCCTTGAACTCGCTGACACTGGCGGTGGGCACCAGCAGGGTGGCGCGGGCTTCGCGGGGGATGGCGTTGCGCAGGGTGCCGCCGCTTATCTCGGCCAGACGCACCCCCAGCGGCTCGGCGGCCTTGAGCAGGCGCACCAGCAGCTTGTTGGCGTTGCCACGACCTCGGTGAATGTCGACCCCGGAGTGACCGCCACGCAGCCCCTTGACCTGCAGCTCGAAGCCTTCCCCTTCAGTGGCGGCAACCAGCTCCAGCGGGAAGCGGATATTGGCATCCACGCCGCCAGCGCAGCCCATGTAGACCTCGCCATCCTCTTCGGAGTCGGTGTTGAGCAGGATCTCGCCCTCCAGCCAGCCCGCCTCCAGGCCGAAGGCGCCTGTCATGCCGGTCTCTTCGTCGGTGGTCAGCAGCACTTCCAGCGGGCCGTGCTTGATGGTCTTGTCCGCCAGCACGGCCAGGCAGCCTGCCATGCCCATGCCGTTGTCGGCGCCCAGGGTGGTGCCACGGGCGGTGACCCATTCACCGTCGATGTAGGCATCGATAGGGTCTTTGGTGAAGTCGTGCTGGGTATCGGCATTGGCCTGGGGCACCATGTCGATGTGGGCCTGCAGCACCACGGCCTTGCGGTTTTCCATGCCCGGGGTAGCTGGCTTCTTGATGATGATGTTGCCCACGGCGTCCTGTTTGACCGCCAGGCCTTCTCCCTGGGCCCACTGCACTATCCAGGCGCTCAACTTGGCCTCGTGCTTGGAGGGGTGGGGAATGGAGCAGATCTGCTCGAAGAATTGCCAAATCAACTTGGGAGACAGAGAACTAAGCTGTGCCACGTCGGGACTCCTTACCAGCACGGAAATGGACAGGGCCCAGTGGGCCGCAGAAGAGGGTAACGATAATACAGTCAATCACACAAAAATGTGAGCGATCTGCGCAAATTGCGGTCTGCTTGTGCTGATAAAGGGTGCCTTAATGGCGGACATGACTGCCTTGCCCATGTGTACCAGCAGAAGATTGAAATTCGTGATGCGCATCACAAAAATATTGTCTTTTTGCCGCCGGGTGGTAAATTAGCCGCCGTGGGTCAACCACTTGTCAGGATGACAATCAATGCCTCCAGGGAACCGAAGCAAAGCAAGTGCGCCTCCACGGAACCGAGTGTCTGTTCAAGGATCTGAACCCGCATTATAGGTACGTAACTTGTTAAGCAATCAGGAGTTTTAATATGTCAGGCAGCAATTCAACCTATTGGTTTGCCCAGTCTCTCTATACCCAGGGTTTCAACTATCCGAACCCCTACGCCGGTCGCCGTTAAGACGGGCAGTCAGCCAGGCTGACAGAGAAAGCAGCAGGTGTGTGAGGATTCCATCCTCCCCCTGCTATTTTTTTACCCGAAATTCGAGGTTTGCTCTTCAAATGAGCACCCTGTTGATGAGGACTGGGCCCCAAGGGGAGGCGAAGCAGACAGGAGATGACCGACTTTTCCTGTTTTTCGCATACGTTTGCCAGTCATTTTATCTGCAAAGGGTGCTATCATACCGGCCCAACAGCTGGCCTGAGGTCTGGGTTTCGATCGATATGGCCGCCAGCCATGCCCGTCCTGCTTTCAATGCATCTGCTTTTTGCTGCCGAGGGTTCACCCCTGAGGCCGCAAAAGTGCAAGCAAAATTCAGGAAACGGGGGCCTGAATTTACCGGATCCCGTGTGTCTGCCGGGACTCTTACGTCTTAAGTGATTGCCTTTATAACTCGTTGAGATCGATAGCATGCCAAAGAAATTCTATGTGTCGTGGGATAACCTGCAACGTGAAGCGCGCCGTCTGGCCCGTCGTCAACTGCCCGTCAGCCAGTGGAAAGGGATCATCGCGGTCAGCCGTGGTGGCCTGGTACCGGCTGCCCTGATGGCCCGTGAACTTGGCATTCGCAACGTCGAAACCCTCTGCATCTCCAGCTATGACCACAACAGCCAGCGTGAGCTGGTGGTCGTCAAGGCTGCCACCACCGCCGGTGACGGCGAAGGCTGGCTGGTCGTGGACGATCTGGTGGATACCGGTGGCACCGCCAAGGCGATCCGTGACCTCTATCCCAAGGCCAAGTTCATCACCATCTTCGCCAAGCCCATGGGCGAGCCGCTGGTGGATGACTTCGAAGTGGCCATCCCGCAGGACACCTGGATTGAGCAGCCCTGGGACATGGCGCTGGAGTTTGCCAACCCTATCTGCGACGAAGAGTAATCGGCGCTGCCTTGGCGCACCGCCCCTGACTGTTGCGGGGGCAGGTTGCTCGCGCCGATGGCAAGACGGTTTCATAAGGCCCCTGTTTGGGGCCTTATGTGTTTATGATGTGGCTGCCCGCAGTGAAAAGTGGTTAAGATGGGCCATTGTTTGAGACAGAAGAGTCACCATCTTGGAACCAAACGACGATACCAACCTGACGGAAAAGCTGTTCACCCGGGTCAAAAAGGTATTGGAAACCTCCGAAATATCCAACTCCAGCCCGGTCGAAGAGCAGGACAGCTCCCTGGCCGAGAGCTTCATCGACGGCGCCCTGTCGCCCCATTGGTATCGCCTGCTGCGCCGGCCGACCTGGGCCTGGCAGGGGGCGGATCCGGTGGAGGTGGAGCAGACCCTGGCCCGCATCGCCATGGGGCAGGGAGAACGCAGCCACGAGCGCTATCTGGATACCATCAAGGGTTATGTGCCCGGCAACTGGGTCTATGAGTGGAGCCAGCTGGCTGGCCGCTATTTCAATGCCGGGCGCGAGCTGGTCGGCCAGGGCGATAGCGCCGGAGCGCTGAAGAATCTGCTCAAGGCGGTGCGCTACTACTCCATCGCGAGCTACCCCCACCTCAAGAATGACGAGCTGGCGGATCAGGCCCAGTTGCTCTGCAACATGGCCTACCGCGAGGCTGGCAGGCTGTTCAAGGTGCCGCTCAAGGAGCTGCAGGTCCCGTTCCGGGGCAAGACCATTCAGGGCTATCTGCACCTGCCCACCACCGACAGGCCTGTGCCTCTGGTCATCGTCAGCGGCGGCATCGACGCCCTCCAGGTCGACTTCCTCAACTTCTACTTCAAGTGCCTCGAGCCCCACGGCATCGGCATGCTGTCCCTGGATATGCCGGGAACCGGCTATGCGGAGCACTGGCCGCTGGTGCAGGACACCAGTCGCCTGCACCAGGCGGTGCTCAACCACCTCTCCGAGGTGGCCTGGGTCGATCATCAGCGCATCGCCATGGTGGGGTTCCGCCTCGCCGGCAATGTGGCGGCGCGCCTCGCCTTCATCGAACCCTTCAAGCTCAGGACTGTGGTCTGCATCGGGGCCGGCATCAATCAGGTGTTTACCAATCAGGAGATGTTTGCCCGCTGTCCGCGCATGATGCGGGACGGGCTGGCGAACCGCCTGGGGGCCGATGCGGCCCAGTGGGATCTGCTGCGCACCAAGTGCCAGGTCTTCTCCCTCAAGACCCAGGGATTGCTGGGGAGTCGCACCTCTGTGCCCATCCTGAGCATCGGCCACAAGCGTGACTTCATCTGTCCCGAGCAGGATGTCAGGGCCCTGGCCTCCGCCAGCCGCAATGGCAAGGCGGTGGTGTTCGACAAACAGCCTCTGCTGGAGGTGTATGACGAGGCGCTCAAAGAGACGGTAGATTGGCTAAAGAAACACTTATGTACATGATATAGAACTAAAAATGTAACATCATCATGTGATGGTATGGCTTGTTCAACAGGGAGGTTAGCATGTCAGAAAGAGTGACCTACAAGCGATTGTTGCGGCAATTCGCGGCCATTGGCCCCTATCTGCGCGAGGATCTGTGCGAGGAGGGACGCTACCGCTTCGACTGCCTTTCCGTCTGCGTCAGCGCCAAACCGGCGCCGGACAAGCGGGAGTTCTGGGGTTGGTGGCTGGTGCTGGAGCAGGAGGACCACAGCTTCAGCTATCACTATCAGGTCGGCTTCTACAATGCGGACGGGGAGTGGATCGACAAGCCGCTGCCCAAGAAGCATCAGGCCGAAGTCGAACGTACCCTCAACCACTTCTACAAACTCATCAGCGCCAAGCTGACCCTGCTGGAGTGCACCTTGTCTCCCGCCAAGCAGGTCACCACCGAGCTGAATGTGACGGCGGCCTGATCCGCCCGGGCTCTGCGGTCATGGATCCGCGGGGCCTCCTTCTTTGCCATGACAGCGGTGAGGCTTAATTGCCTTGCAGGGCAACAGGGCCGTGGGTATAAAGGGATTCCTTACTTTTCTAACCCTTTGTTCCCATGGAAAACAGAACCATAGTCGTCAAATTGGGCACCAGCGTGCTCACCGGGGGATCTGCCCGTCTCAACCGTGCCCACATGGTGGAGCTGGTCAGGCAGTGTGCCGCCCTGCATCGACACGGGCACCGTGTCGTTCTGGTGACCTCTGGCGCCATCGCCGCCGGACGTGAGCACCTGGGGCACCCTCCGCTGGCGCCGACCCTGCCCAACAAGCAGATGCTGGCGGCGGTGGGTCAGACCCAGCTCATCCGGGTATGGCAGGACCTGTTCAATCTCTACGGGCTGCACATCGGCCAGATGTTGCTGACCCGCGCTGATCTGGAGGACAGGGAGCGTTACCTCAATGCCCGCGACACCCTGCGCACCCTGCTCGATCATCGCATCATCCCGGTCATCAACGAGAACGACGCCGTGGCCACCGCCGAGATCAAGGTGGGGGACAACGACAACCTCTCCGCCCGCGCCGCTATTCTGGCGGATGCGGATCTGCTGATCCTGCTCACCGACCAGAAGGGGCTCTTTACCGCGGATCCCCGTACCAACCCGGATGCCCAGCTCATCGAAGAGGTGCAGACCATAGACGACACCCTGCGATCCCTCGCCGGTGACAGCGTCAGCGGTCTGGGGACCGGCGGCATGGCCACCAAGCTGCAGGCCGCCGATGTGGCGCGCCGCGCCGGGGTCAACGTGGTGATCGCCACCGGCCAGATCCCGGAAGTGATCGGTCGCCTCGCCGCCGGCGAGCGGGTGGGCACCCTGTTCCCGGCCCTGGCCTCGCCGCTGGAAGGGCGCAAGAGCTGGATCCTGGCAGGGCCGCCCCCCCACGGGGAAGTCCGGGTGGATCAGGGGGCCGTGGCCGCCATGCAGGAGAAGGGCTCCAGCCTGCTGCCCAAGGGCATAGTCGCGGTCAAGGGAGACTTCGTCCGAGGCGACGTGGTGCGGATCCTGGGCCCCCAGGGGAGCGAGCTGGCCCGCGGCATCTGCCGTTACGATCATCTGGAGCTTGAGAAGCTGCGGGGCGTACACTCGGATCAGATAGAGGCCGTGCTGGGTTACGGCTATGGCGCCGTTGCCATCCACAGAGACGATATGGTGCTGCTGTGAGCAGTCGGCCCCGATAGACCTGCCGCTACGGCTGCGGCCATGGCTATGGGATCATGGGCCAGCCACAGAGACGACATGGTGCTGCTCTAAGCAGCACCTATGAAAGAGAAAAAGGATGACGTTATGAGTCTGGAGAGAATGGGGCAGGCGGCCCGCGAGGGCGCCTATCAGCTGGCGACCGTCAGCACGGCGCAGAAGAATCGGGCATTGGCCGCCATCGCCGACGAGCTGGAGGCGCGAAGCGAGCAGATCCTCGCGGCCAACGACAAGGATATAGCGGCTGGCCGTGAGGCTGGCTTGTCAGAAGCCATGCTGGATCGCCTGCTGCTCAACCCCGCCCGGCTCGCCGGCATAGTGGCGGACGTGCGCAAGGTGATCTCCCTTGACGATCCGGTCGGCGCCGAAATCGACAGCCGGGTGCTGGAGAACGGTCTGCGCCTCTCCCGCCGCCGGGTGCCCATAGGGGTCATCGGCGTCATCTACGAGGCGCGTCCCAACGTCACCATCGACATCGCCAGCCTCTGCCTCAAGACCGGCAACGCCAGCATCTTGCGCGGTGGCCGCGAGACCTTCCACTCCAATCTGGAGCTGGTACGGGTGATCCAGCGCGCGCTGGCGGCCTCGGGCTTGCCTGGAGATGCGGTGCAGTACATCGACAACCCTGACCGGGCCCTGGTGGGCGAGCTGCTGCGCCTCGATCGCTATGTGGACATGATCATCCCCCGCGGCGGCGCCGGGCTGCACAAGATGTGCAAGGAGAACAGCTCCATCCCCGTCATCATCGGCGGCTTTGGCATCAGCCACATCTTCGTGGACGAGAGCGCCGATCTGGTGCGCTCCCTGGCGGTCATCGACAACGCCAAGGTGCAGCGCCCCTCCGCCTGCAACGCCCTCGATACCCTGCTGGTACACGAGAAGGTGGCTGCCACCTTCCTGCCGCAACTGGTGGCACTGATGAACGAACGCAAGGTGACCCTGGTGGGGGCGCCCAATGCCATGGCGCTGCTGGCAGGCAGCGACAACCTGTGCGAGGCGGGAGCGGAAGATTTCGACACCGAGTGGCTGGGGCTGACCCTGGGGATCAAGCTGGTGGCGGACGTCAACGAGGCGCTCGCCCACATGCGCGAGCACAACGCCGGCCACTCCGACGCCATCCTGACCAACGATCTCGCCAATGCGGAGCGCTTCGTCAACGGTGCCGGTTCGGCGGCGGTCTACGTCAACGCCTCCACCCGCTTCACCGATGGCGGCCAGTTTGGCCTGGGGGCCGAAGTCGCGGTCTCGACCCAGATGCTGCATGCCCGTGGCCCCATGGGGCTGACCGAGCTGACCAGCTACAAGTGGGTTGGTCAGGCGGACTATCTGATCCGTGCCTGAGCCAGGTCGTCAGCACAGTGCCGTCAATGCCGACTCAGGTCGGCATTTTTGTGGTTTTTTATTGCGCACTATCAGTGGCTTGCATATAACTATCCAGCGAGACATGGCGTCATTCAGAGCGCCAGTTCAGGAAGGGGAGCGACTTCAAGGATGAAGCGACAGTATTGGATGTCGCGGCTGGCCAGCCTCTGGCTGGGGCTGCTGCTGCTGCTGGGGGCCCTCTGCTTCAGCAGCCAGGGTCACGCCAGCTGGGATCAGGATCTCTATCGCCAGCTGGGTCTGGCGGGCAAGCTGGACAAGCAGGTGTTCCGCAAGGCCCTGCAGGGCTATCAAGATGTGCGCCACAAGCGCAAACCCATACTCACCATCATCGACTACAGCAAACCCTCGACCATGCGCCGCCTCTTCGTCATCGACGTGAAGCGCCACAAGCTGCTCTACCACACCTGGGTCAGCCACGGTCGCAATTCGGGGGAGCTGGCGGCGCGCCAGTTCTCCAACCAGCTCAACTCCCGCCAGAGCTCCCTCGGGGTCTATCGCACCGCCGAGACCTACCAGGGCAAGCACGGCTACTCCCTGCGCCTGGACGGACTCAGTCCCGGCAAGAACAGCAATGCCCGCAAGCGCGCCATCGTGGTGCACGGGGCTGACTATGCGAGCCCGAGACACCTGCAAAAATATGACAAGCTGGGCCGCAGCTGGGGTTGCCCGGCCCTGCCAAGGGAGCAGTCCAGGGCCATCATAGACACCATCAAGGGGGGCAGCGTCATCTATGCCCACGGT
The DNA here is from genome assembly GCF_023093515.1 of Aeromonas genomosp. paramedia. Taxonomy (NCBI): domain Bacteria; kingdom Pseudomonadati; phylum Pseudomonadota; class Gammaproteobacteria; order Aeromonadales; family Aeromonadaceae; genus Aeromonas; species Aeromonas genomosp. paramedia. The sequence goes on from NZ_JAAROG010000003.1 coordinate 35,424, forward strand.
TGAGGGGGCATAGAGAGCAAAAAGGCCAGCATGGGCTGGCCTTGTGATCGGGGGCTGGAGTTACTTGCGCACCACCAGCACCGGGCAGGGGGCGTGGCGCACCACGGATTCCGCCACGCTGCCCACCAGCAGGTGGCTGATGCCGGAGCGACCGTGGCTGCCCATGACCAGCAGATCCACCTTGTCTTCCTTCGCCTGGATCACTATCTCGTCGGCGGCGCGGCCGAAGCGCACCTCGAATTTGGCCGGGATGGGCAGGCTGGCGACCAGCTCCTTGAGCTGGCTCTTGGCCTGACGCTCCATCTCATGGGTGATCTCGATGGCGGTCATGTGCAGGATCTTGTAGCTGTCGAAACCGTGCAGCTGATCCACCACGTGGACCAGCTTGAGCTCGGCCTGATGGCTCTGGGCCATGAAGACGGCGTAGTCGAGCACGGCCTTGGACATCTCGGAAAAATCGACGGGACAGAGCAGGGACTTGATGGTTGGCATGAGAAGGCTCCCCTCAGTTAGGTCACTAATGAATCTTATGGTTCATGATACCGATCGAGGAGGCAATAACCCTCGACCCGCTCGCAAAATCGGGAAAATGTCACCGGGCACGCTGGCTTTCTATGCTATCAGTATGCCTGAACGGGCCGTCTGGCGGTGAGCGCCTGCCGACGGTCATACCACTGAGGAAACCCATGGTTCGTCTTTTTCTGTTCTGCTGCCTGCTGCTCATCTGGCCCGTGCGGGCCGATACCCTGCATGTCTATTGCGATGACTGGCCCGGCTTCTGCCAGCAGGATGGCGAAGGTGTCTATCTGGACATAGTGCGCGCCATCTATGAGCCCGAGGGCTATGTGGTGCGCCCGCACCTGGTCCCTTACAAGCGGGCGCTGGCGGTGGTGTCCCAGAAGGCGGGGGACATGGCGATGGGGGTCTATCGGGGAGAGGTGAAAGGCGCCCATCAGCCCGATTACCCCGACTCGGCGGACTACGTGAGCGTGGTGATGCAGAGCCGCTGGTTGCCGCACTGGGACGGTGAGCAGAGCCTCAAGGAGCAGGAGGTGCTCTGGCTGCGGGGCTGGGCTTTCGACAAGTTCATCCCGGTGCCGATGCGCTGGTTCGAGATAGACAGCCATGAGATGGCGCTGCAATTGCTGCTCAAGGGGCGCTATCGCTACTACCTGACCGACGGTGCCCTCTACCCCAGGGACGCCCTCCCGCCCGAGCTGGCACAGGTGTTCCTGCGCTGGATCCCGACCTACCCCATCTTCGCCGACAACGAGAAGGGCAGGCAGCTGCATGGGCTCTGGGATCCCGGCATGCGCACCCTGATAAGGGAGGGGACACTGGCACGTATCTATCGGGAAAACCGGCTCTACGACGACTACCTGGACTTTATCAGGGAACAGGAGGCCAAGGTGCGCAGGGAGGTGCCATCACAGGATTGAGGCGGCCTGCTGGCTGGCCATCTGGATCATCTTCTTGCTTGGCCTTCAGCCTTCAGCTCTCAGCGTCTTGGCCAGCCGATCGTAGAGGATCACATTGACCGAGGCGGCCAGGTTCATGCAGCCATTGGCTGTGGTCACGTAGATCACCGTCTTGCTCAGCCTTCAGCCCTCAGCGTCTTGGCCAGCCGGTCGTAGAGGATCACATTGACCGAGGCAGCGAGGTTCATGCAACCCTGAGTCGGTACATAGATCACCTCCTTCACCGCCGCGAAGCGGGCGGGCTCCAGGGTGCCATCCTCAGGGCCGAAGATGTAGAAGGCCCGCGCGGGGTGCTCGTAGTCCGGCAGGGAGGTGGCTCCCTCGATGAGATCCACCAGCACTGGGGTGCAGCCCTCGGGGACGAAGTCCAGCAGATCCTCGACCCCGAGCAGGGGGATCTTCTCCACCATCTGCTTGGTGTCGGTGGCAAAACGCCGTGCCAGCTCGAAGCGCTGACCCGTGTAGTAGACCTCTTTTGCCCCGTAGCAGCCGGCGGCCCGCATCACGGCCCCCACGTTCTCCGGTGACTTGGGATTGACCAGCCCGATGGCGCAATACCCGGGGGCCGCATCCGGCCGCGCATCGACCCGCTGCGCGGTGTCGTAACCTGACTCTTTCATCTCGTTCTCCTCTGTGGCGGCGCATTATACCCCCGGTGCGCCCCTTGCCCAGCCTGTGGCGCCGACTCCCGTCCGGCGGGCCCAACAAGGGAGCAGTTGCACCGCCCTGGCGCAGCCCTGCACCCTGGCGCCCAATGGCGGCGTACCTGGCATCCTGGCGCGGGGTTTGCAGTCCCTTCCCCATACAAGATGATCCAGGTTCATCCGGACAAAGGCGTCCGTCCCCGCAGGGGGGCGGACGCTTTTTTTATGGGCCTGCCATCAGACGGGACAAGGGGCGGCCCCCGGGGGCTGCCGGCGACAAGGAGCGAGGGAATGAAGACCACCTGTGCCTATTGTGGAGTGGGGTGTGGCATCCGGTTGAGCCGGGAGGGGGAGCGCTGGCAACTGCAGGGGGATGAAGATCATCCGGCCAACGGCGGCGCCCTGTGCGTCAAGGGGGCCAGCCTGCTGGAGAGCCTGGCCTTCCCCGATCGCCTGCTCTATCCGCGCTGGCTGGGGCAGCGCATCGGTTGGGAGGAGGCACTGGACACCCTGGCGGATCGCCTTGCCGCCATCATGGCGGAGTCTGGGCCGCAAGCCATCGGCATCTATCTGTCTGGCCAGCTCACCACCGAGGATTACTACGTCGCCAACAAGCTGATGAAGGGGTACCTCGGCAGTGCCAACGTGGACACCAACTCCCGGCTCTGCATGTCGTCGGCGGTGGTGGCCCACCAGCGCGCCTTCGGGGAGGATCTGGTGCCCGCCTGCTACGAGGATCTGGAGCTCGCGGATCTGGTGGTGCTGACCGGTGCCAACACCGCCTGGACCCACCCCGTGCTGTTTCGCCGCCTGCAGCAGGCCAGGGCGCGCCGCCCCGAGCTCAGGCTGGTGGTGCTGGATCCCCGCCGCACCATGACGGCGGAGCAGGGGGATCTGCACCTGGCTCTCAAGCCCGGCAGCGATGTGGCGCTCTGGAACGGCCTGTGCCGCTACCTGCTCGACAGCGACGGCTGGGACCAGGCCTATGTGGCGCAGCACGTGAGCGGCTTCGAGGCACTGGCGGCGGCGCTGGACGACCCCGCCTGGCAACTGGACGAGGTGGCCCGCAGCTGCGGCCTCTCCCGCAGCGATCTGCTCGGCTTCTACCAGCTGTTTGCCCGCACCCCCAGGACGGTCACCCTGTTCTGCCAGGGGATCAACCAGTCCAACCAGGGGGTGGACAAGGCCAACGCCATCATCAACGCCCATTTGCTGTGCGGCCGCATCGGCAAGCCGGGGGCGGCCCCCTTCTCCATGACGGGGCAGCCCAACGCCATGGGGGGACGCGAAGTGGGAGGGCTCGCGACCCAGCTCGCCGCCCACATGGGCTTTGGCGAGGCCGAGTGCGATCGGGTGCAGCGCTTCTGGGGAAGCCCGACCATGGTGCGCGGGCCGGGGCACAAGGCGGTTGAGTTGTTCGAGGCGGTGCACAGGGGGGAGATCCGCGCCCTCTGGGTGCTCGGCACCAACCCGGCGGTCTCCCTGCCGGACGGCAACCGGGTGCGCGAGGCCCTGAGCCGCTGCGAGCTGCTGGTGGTCTCCGAGGTGACGGCCAACACCGACACGGCGCGCCTCGCCCACCTGCTGCTGCCCGCCGCCGCCTGGGGGGAGAAGAGCGGCACAGTCACCAACTCCGAGCGCACCATCAGCCGCCAGCGCGCCTTCCTGCCCCTGCCGGGGGAGGCCAGGCCCGACTGGTGGGCGCTGACCCGGCTCGCCCGCCGACTCGGCTTTGGCGAGGGGTTCGCCTATGAGCACGAGCACGAGATCTTCTGCGAGCATGCCGCCCTCTCCGGGTTTGAAAACGACGGGGCCCGCCAGTTCGACATCTCGGGGCTGGCCCGCCTCAGCCGCGCCGAATTCGAGGCGCTGGAGCCCTTGAGCTGGCCCGTCAATGCCGACTGGCCCCGGGGCCGTGCCCGCTTGTTCGAGGACGGGCGCTTCGCCACTCCGGATGGCCGGGCCCGCCTGCTGCCCCTGGCCCAGCACTTCCCCCCGCAGCCCGAGGCCGGGCCAGGGGAGGATCTCCCCCTGCTCCTCAACAGCGGCCGGCTGCGGGATCAGTGGCACACCATGACCCGCACCGGCCACGTGCCCAGGTTGCAGGAGGCCGAGCCCTGGCCCAGGGTGCGGGTGGGGGCCGCCAGCCTGCTGGCGCTCGGTGCCAAGGAGGGGGATCTGGTGCGCCTTCACAACGAGCTCGGCGAGGCCCTGCTGCTGGTGGGGCTGGACGAGGGGCTCAGGGAGGGAGAGGCCTTCTTGCCCATGCACTGGACCGACAGCCAGTGCAGCCAGGGGGCGGTCAACCGCCTCATCGCCGCCGTGGTGGATCCCCTCTGTGGCCAGCCCATGTTCAAGCAGGGGCGGGTGCAGGCGAGGGCGCAGGCCACTCGCTGGCAGGGGCTCTGGTGCGGCCGCCATGACTGGCGCGAGCCGGTGGACTGGTGGGCCAGGCGTCCCCTGCCCGAGGGCAACTGCACCCTGCTGGCCTCCTGGTCCGACAGCCCCCAGGGGCTGTGGCAGCGGTTGGGGTCGGAGGGGCACTGGCTGCGGCTGCCCCTGAAGGAGGGCTGGCTCGCCCTGGCCCTGGCCGGGGATCGCATCGAGGGCATCTTGCTGGTGGGGGAGCGGCGCCCTGACATCAAGGTGGATCTGCTGGCCAGCCTGCTCGGCACGCCGCTGCAGGCGGGGGCCCTGAGCCAGACCCTGAGCCTGGCCCTGGCCGGGGAGAGCCGGCTGGTCTGCTCCTGCCTGCGGGTGTCGGAGCAGCGCATCGTCGATGCCATCACCCGGCAGGGGGTGAGCGAGCTGGCGGGGCTGCAGGCCCTGCTCGGCTGCGGCAGCAACTGCGGTACCTGCCTGCCAGAGATCGACAAGCTGTTGATCAAGCATGTCTATATCGCCCAGGCCTGAGGCCTGGGCAGCAACACAAGGAGTGTGCGATGAGCCAAATCAGTCTGGTAGGAGCGGGCCCCGGGCCCCTCGAATTGTTGACCCTGCGCGCCCTGCACCGCATAGAGGCGGCAGAGGTGGTGGTCTATGACCGCCTGGTGGGGAGCGAGATCCTGGCCCGGATCCCCCAGGGGGCTGCCCGCTTCGACGTGGGCAAGCGCTGCGGCGAGCCTAGCCCGACCCAGGAGGAGATCAACGCCCTGCTGCTGGCCCTGGCCCGCACCGGCAAGCGGGTGGTGCGCCTCAAGGGGGGGGATCCCCTGGTGTTCGGCCGGGGCGGGGAGGAGGCGCTGCACCTGGCCCGCCACGGCATAGAGGCCGAGCTGGTGCCCGGCATCACGGCGGCCCTGGGCTGCGCCGCCAGCACCCTGATCCCCCTGACCCACAGGGGGTTGGCCCGCTCCCTGACCCTGGTGACGGGCCACCTGATGGACGAGGGGGACTATAGAGGCTGGCAGGGGCTGACCCGGGCCGGTCACACCCTGGTGTTCTACATGGGGCTGGAGCGGGCGGCCCAGATCCGGCAGGGGCTGCTGGCGGCGGGGGCATCCGGGGATCTGCCGGTGGCCCTGGTGGTGGCCGGGTGCAGTGCGCGCCAGCAGGTCCATCACGCCAGGCTGGAGGGACTGGAGCAGACCGCCCGTACCCTGCTCGGCCAGAGCCCCGTGCTGATGATCATGGGGGAGGTGGTGAACCTGGGCGCCGAGCTGCAGGCCCTGCTGAACCAGACCATGGAGCGGGTGGCCTGAGCCGGTTTTCCCCTCTACCCCCACTACCTCCTGATGGATAAAAAGGAGGTAGATTCAAATAGTTGGCCTTCATGTTGCGGCATTTTCGGCAGACACGTTGCGATAGCCGTTGGCAAGGAGCGCCATGACTACTCTTCCCCGGGGCCAGGACGGCCCCCCCTCCCGCCTGCTGATCCACGCCGATGATCCGGGCCAGGCCAATCGCCTGGCCCTGCTGGTCAGCCAATACGGCCATCAGCCCAGGATACTCGACACCCGCCAGCTGCTGACCCCGATGGAGCAGGGGGACGCCCTGCTGGTCAGTTGCCGCCAGTTCGGCGCCGAGGTGCGCCTCGGCCTCTCCCTCTGGCCCGGCTTGCCGCGCCTCTTGTTTTGCGAGCGGCTGGGGGGCGACACCCAGCTCGCCCTGTTGCAGCAGGGGGTGCTGCTGGTGCCCCATCCGTGCGGCGAGCGGGAGCCGGTGGAGCAGTGGCTGCGCCTCGCCCGCAGCCAGCTCGCCATGGTGCAGGCCCTGATGCAGACCGAGAGCGAGCTGCGCCAGAAGCTGGAGGAGCGGCGGCTCATCGAGCAGGCCAAGGGGCGCCTGATGCGCCATCAGGGGCTGGACGAGGAGCAGGCCTATCGCCTGATGCGCAGCACCGCCATGAGCCGCCACCTGAGCCTGGGGGAGCTGGCGCGGCAACTGCTGCAGGCATTGCCCGCCTGAGCGCCCTGCTGGCAAACCGTTTTGGTGCAATTGCGCCTAATTGAGGCAAGTTGGGGGCAAAAGCGGGAAGACAAAGACCGGAAAGGGCCGCCCGATGCGGCTTGGACGAGCTGGCACGGAAAGTGAATAACAAATAACAAGAAGACGAGTGCAATGAAGTGAAGAGACGCAGTGAGGGGCCAGATCGGCCACCTCGCTGCAACAGGGCAAAGAGGCCCCACCGATCCCGGATCGGTGGGGCTTTTTTTTTTGGTCGCAACACGCTGCCCGGGTCGCAGCGCTGCAACGAGGCAGCACAGCGATCCCCCGACAGCCTGGCGCGAATGCCCAGACCCTGAACCGAGCGAGGAGATGCAATGACGGGACGACAAGGATGTGCGGGGCTGCTGCTGGCGGCGCTGTCGCTGCCGGTGCTGGCGGCTGTGGGTGCCCCCGAGCAGGAGGAGCTCAGGCTCGGCTTCATCAAGCTGACCGACATGGCGCCGCTGGCGGTGGCCTACGAGCGGGGCTACTTCGAGGATGAGGGGCTCTATGTGACCCTGGAAGCCCAGGCGAACTGGAAGATCCTGCTGGATCGGGTGATAGACGGCGAGCTGGATGGCGCCCAGATGCTGGCGGGCCAGCCCCTGGCGGCCCACATCGGCATCGGCACCCAGGCCGAGCTGGTGACGGCCTTTGCCATGGATCTCAACGGCAACGCCATCACGGTGGCCAACAGTGTCTGGGCCGCCATGGCGCCCCAGCTGCCCAAGGCGAAGGCGGGCCAGGTGCCGCCCCCGGTGAGCGCCGCCGCCCTCAAGCCCGTGGTGGCGGACTACCGTCAGGGGGGCAAGCCGTTCAACATGGGGATGGTGTTCCCGGTCTCCCCCCACAACTACGAGCTGAGGTACTGGCTGGCGGCGGGCGGCCTGCACCCCGGTTTCTATGCCCCCAGGCTCGGGGACAACTCGGGCCAGCGCCAGGCGGACGTACTGCTGTCGGTGACGCCGCCGCCCCAGATGCCAGCCACCCTGGAGGCGGGCACCATCGCCGGCTACAGCGTGGGTGAGCCCTGGAACCAGCAGGCGGTCGCCAGGGGCATAGGGGTGCCCGTCATCACGGATCAGGAGATCTGGCGCAACAACCCGGAGAAGGTGTTCGGCGTCACCCGCCAGTGGGCCGAGCGCCACCCCAACACCCATGTGCGGCTGGTGAAGGCGCTGCTGCGGGCGGCCTGGTGGCTGGATGCGGAACAGAACGGCAACCGGCGCGAGGCGGCCAAGCTGCTGGCCAAGCCCGAGTACGTGGGGGCCGACGAGGCGGTGATCGCCAGCTCCATGACCGGCACCTTCGAGTACGCCAGGGGGGACAAGCGCCAGCTGCCTGACTTCAACGTCTTCTTCCGCCACCACGCCACCTATCCCTACTACTCCGACGCCATCTGGTACCTGACCCAGATGCGGCGCTGGGGCCAGATCCCCGAGGCCAGGCCGGACGCCTGGTTCGAGCAGGTGGCCAAGGCGGTCTATCAACCGGGCGTCTATCGCCAGGCCGCCGAGGCACTGATCGCCGAGGGCAAGCTCAAGGCCACGGACTTCCCGGACTTTGCCAGCGAGCAGGGCTATCGCGGCCCCCAGGATGGCTTCATCGACGGCCTCATCTACGACGGCCGCCACCCCAACGCCTATCTGCAGCAGTTCGCCATCGGCCTCAAGGGCGATGAGCGGGTGCAATGAGCGAGGAGAGCGCAATGAAACGACTTCAGTGGAAAATCATTGATTGGAAAACCCTGGTGCAGCCCCTGCTCGGCGTGCTGCTGTTCCTCGGCCTCTGGCAGTGGGGGGCGAGCCAGGTGCAGACCAGTCTGGGCGCCCTGCCCGGGCCGCTCGCCACCGCCAGCCAGCTCTGGTCCCTGGGGCAGGAGCATCTGCAGGAGCGGGAGAAGGCGAGCGCCTTCCTCGAGCGCCAGCAGGTTCGCAACGCGGCAAGGCTGGCGGCGGATCCGGCGGCCGAGGTGAAGCTGCGCCCCTACACAGGGCGCCCCACCTTCTTCGATCAGATAGCCACCAGCCTGCTCACCGTGCTGTGCGGCTTCACTCTGGCGACCCTGATCGCCATCCCGTGCGGGGTGCTGCTCGGCATGAACCAGGGGCTCTATCGCGCCGCCAACCCGGTGATCCAGCTGCTCAAGCCGGTGTCGCCCCTGGCCTGGCTGCCCCTCATCACGCTGGTGGTGAGCGCCCTCTACGCAAACCCGAGCCCCTGGCTCGCCAAATCCTTCCTCACCTCGGCCCTGACGGTGACCCTCTGCTCCCTCTGGCCGACCCTGATCAACACCGCGGTGGGGGTGGCGGGGCTGGATGGGGATCTGCACAACGTCAGCCGGGTGCTGCGCCTCTCCTTTGTGACCCATGTGCGGCGCATCGTGCTGCCCGGGGCCCTGCCCATGATCTTCACCGGGTTGCGGCTCTCCCTGGGGGTGGCCTGGATGGTGCTGATCGCGGCGGAGATGCTGGCCCAGAACCCGGGGCTTGGCAAGTTCGTGTGGGACGAGTTCCAGAGCGGCGGCTCGGCCTCCCTGGCCCGCATCATGGTGGCGGTGATCACCATAGGCCTCATCGGCTGCGCCCTGGACAGGGGCATGCTGGCCCTGCAGCAGTGGTTGTCCTGGGACAAGCGCCAGGTACTGCGTTAATCACATTCCTATTCAGGCAGGAGAAGAGCCAATGAAGAGTTATCTGGAGATAAGCGACGTCGGCATCTCGTTCGAGACGGAGCAGGGCAGCTTCGAGGCCCTCAGCCGGGTCAACCTGCGCATCGAGAAGGGGGAGTTCGTCTCCCTCATCGGTCACTCGGGCTGCGGCAAGAGCACCGTCCTCAACCTGGTGGCCGGGCTGCTGGAGCCGACCCTCGGCGGCATCATTCTCGATGGCCGCGAGGTGGCGGGGCCGGGGCCGGAGCGGGCCATGGTGTTCCAGAACCACGCCCTGCTGCCCTGGCTCAGCGTCCAGCAGAACGTGGCGCTGGCGGTGGCGCAGGTGGAGCCGAACCGGCGGGCGGTGGCGGAGCGGGTGGACTACTACCTCTCCCTGGTGCAGATGGATCACGCCAGCCAAAAGATGCCCCACGAGCTGTCGGGGGGAATGAAGCAGCGGGTCGGCATAGCCCGCGCCCTGTCCCTCTCCCCCAAGGTGCTGCTGATGGACGAGCCGTTCGGTGCCCTCGATGCCCTGACCCGGGCCCATCTGCAGGATGCCCTGATGGCGATCCAGGCGGAGCTTGGCAACACCGTCATCATGATCACCCACGACGTGGACGAGGCGGTGCTGCTCTCCGATCGCATCTGCATGATGACCAACGGCCCCAGCGCCACCGTCGGGGAGATCCTGACCGTGGACCTGCCGAGGCCCAGAGACAGGGTCGCCCTGGCGGATGACCCCCACTACCACAAGCTGCGCCAGCAGGTGCTGCGCTTCCTCTACGAGAAACAGCGCAAGGTGACCCCCCTCAAGGCGGCCGAGAAAGTGCGCAGCCAGCGCCGGGCCTGAGCCCATCGATTCAAGGAAGAGAGATATGACTAACAAAGAGAAACTGCTGGTGGTGGGCAACGGCATGGTGGGCCATCACTTCGTCGAACAGCTGGTGGCGGCGGGCGGCCTGAACCGGTTTGAGGTGACCGTGTTCGGGGCCGAGCCTGACTCCGCCTACGACAGGGTGCACCTCTCCGAGGTGTTCGGCGGCAAGGCCCCGGAGGCGCTGCGCATGGCGGATCCCGCCTGGTATGAGGAGAACGGCATAACGCTGCGGCTGGGGGCCGAGGTGGAGGTGCTCGACCGGGCCGCCCGCACCCTGACCCTGGCCAACGGCGAGCAGTTCCCTTACGACCGTCTGGTGCTGGCGACCGGCTCGGTTCCCTTCGTGCCCCCCATCCCCGGCCATCAGCGGGAGGGGTGCTTCGTCTACCGCACCCTGGGGGATCTTGCCACCATCCGCGATGCTTGCGCCCAGGCCCGCAGCGGCGTGGTCATAGGTGGCGGCCTGCTGGGGCTGGAGGCGGCCAACGCCCTGCGGCTGCTCGGCCTCAAGACCCAGGTGGTGGAGTTCGCCCCCAGGCTGATGCCGGTGCAGCTCGACGAGAGCGGTGGTGCCGTGCTGCGAGACAAGATCCAGGCTCTCGGGGTCGAGGTGCTGGTGGAGAGGGCCACCGAGTGCATAGAGCAGGGGGAGCAGGCACGCCACCGGCTGCGTTTCAAGGACGGTTCCCACCTTGAGACCGATGTCTTGTTGTTCTCTGCGGGGATCCGCCCCGCCGACGCCCTGGCCCGCCAATCCGGACTGGAGGTCGGGGAGCGCGGCGGCATCTGCATCGATGACGGCTGCCACAGCTCGGATCCCGCCATCCTCGCCATCGGCGAGTGTGCGCTCTGGCAGGGTCGCATCTTCGGCCTGGTGGCCCCCGGCTACCAGATGGCCCGGGCCGCCGTGGCCAGCCTGTGCGGCGGCGAGACCCGCTTTGTCGGGGCCGACATGTCCACCAAGCTCAAGCTGATGGGGGTGGACGTGGGCTCCATCGGCGACGCCCACGCCAGCACCGCCGGGGCCCAGGAGCTGCTGCTGCTGGACAGGGTCAAGGGCATCTACAAGAAGCTGGTGACCGACGGCGAGGGGAGCCGCCTGCTCGGCGCCATCCTGGTGGGGGACGGCGCCGACTATGAGCGGCTGCTGCAGTACTACCAGAACGGCGTGGCACTGCCCCAGCCGCCGCTCTCCCTGCTGGTGGGGGAGGCAGGCGCCGCCCCCGCACCCCTGGTGCTGCCGGACAGTGCCATCCTCTGCTCCTGCCACAACGTCAGCAAGGGGGAGGTGGTGGCCGCGGTTCGGGCGGGCAACCACGAGCTATCGGCGGTGAAGAGCTGCACCAAAGCGGGCACCGGCTGCGGCGGCTGCAGCAACCTGCTCAAGCAGGTGGTGGATCAGACCCTGGCGGACCTCGGTGTGGAGGCGGACAAGGGGTTGTGCGAGCACTTCGCCTACGGCCGCCAGGAGCTCTATCACCTGGCCCGGGTCGGCGAGCTGAAGAGCTTCGAGGCGCTGCGGGACAAGCACGGCCAGGGGCTGGGGTGCGACATCTGCAAGCCGACGGTGGCCTCCATCCTGGCGTCGCTGTGGAACGAGCACGTGCTGGAGAAGCCCCATCGCGGGTTGCAGGACACCAACGACGCCTTCCTCGCGAACCTGCAAAAGGACGGCACCTACTCTGTGGTGCCGCGCATCCCGGGGGGGGAGATCACCCCGGAGGGGCTCATCACCATAGGCGAGGTGGCGCGCAAGTACGGCCTCTACACCAAGATCACCGGCGGCCAGCGCATCGATCTGTTCGGTGCCCGAGTCGACCAGCTGCCCGCCATCTGGGGTGAGCTGGTGGCGGCGGGGTTCGAGACCGGCCAGGCCTACGGCAAGTCGGTGCGCACCGTGAAGTCTTGCGTTGGCTCGACCTGGTGTCGCTACGGGGTACAGGACTCCATGACCCTGACCCAGACCCTGGAGCACCGCTACAAGGGGCTGCGGGCGCCCCACAAGCTGAAGTTTGCGGTCTCCGGCTGCACCCGGGAGTGCGCCGAGGCCCAGAGCAAGGACATCGGCGTCATCGCCACCGAGCGGGGCTGGAACCTCTATGTGTGCGGCAACGGCGGCATGCGGCCGCGCCACGCCGACCTGTTCGCCACCGATCTCGACGAGCAGACCCTGATCCGCTACATCGACCGGCTGCTGATGTTCTATGTGCGCACCGGGGACAGGCTGCAGCGCACCTCGGTCTGGATGGAGAACATGGAAGGGGGGCTCGACTACCTCAAGTCGGTGATCATCGAGGACAGGCTCGGCATCGGCGCCGAGCTGGAGGCCATGATGGGGGAGATAGTCGGCACCTGGCAGTGCGAGTGGAAGAGTACCTTGGCGGATCCGGACAAGCTCAAGTTGTTCGAGGCCTTCGTCAACCGGCCCGAGGACCAGACGCCGCCGCGCCGTGAGGAGCGGGGGCAATGGGTGCCGGATATCGCTATCAAGGAGGTGGTATGAGCGACATAAAAGAAGAGATCTTGCAGTCAGCGACCGGGGCCTGGCATAGGGTGTGCGAGCTGGCGGCGCTGCCGGAGCAGGCCGGGCGCAGCGCCTGGCTGAATGGGCGGGTGCTGGCGCTGTTTCGCCTCGGGGAGCATGTCTATGCCCTGGACGGGGTGGATCCCCTGGCCGGGGTGGCGGTGCTGGGGCGCGGCCTGGTGGGGGATGCCGGGGGCGAGCCCGTGGTCGCCTCGCCCCTCTACAAGCAGCGCTACGCCCTGATGGACGGCCGCTGCCTGGATGATCCGGCCCTGAGTGTCGCCTGCTGGCCGGTGCGGCTGGAGGGGAGCGAGGTCTGGGTAAAGCTGGGTTGAGTGGCATCATCTGAAAACCGTTTTTCTATCACCGGGCTTGCCCGGTGATTTTTTGTGGCTGACCCGACATTTCTTGCACGAGAGGATGGCGGGAAAACGTTTTTCGGAAATAATGGACAAACGTTTGTAACTGGATGTTTGTCTATGACGGAACGTGAACAGGAGATCCTCGCCCTGCTGCGCCAGGATCCCATGATTGCCCAGCAGGAGCTGGCAGACAGACTGGGTATCAGCCGCTCGGCGCTGGCGAGCCACATCTCCAGCCTGATGCGCCAGGGCTATGTGCAGGGGCGAGGCTATGTGCTGCGCGAAGGCCCCTATGCCGTGGTGATCGGCGGCGCCAACATGGATATCTGCGGCTGCAGCCACGACAACCTGCGTATCGGCGACTCCAACCCGGGTCGAGTGCGCACCTCCGCCGGCGGGGTGGGGCGCAACATTGCCGAGAACCTGGCGCGGCTCGGCACCGACACCCGGCTGCTGACCGCAGTGGGCAACGATCAGTACGGCCATCACCTGCTGGAGGTGAGCCAGCGCGCTGGGGTCGACGTGCGCCAGGTGCTGGTGCTGGAGGGGCAGGCGACTTCCTGCTACCTCAGCCTGCACGATGGCAGCGGCGAGATGAGCTGCGCCGTCAACGACATGGGCATCATAGACGAGCTGACTCCGGCCAGGCTCACTCCCTTGAGCGGTTTTCTGCAGGCGGCGCGGCTCTGGGTCCTCGACACCAACCTCGCCACCCACACCCTGGACTGGCTGTTCGAGCGCCAGGGTGAGCACATCATCTTCGTCGACACCGTCTCTGTGGCCAAGGTGGAGAAGATCCGCCCCTGGCTGCACCGCATCCACACCCTCAAGCCGAACCGCAGCGAGGCAGAACAGCTGTGCGGCTTCCGCATCGCCGGTCCCGACACCTGGCCCATGGCGGCGGCCTGGTTCCACCGCGCCGGGGTGCAGCGGTTGTTCCTGAGCCTCGGCGATCAGGGGATCTTCTACAGCGACGGGGAGTGCCAGGGCCATCTGCCCGTGCTCGGCAGCCCTGTCGTCAACGTGACCGGCGGCGGCGATGCCTTCATGGCAGGGCTGGCCCACGCCTGGTTGCTGGAGCAGGGCATCATGGAGGCGACCCGGTTCGCCCTCGGCTGCGCCGCCCTCACCGTCAATTGTTCCGATACCGTCTTTTCCGGCCTATCCAAGGCCGCCGTTGAACGCATGCTGGAGGAGTACCCATGTTGAACGCTTACCTCGATATCCAACCTGTCGTCGCCGAAGCCCTGGCCGCCGGCAAACCCGTCGTTGCCCTGGAGTCCACCATCATCTCCCACGGCATGCCCTATCCGCAAAACGTGGAGACGGCGCGCCAGGTGGAGCAGGTGGTGCGGGACAACGGCGCCGTGCCGGCCACCATCGCCATCATCGATGGTCGCCTCAAGGTGGGTCTGGATGAGGGGGCCCTGGAGGCGCTGGGCCGTGCCGGTCATGCCGCCACCAAGTGCAGCCGTCGCGACATCCCCTTCGTGCTGGCCAACAAGGGTCTGGGGGCGACCACAGTCGCCTCCACCATGATCATCGCCGCCATGGCGGGGATCCGGGTGTTCGCCACCGGCGGCATCGGCGGCGTGCACCGCGGCGCCCAGGAGAGCTTCGACATCTCCGCCGACTTGCAGGAATTTGCCCAGACCCCGGTGGCCGTGGTCTGTGCCGGTGCCAAGTCGATCCTCGACATCGGTCTGACCCTGGAGTACCTGGAGACCCAGGGGGTGCCGGTCATCGGCTACCAGACCGAGGAGCTGCCCGCCTTCTACACCCGGGAGAGCGGCTTCAAGGTGGATTACCGCCTCGACACCCCGGCGGCGATCGCCGAGGCGCTGCGTCTGAAGTGGGAGCTGGGGCTGGCCGGTGGCGCCGTGGTGGCGAACCCGATCCCGACCGAGTTTGCCATGCCCAAGGCGGACATAGACGCTGCCATTGCCCAGGCGCTGCGGGAAGCGGACGAGCAGGGGGTCAAGGGCAAGGAGTCCACCCCCTTCCTGCTGGCCCGGGTGTGCGAGCTGACCGGCGGCAACTCCCTGGCGGCGAACATCCAGCTGGTACTGAACAACGCCGCGCTGGGGGCACGCATCGCTGCCAGCCTGTAACGGTTGGCCCGGCTGTGCGAGCTGACCGGCGGCAACTCCCTGGCGGCGAACATCCAGCTGGTGCTCAGCAACGCCGCCCTGGGGGCACGCATAGCCGCCAGCCTGTGATCCGCTGTCGCAACATAAAAGAGGGCCCACGGGCCCTCTTTTTTCATCTCGGCTCTGTGAGTTGCCGGGGGCGTTATTGCAGCACCTGACGCCCGTTGAGGGGCTGGACTGGCCTGTTGTTGGGGTGGTGCATCACCGTCTTGAAGGCGTCGATCTGGGCCTGACTCACCTGCACCGGCTGCTTCATCACCAGCCAGCGCACCCCTTCCGAGCAGGGCGGTGTGGTCAGTGAGCCGCTGAAGCGGTAGTAGTCGCGCTGGGCGGGCAGCAGTGGCTCCGCCGAGACCGCCTCCTTGAAGGCGTGGATCTCCCCCGCCTTGGCTGGCAGGGTTTGCCAGGCCTGGTTCAAGGCCGCATTGGCCTGGCCCGGCTCGAACATCACCGCCACCACCGCCAGCTCACCCTTGGCGTTGGCATGCACCAAATGTCCCTCAAGCGGATAGGATCTGCCCTCGATGAGGTTTTCGCTGGGGGCGTGGAAGTGGAACTGCTTGAGTTCGAAGCGCATGCCATCGAGCTCCAGGCTGCTGCCGGGGGCATAGTTGACCTGCACCGTGTGGCCGTTGTTGACCAGCGTCTTGCCACCCGGCAGGTAGTGGAACTGCAACGGCGTCAGCTCGGCCTCCACCAGACCCGAGAGGTTGACCGGCGACTGGTTGCTGCCGGCGCACTGGCCATATTCCGGGGTCAGGCTGGCCCATTTCGCCGGGCCGGCCTCGCCGCTGTATTCCCAGTGCGCTGTGGCAGCGAAGGCGGCGGGGCAGAGCAGCAGGGCACCGGCCAGCAGGGACTTTTTCATCATATATCCTTATCTTGATTGAAAAGCACAACCATTCGCCTCACTTAATAAGTGAAGGAGTGGCAAATGGCATCGTCTGAAATAAGGGGAACAGCGGTTCAGACCGGCTTATTTATTATGGGTGGCGACAGCTGTTCATATTTATGATGTATATTAAATGGATCTAATTAACGGACGGTCGCCACTGCATATTGAATAATCGCTTTATTCAATGACAGCAATCTAATTAATGGGCTGTCGTTGCTGATGAATTAGCTCATAATTCACTCATCGAAATTCAGCTTGTTTTTACCTCGCAAGTCCCCGCCGTTATTCCGTCTGAAATAAATCAATGCACTGTTTTTGTTGTGGTTTTTTATGGCCGGCATTGATCTTGGGCAAATAAAAGACAGCCTTTCCCGGGCAGGCTGAGGCTGCGATTGTTCGCAGACTCAAGGGAGAGAAAAAAGATGAATAAATATTGTCTGCTGCTGGCACTGGCCTTGCCCGGGATGGGGTGGGCGAGTGAACCGATACAAGCAGTCGAGGCCGCCAGGGCGAAAGACCCGGCGAAAGTCGAGCTGGGCAAGATGCTGTTCTTCGAGCCCAGACTGTCAAAATCCAATGCCATCTCCTGCAACTCCTGCCACAACCTGGCAACCGGCGGGGTGGACAATCAGGTCAGCTCCCTCGGCCACAAGTGGAAGGAGGGACCGATCAACTCCCCGACCGTGCTCAACTCCAGCCTCAACTTCGTGCAGTTCTGGGATGGCCGCGCCAAGGATCTCAAGGAGCAGGCGGCCGGGCCCATCGAGAACCCGCTGGAGATGGCCTTCACCCACAAGCTGGCGGTGGGCACCCTGCACACCCTGCCCGAGTACCGCGCCCGCTTCGATGCCGTCTATGGCAAGGCGGACTTCGGCATAGATGAAGTCACCGATGCCATCGCCGCCTTCGAGGAGACCCTGATCACCCCCAATGCTCCCTTCGATCGCTGGCTGAAGGGGGACGGCAAGGCGCTGACCGCGCAGCAACTGAAGGGGTACCAGCTGTTCAAGGAGAAGGGCTGCACCGCCTGCCACAACGGGGTCGCCATAGGTGGCAACTCCTTCCAGAAGATGGGGCTGGTCAAGCACTACCAGACCGACAACCCGGCCCAGGGGCGCGGCGCCGTGACCGGCGAGTCGCAGCTCATCGGCTGGTTCAAGGTGCCCACCCTGCGCAACATAGAGCTGACCTACCCCTACTTCCACGACGGCGCCGTCTGGGATCTCAAGGAGGCGGTGCAGATCATGGCGGACATCCAGCTCGGCCAGCGCCTGAGCGAGCAGGAGGCCGACGACATGACCGCCTACCTCAAGAGCCTGACCGGGGAGCAGCCGCAGATAGTGCTGCCCATACTGCCGCCGTCCCGGCCCGATACCCCAAGGCCTGAGGTGAAGAGCTGAGCAGTATGATAAGCGCAGCGGAGCCGGTGGCTCCGCTTTTTGTCTGCCTATCTATCTGATAACCAAGTCAAAGTGTTCTTCCTGTCACAGGGAGGGCGGGATGGCAATCCCCCAGCTGGCGACAGGGATTTCACCGATCTGCCGCCCCCCTCACATTTCCGGGCTGCTCGCTATTTGTGCGATTGCCTTGCTCGTCCGACCTGGTGTCAAATCACTCCGCCTAACACAAGGAGTGGCATAATAATGAATAATATCAATAAATTAGTTCTGGCTATCGGATTTACTCTCAGCGCTTTCCCGACCCTGGCGGCGGGCTTCCAGTGCAAGGATCACGTCACCCTGGGGGTGCCAGGTCAATCCAGTCAGCTGTTGTGCCGGGAGGGCTATGCCGCCGGTTACAACTATGACACCAAGGTCTCTGACTGGGTCTCCTACCGGATGACGGCGGCCAGCGCCCAGGGGCAGGTGCCGCGCAAGGATGCCTTCGCCGAGGACAAGGAGGTGCCGGTGCAGTACCGCGCCACCCTGGCGGACTACAAGGGCTCGGGCTTTGATCGCGGCCATCAGGCACCCGCGGCGGACATGCGCACCAGCGCCACCACCATGAAGCAGAGCTTCCTGCTGACCAACATGACGCCGCAGTTGCCGGCCCTCAATCAGGGTGCCTGGCGCATCCTGGAGGAGAAGACCCGGCAGTGGGCCATCGCCTATGAGAATGTCCAGGTGATCACGGGCCCCATCTTCACCAACTCCGATGGCGCCATCGGCAACGGCGTGACTGTGCCCCACGCCTACTACAAGGTGGTGATGGATGTGGCCAATCAGGAAGCCATCGCCTTCATCCTGCCCCAGGAGAATGTGTCGGCCAGCAAGCTTGCGGACTACATAGTGACGGTGGATGCGGTGGAGGAGCAGACCGGGCTCGATTTCTTCACCGCGCTGCCGGATGAGCCGGAAGAGGCCATGGAGTCACAGCTGATGACCATGTGGAGCAACTAGTCTCCCCGGAGGTGATGACGGGGGCCTGAGCTCCCGCCATCACAGGCCCGGCGCCTGAGGTGCCATCGCCTGTATGAGCCTCGCCTGGCTATTGTCTTGCCCTCTGGTACAGCTCCAGTACAGCTTGGGTTTGGCTATGGACCCTTATCATGCCCCCTTTTTTCAGGAGGCATAATGTCAGGTCTGTTTTCTCTTCATCTCTCATCCCCCTTTACCCGCGCCTTGCGCATCCTGGTGCCGATGGTGCTGCTCGGCGGGGTTGTGTCCCCGGCCATGGCCGACGATGAATTTCGGCTGGGTAACACCCTACTGCTGGGGGTAGGCGACCACCCAGCCATTATCCCTATCATCATCTGCCGACCGGCCAGGTCCATCATGGTCAAGGCGGGGCGGGAGCTGACCCTCGACAGGGTCAAGGTGATCTACGGCAATGACCGCAGCAAGACGCTGCACTTTGACAAGGGCCTGAAAGAGGATCAGGAGTCGGGCTGGAAGTCCCTCGGCAACCGGGTCTGCATCAAGCGGATCGAGGTCTATGGCAATTCGGAAGGGAGCAAGGCGGGGGTCAAGGTGTACGGCCGCAAATAGGGCGGAAATGACGGTGGCCGGGGAGACCCGGCCACCGTGTTCATGTCCTGGGGAATGCCTTATTTCTTGGGTCTGAACGGCTTGATGACGGCTTCGTCGCACTCGAGATAGGGGCCGTCCATCAGGTCGATGCAGTAGGGGATGGCGGGGAAGACCGCATCCAGGCACTCGCGGATGGACTTGGGCTTGCCCGGCAGGTTGACGATGAGGGCGCTGCCGCGCAGGCCGGCGGTCTGGCGTGACAAAATGGCGGTGGGCACGAACTTGAGGGATTCGGCCCGCATCAGCTCGCCAAAGCCCGGCATCATGCGATCGCACACGGCTTCGGTGGCTTCCGGCGTCACATCCCGCCTGGCCGGCCCTGTGCCGCCCGTGGTGACGATGAGGCAGCATGACTCCTCATCCGCCAGTCGAACCAGGGTCGCCTCGATCTGATCCTGCTCGTCCGGGATCACCTGATAGACGGGCTCCCACTCCGAGGTCAGATAGGCGTTCAGGGTGTCGATGATGGCCTTGCCGGAGAGATCTTCATAGATGCCCGCGCTGGCGCGATCGCTGACGGTGACGATACCGATTCTTGCCTTGCTCATGCTCAACCCTTGGTCATTGGAAAAAGTGGTAAATAAAATAACATAATCAGTGAGATATGTTAAACCAACGGCTCGGGTACGAGATGGAAAGGCGTAAATTGAGAGTCGAACGAAAAGCAGATTTATTCGCTATCGATGAATAGGGAATAAGAAGAGCCATAAAAGCCTTTAAAATTTATAAAAAAAGTGACGCATGCGACATCACGATAATTTCATGAATCCTAAAGAATAAATCTTTCCTCTCGCCCAATATCCGCCAGCTGGATGAAAAAGTGGACTCCTGTGGCTCGGAGTCGACTGACCCAAAATCCCCACTATCTTATATAACCTTCCTGTGGACGGCGAAATGATGTGCCGGGCGTGGTCGTACCGAGATGTGCGGGGAGTCTGGCCAGGAGGGGATATGGAGCTGCCAGATTTTGATACGCTCAAACACTGGGCCCTGGCCGAGCCGGAGCGGCTCGATGCCTTGCTGCACCAACAGATAGAGGCGCTGATCGCCCAGGTGGGGCCGGATCAGCAGCGGAGGTTGCGGGGCCTGCAGTTTCGCATCGATTGCCAGCGCCGCCTGGCCAGGAACAACCTCGACAGCTGCATCCGGATTGCCAACATGATGCACGACTCCGTCTATGCCATGCGCCGTCACATGCTTCACCTGCAGGAGGAGTCACTGGCGCAAGCCGAAGAGAGTCAGCCGCCAGACAATGTGATAGTGCTGGCGGATCATCCGAGGATGAAATAATTTATTGGCCGCCATCCTGTACCGTTATTTTCAATATTTCCTTCGGCGCAAACCACCCGATGTTAATAAAAATGGTGGTTTGTTTTTTATTTGCTGCAAACCCCAGCCGTGCGCTCATTTAATTCCATGACGGCCCGCTAAATCCACAGATATGGATGAAGGAATATAACGCTTGGGGTAATATCTCGGCACAATTCATCTTGCTACGACTCTAAGGGATTATGAGAAGTATCACACCAAGAAGGGTGCTGTCGCGGGAGCAACAGACAGAGATCACCCGGATCATCGTCAAGGTGGGCCAGTTGCTGGCCCAGCATGGTGCCGAGGGGCGCATCATAGAGCAGACCACGGTCCGGCTCGGGTTGGCGCTGGGGCTGGAGAGCGTCGAGATGGCCATCTCCGCCAGCGCCATAGTGCTCACCAGCCTCTATCAGGGGAGTTGCGTCACCACCACCCGCCGGGTGCGGGATCAGGGGATCAACATGCAGGTGGTGTGCGAGGTCCAGCGCATCTGCATCCTGGCGGAGAAGGAGCTGATCGGTGTGCGGGAGGTGCGCCAGCGACTCGACGGCATAGTGCCGTTCCATTATCACCCCTGGCTGGTGGTGCCCATGGTGGGGCTCTCCTGTGGCGCCTTCAGCGTGCTGTTCGGCGGCGACTGGCCCATCTTCCTGGTGACCTTCGTCGCCTCTTCGGTGGCGATGCGAGTGCGTCAGCTGATGGCCCGCCATCACCACAGCCCGCTCATCAACTTCGCCGCGACCGGCTTCGTCGCCACCCTGATCGCCTCCTGCGCCACCTACTTCCAGTGGGGAGACCAGCCCTATCTCGCCATGGCGGCCAGCGTCTTGCTGCTGGTGCCGGGTTTCCCGCTCATCAACGCGGTCTCCGACATGGTGAAGGGCTACTTCAACCTGGGGCTGGCCCGCTGGGGCATGGCGACCCTGCTCACCATCAGCGCCGTCATCGGCATAGTGCTGGCCATGTCGGTCACCGGGATCTGGGGCTGGAAGCTGTGGTGGAACTCCATATGAGATGCAATGACACTACCCGCTCCCGGAGCGGGACAATCGGGCTTCGCCTCTGTGCCACGAGCCTGAACCCTGGGCCGGCGCCTTGCCCGGTCGCCTTGGCGGGAGGGACGCAGCCATGATGGAACTGCTCTTGCTGCTGGCCAGGGATGCGTTCTGGTCTGCCATGCCGGCGGTCGGCTTCGCCATGCTGTTCAACGTGCCGCCGAGGATGCTGAAGTATTGCGCCATGGGGGGCGCCCTGGCCCATAGCCTGCGCACCCTGCTCATTCATTACGGCATGCCCATCGAGTGGGCCACCCTGGCGGCGTCCACCACGGTGGGCTTTGTCTGCGTCTACTGGTCGAAGCGCCTGCTGGCACCGCGTCCCGTGTTCAGCGTCGCCTCCATCATCCCCATGATCCCGGGTGCCTATGCGTTCAAGACCATGATCGCCGTGGTGGAGCTCAACATCTCGGGGGTGACCACAGAGCTTATCCACCACGCTGTGACCAACGGACTCAAGGTGCTCTTTATCGTGGGGGCCCTCAGTTTCGGTTTGGCGATCCCCTCCCTGGTCGTGTACCGTAACCGGCCCATTGTCTGAGACAGGCTGCAAGAGGCTGAACCCATGCACATTTCCATGATTGCCGCCATGGCGCACGATCGCGTGATTGGCCTGGACAACCAGATGCCCTGGCATCTGCCTGCCGATCTGGCCCACTTCAAGCGGGTGACCCTCGGCAAGCCGGTGCTGATGGGGCGCAAGACCTTCGAGTCTATAGGTCGCCCGCTGCCCGGGCGGCGCAATCTGGTGATCAGCCGCAACCCCGACTATCGCGCTGAAGGGGTGGAGGTGGTCGATTCGGTGGAGGCCGCGCTCGCCTTGCTGGCAAGCGGCGAGAAAGTGGATGAGCTGATGGTGATAGGGGGAGGGCATCTCTATGGCCAGCTGCTGCCCAAGGCGGATTGCCTCTATCTGACCCGGATCGATCTGGCGGTGGCAGGGGACACCCGCTTCCCCGCCTTCGACGAGAGCGACTGGGTGCGCACCGAGAGCGATCCCCATCAGCCCGACGAGAAGAACCCTTATCCTTACTGCTTCGAAACCTGGCGGCGACGCTAGTCCCCTCCGTCGGCAAGGCCCCTCCACAGCGAGGGGCTTTTTTTGCGACCTTGCCGCCGTGCCCCGTACCGGTTCCTGCTCCGCTCACCCCTCTCCTGAATCCTCCCCTGCACAGGGATTAAATATGATTAGCTCTGTAATCATTTCATGAGTGCCGATGGAGGGTTCCTCTGCCCGGGAGCTACCCTCATTCATCCCTCTCACTCGCTTGATTTTACTCATGAAATGGATAGATCATGGACTCTTTATGCAGTTTATTCATATTTATCCGATCTTTTTCGGTCATCTGTTGAATTTTTGTTGCTTTAAATAAGTGATAAAAATCAGTTGCTTATGACTTTGTTCGTCACTGCGGACTCTTACGGTTCTTTTGTTTTTGCTCGAAATTGCTTAGTGTTAAAAGTAATTGGTGCGCGTTCGGCAGCAGGAACAGCAAGATGCCGGCCATAAAAAAAGGACAGTATGACAGTCAAACTCGAAGTGAAATCGCTCTATAAAATCTTCGGAGAACATCCGGAAAAAGCGTTCAAATTGCTGGCGAAAGGGCACGACCGCGCCAGCATACTGCAAAAGACCGGGCAGACCCTGGGGGTCCAGGATGTCAATCTGGCCATCCAGGAGGGGGAGATCTTCGTGGTGATGGGCCTCTCCGGCTCGGGCAAATCCACCCTGGTGCGTCTCTTCAACCGGCTGATAGAGCCGACCCGCGGCCAGGTGCTGATCGACGGCGAGGACATAGCCGCCATCTCGGAGCGCGAACTGCGCCAGGTGCGGCGCAAGAAGATCAGCATGGTGTTCCAGTCCTTCGCCCTGATGCCGCACCTGAGCGTGCTGGAAAACACCGCCTTCGGGCTGGAGCTGGCCGGGGTGCCCCTGGCGGAGCGCCAGCAGAGCGCCCGTCAGGCACTCCACCAGGTGGGGCTGGGGCCGTGGATCGACGCCTTCCCCGATGCCCTCTCCGGCGGCATGAAGCAGCGGGTCGGGCTGGCCCGGGCGCTCGCCAACGACCCCGATATCCTGCTGATGGACGAGGCCTTCTCGGCGCTGGATCCCCTGATCCGCACCGAGATGCAGGACGAGCTGCTCAAGCTGCAGGCCAGCCAGCAGCGCACCATCGTCTTCATCTCCCACGATCTGGACGAGGCGATGCGCATCGGCGATCGCATCGCCATCATGCAGGATGGCCAGCTGGTGCAGGTGGGCACCCCGGACGAGATCCTGAACCAGCCCGCCAACGACTATGTGCGCGCCTTCTTTCGCGGGGTGGATCTCGCCAACGTCTTCAGCGCCCGGGATGTGGCCAGCCGCAAGCAGACCCCCCTCATCAAGAAGCACACCACGGACGGGCCGGGCAACGCCCTGCGCCAGCTCAAGGAGTTGGAGCGGGAGTACGGCTACGTGGTGGATCGCAGCCGCCGCTTCCTCGGGGTCGTCTCGGTCGAGTCGCTCGGCCGGGCGGTCCGTGACAAGGGGAGCCTGGAACAGGCGCTGCTGGCGGACATCCAGCCCATTCTGGCGGACACCTCCCTCAACGAACTCATCAGCCAGGTGGCCGCCGCACCCTGTCAGGTGCCCGTGGTCGAGGAGGATGGCACCTATCTGGGACTCATCTCCAAGGCCAATCTGCTCAACACCCTGGACAGGAGTACCCCGGTATGAATCTCAACCCCTTTAAGCGTCTGCTGACCGGCTTGCTGGCGCTGCTGCTATTGACCAGCGCTCCCGCCTGGGCCGACGAGGCTCAGGCCGATCCCTGGGGAGCTGCGACCACCACCACGCCAGCCGAGGATCCCTGGGGCAGTACGGCCACAGAGGCGGCAGACTGGCAGAGCCAGATCGCAGCGGTCGACAACAGTGCTGCCGTCGACTGGCTGGATCCCTTCCAGCAGGCCCTGGTGCCGCTGGATAGCTGGGTCGAGGGGGGCATCGGCTGGCTGGTGGAGAACCTGCGCCCTGTGTTCCAGCTGATCCGCGCGCCGGTGGAGCTGGCCCTGGGGGCCATGACCCAGCTGCTGCAGACGGTGCCCTCCACCCTGATGATGGGGCTCTTGACCCTGATCGCCTGGCAACTGGTGGGCGGGCGCATGGCGCTCGGCACGCTCGCGTCCCTTGTCGGGATCGGCCTTATCGGGGCCTGGTCCGATGCCATGGTGACCCTCTCCCTGGTGCTGACCTCGCTCTTCTTCTGCGTGTTGATAGGCTTGCCGGTGGGCATATTGCTGGCCCGCAGCGAGCGGCTCTCCACCTGGACCCGGCCGCTGCTGGATGCCATGCAGACCACCCCGGCCTTCGTCTACCTCATCCCCATCGTCATGCTGTTTGGCATAGGCAACGTGCCCGGGGTGGTGGTGACCGTCATCTTCGCCCTGCCCCCCATGATCCGCCTCACCATGCTGGGCATTCGCCAGGTGCCCGCCGATCTGGTGGAGGCGGCCCACTCGTTCGGCGCCAGCCCCTCCCAGCTGCTGTTCAAGGTACAGCTGCCGCTCGCCATGCCCACCATCATGGCCGGGGTCAACCAGACCCTGATGCTGGCGCTCTCCATGGTGGTGATCGCCTCCATGATCGCGGTCGGCGGTCTGGGGCAGATGGTGCTGCGCGGCATAGGCCGCCTCGACATGGGGCTCGCCTCCATCGGCGGCCTCGGCATAGTGCTGCTGGCCATCGTCCTCGACCGACTGACCCAGGCGATGGGGCAGCCGGATCGCAGCCGGGTCGGCCGCTGGCATCGGCGCGGCCCCGTCGCCCTGCTGCTGCGTCTGTGTGGCCGCGGCAAATCCCTCGATTACCAAGGAGTTAAAGCATGAAACAGATCACCAAAGGATTGACCCTGAGCACCCTGCTGCTGAGTTCCCTCGCCATGGCCAGCGCCGAGTTGCCGGGGGAGGGGGTCAAGGTGCAGCCCCTGCAGAGCTCCTTGCCGGAGGAGGCCTTCCAGAGCCTGCTGGTCAGCAAGCTGATGGGGCGCCTCGGCTACGAGGTACAGCCCGCCCAGGAGGTGGACTACAACGTGGCCTACGCCTCGGTGGCGCAGGGGGACGGCACCTTCCTCGCCTTCAACTGGATACCGCTGCAGGACAACAAGTACCAGCAGGCGGGGGGTGACAAGGTGTTCTTCCGTCAGGGCACCTATGTGGCCGGTGCCGCCCAGGGGTACCTCATCGACAAGAAGACGGCGGCCCAATACGGCATCACCAACCTGGGCCAGCTCAAGGATCCCAGGCTGGCGGCGCTGTTCGACGGCGATGGCGACGGCAAGGCCGATCTGGTGGGCTGCAACCCGGGCTGGGGCTGCGAGGGAGCCATCAACCATCATCTGGGCGAGTTCGGCCTGACCCCCACGGTGACCCACAAGCAGGGTAACTACGCGGCCCTGATCGCCGATACCCTGGCCCGTTACCAGGCCGGCAAGCCGGTGCTCTACTACACCTGGACCCCCTACTGGCTCAGCAGCGAGCTGGTGCCGGGCAAGGATGTGGTGTGGCTGGAGGTGCCCGCCGATGCCCCTGATGGGGACAAGACCCGGCTGCCCAACGGCAAGAACTACGGCTTTGCGGTGAACACCATGCACATAGTCGCCAACAAGCAGTTTGCCGAGGCCAACCCGGCGGCCGCCAAGCTCTTCTCCATCGTCAAGCTGCCCCTCAACGACATCAACATCCAGAACGGCCTGATGAACAAGGGGCAGAACAAGCCGGCGGATGTGGAGCGCCACGCCGACGCCTGGCTCAAGGGACATGCGGCCCTGGTCAATGACTGGCTGACCCAGGCGCGTGCCGCAGCGCAAGAGCAGTCTGCGGGCTAAACCCCGCCTCGGCCCAGTCCCTGGATGTCAGCAAGCAAAACGCCCGGCTATTGCCGGGCGTTTTTTTATGGGTGGGGCGCAGCAACAGGCTGCGCACCAGGCTCAGATGCCGGAGCCGTCGTGCTCGCCGTTCTCTTCGTGCAGGCCGCATTCGCGCTTGAGGCCGAAGAAGCGGGTCTGCTCCTCGCTCATGCCCGGCTCCCACTTGGCGGTGGTGTGGACGTCGCCCACCGAGAGATAGCCCTGCTCCCACAGGGGGTGGTAGGGCAGGTCGTGCTCCTTGAAGTAGTAGAAGACGTCCTTGTTGCTCCAGTCGATCACCGGCAGGAACTTGAAGCGGCCGCGCTGGATGGCCAGCACCGGCAGCTTGCCGCGGCTGCCCGCCTGCTCCCTGCGCAGGCCGGAGAACCAGGTGCGGGCGCCGAGCTCGCTCAGGGCGCGGTCCATGGGCTCCACCTTGTTGAGCTGGTTGTAGCGGGTGATCCCCTCCACCCCCTGCTCCCACAAGAGGCCGAAGCGGGCCTCCTGCCAGGCCGGGCTGAGCTCGGCCCGGTAGATCTTGAGGTTGAGGGCGAGGCGCTCGGTCAGCTCGTCGATGAAGCGGTAGGTCTCGGGGAAGAGATAACCGGTATCGGTCAGCACCACGGGTACATCGCTCCGCTCGCGGCTCACCAGGTGCAGCATCAGCGCCGCCTGGATGCCGAAGCTCGACGACAGCACGTGCTGCCCCGGCAGGTTCGCCAGGGCCCAGCGCACCCGCTCGGGGGCGCTCATGGCGTCCAGCTCCCGGTTGAGGGGGGCCAGCGCCTCGGTCTGCTCCTCACGGCCCAGGGCCAGCAGGGCGTCGAGGTCGAGCCGGCCGTCGGCGGTGCGCGCCAGCCGCTCGGTATCAGTCTGTTCAGGCTGCATAGAAGTCCCTCGCGGAGTCGATGACCGGGGCTATGATCCCGGCGCGGATGACGAAGTCGCCGAAGCACTCGTTCCCGTCGCGCTCGGTGGCCCAGCGGCCGATCAGGGCATCCAGCTCCGCCAGGATCTGCGGCTCCGTGATGTTCTCCAGGTGCAGGCGCGGGATGCGGGTCCCCTCCAGGTTGCCCCCCAGGTGCAGGTTGTAACGGCCCGGCGCCTTGCCCACCAGGCCCACTTCCGCCAGCATGGCGCGGCCGCAGCCGTTGGGGCAGCCGGTGACCCGGAAGATGATGGCGTCGTTCGCCAGACCGTGCTTGGCCAGCAAGGCTTCGATGTCGGTGACGAAGGCCGGCAGCATGCGCTCGGCTTCCGCCATCGCCAGGGGGCAGGTGGGCAGGGCCACGCAGGCCATGGACTGCTTGCGTTGTTCGCTGACGCCGTCATCCAGCAGGCCGTACTGGCGCGCCAGGGCTTCGATGCGGGCCTTCTCGCCGGCGGGCACCCCGGCGATGATGAGGTTCTGGTTGGCAGTGAGACGGAAGTCCCCCTGGTGGATCTTGGCGATCTCCAGCATGCCGGTCTTGAGGGGCTTGCCCGGGAAGTCCAGCAGGCGGCCGTTCTCGATGAAGAGGGTCAGGTGGTGCTTGCCGTCTATCCCCTCCACCCAGCCGAAACGATCGCCACGGCTGGTGAACTCATAGGGGCGAACCTCGCCAAACTGGATGCCGGCTCGGCTCTCCACCTCGGCCTTGAAGGCCTCGACCCCCACTCGCTCGAGGGTGTACTTGGTCTTGGCGTTCTTGCGGTTGACCCTGTTACCCCAGTCGCGCTGGGTGCTGACCACGGCGGCCGCCACCTCCAGTACGTGGGAGAGCGGGATGAAGCCAAAATCGCTCGCCTTGCGCGGATAGGTGCTGGTGTCGCCGTGAGTCATGGCCAGACCCCCGCCCACCAGCACGTTGAAGCCCACCAGCTTGCCGTGATCACTAATGGCCACGAAGTTGAGATCGTTGGCGTGGATGTCCACGTCGTTGTGGGGCGGGATCACCACAGTGGTCTTGAATTTGCGCGGCAGGTAGTTGGAACCCAGGATCGGCTCCTCGTCACCCCCCAGCTTCTCGCCGTCCAGCCAGATCTCCACGTAGGCGCGGGTCTTGGGCAGCAGGTGCTCGGAGATCTTCTTGGCCCACTCGTAGGCCTCCTGGTGCAGCTCGGACTCCACCGGGTTGCTGGTGCAGAGCACGTTGCGGTTCACGTCGCCGGCGGTGGCTATGCTGTCGATGCCGGTGCTGTTGAGGGTCTGGTGCATCAGCTTGATGTCGCGCTTCAATACCCCGTGGAACTGGAAGGTCTGGCGGGTGGTCAGGCGGATGCTGCCGTACAGGCTGTGCTCTTCGGCGAACTTGTCGATCACCTGCCACTGGGCCGGGGTAATGATGCCGCCCGGCAGGCGGGCACGCAGCATGACGTTGTGCAGGGGCTCCAGCTTCTGGGCGGTGCGCTCCGGGCGGATGTCTCTGTCATCCTGCTGATACATGCCGTGGAAGCGGATCAGCTGGAAGTTGTCGCCGTTGAAGCCGCCGGTGAGGGGATCCTGCAGATCCTCGGCTATGGTGCCGCGCAGGAAGTTGCTCTCGCGCTTGAGGCGCTCGTTGTCAGCCAGCGGCCCTTCGACCGGTCCCGCTTTTTGGTGAGAGAGAGGTTGTTTGCTCATCAATAGACATCCCTTTGATAACGTTTGGCACGACGCAATTCGCTCAGATACTCTTCTGCTTCCTCACGGCTCTTGTGGCCGTGTTCGGCAATCACTTCCAGCAGGGCTTCCTGCACATCCTTCGCCATGTGGTTGGCGTCGCCACACACATAGAAGTGAGCGCCTGCTTCCAGCCACTGATAGAGCTCAAGCCCGGCTTCGCGCAGACGGTCCTGCACATAAATCTTGTTGGCCTGATCCCGGCTGAAGGCCAGGGAGATCTTCGACAGCAGGCCCGATTTCACATAACGCTGCCACTCCACCTGATAGAGGAAGTCCTGGGTGAAGTGGGGGTTGCCGAAGAAGAGCCAGTTCTTGCCCTCCGCCCCCTGGGCTTCCCGCTCCTGCATAAAGGCGCGGAACGGGGCTATGCCGGTGCCCGGGCCCACCATGATGACGGGAGTGTCGGGGTTGGCGGGCAGTCGGAAGTTGTCGTTGTGCTCCACGAATACCCGGACCTCGGCGTCTTCAGGCAGACGGTCCGCCAGGTAGGAGGAGGCGCCGCCAGATCGCACTGTGCCATCTTCCTGGGGGTAGCGCACCACGCCCACGGTCAGGTGCACCTCTTCCTCGACCTCGCTCTGGGCGGAGGCGATGGAGTAGAGGCGGGGAGTGAGGGGGCGCAGCAGGCCGGTCAGCTGTTCGGCACTGAGGGCGGTCGGGAAGCGCTTGAGCACATCCACCACCTGGGCGCTGGCCACCAGGGCGTTGACCTGGGCCTTGTCGCCGGCCAGATCTTTCAGTGCCGCGTTGCCTGAGATCTCGGCAAGACCAGTGATAAAGCCGCCGTGCAAGCGGGTCAGCTCGACATGGCGGGTCAGCGCCTCGCGCAGGCTGCCATGGGCGGTGGCTTCATCGCCATTGAGACCGGTCAGGGCCAGCACTTCCCCCACGAGATCGGCGTCGTTGTCGAACCAGATGCCCAGGGCATCCCCCGGCTGATAAGTGATGCCGGACTCTTCCAGGTTGATCTCGATATGGCGGATGTCCTTGGTGGAGTCACGGCCGGTGATCTTCTGATTGACCGAGAGTCGTGCCGGGAAGGGGTTCTCCTTGTGATACTGGCTATGGCCGATGGCTTGCTGCACCGAGCCCACCACGCTGGCAGTCGCGGCGCCGGCAGAGAGGGTGGCGGCGACGGCATTGACCGCCTGTTCGCCCCAGGCCTTGGCGGCATCCTGATAATCCACGTCCAGGCTCGCGAGTTCATGAATGCGCTCGGCCCCGGCTTTTGACAGGAAGTCGTCGAAGTCCTTGCCGGTCTGGCAGAAGAATTCGTAGGAGCTGTCACCCAGCCCCAGCACGGCGAACTTGAGCCCCTCGAGTTTGCCAATCTTGCCCTTCTTGAGCTGCTCGAACAGATCCACCGCGCTCTCCGGCGGCTCACCCTCCCCGTAAGTGCTCACTATCACCAGCAGGTGTGTCTCTTTCTTGAGCTGCTTGGGTTTGTAGTCCGCCATGGAGGTCAGGGTCACCGGCAGGCCGTGGGCCTTCGCCTGCGCCTGGATGGCGCTGGCGACACCCTTGGCGTTGCCGGTCTGGGAGCCGTAGAGAATGGTCAGGCTGCCACCGGGGGCGGCCACGGCGGCGCTGGTGGCGACGCTCTGGACGCCTGATTGGGAAATACCGTAGAGATAACCGCTCACCCAGGCGAGTTGCTGGGTGTTGAGGGTCGACAAGACCTGATTCAGCTGGCGCTGCTGCTCGTCAGAGAGCGGGCTTATGTTGGGTATTGGGGCTGTCAATTGCATCACACACGTCTTCCATGGTCTGATTTTTGGTCAGGTTAAGGGGTGTAATGAATAACAACAAAGAATAAAAATATCTTCTTTATGCGATTTATGAATTTATAAAGCCGAAATCCGCCTCGGCAGCTCCCCGGCTGTGGTATAAAAATCGCAATATTGAGTCCCCTTCCGCCTCTCAGGATCTGCCGATGTCCAGACTGTTTCATGTCAATGCCTTCAGCCAGCACCCCTTCGGGGGCAATCCCGCCATCGTCGTATTGGGGCCCGAGCGCAGCGATGCCGAGCTGCAGGCCATGGCGGCGGAGTTCAACCTGTCGGAGACCGCCTTCCTCAGCCCCCTGGGGGAGGCGCACTATAGACTGCGCTGGTTTACCCCGACGGTCGAGGTGGATCTCTGCGGTCACGGCACCCTGGCGGCGGCCCATGTGCTGTGGCAGACCGGGGCCGTGGCCCGCTCCCAGACGCTGCGCTTCGAGACCCGCAGCGGCCTGCTGGAGGCCAGCGCCGAGGGGGAGTGGATCCGGCTCGACTTTCCGCGCATCCCCCTTGCTCCGCTGACATTGGATCCCGCTTATGCCGAGGCCCTCGGCTGCACACCGTTGCAGACCCTGGCCGCCGGCGCCAAATTCCTGCTGGTGCTCGGCAGCGAGCAGGAGGTGCAGGCCCTCAAGCCGGACTTCCACGCCCTGCGGGCCCTGCCCGGTCGCGGCCTGATGGTGACGGCGCCGTCGAGGGATCCTGACCATGACTTTGTCTCCCGCTATTTCGCCCCCTGGGTCGGGGTGGAGGAGGATCCGGTCACCGGCTCCAACCACTGCGCCCTGGTGCCCTTCTGGGCCGAGCGCCTCGGCAGGACGCAACTGAGGGCGCGCCAGATCTCCGCGCGGGGCGGGGAGCTTGTGCTGGAGTTGCAGGGGGACAGGGTGTGGATGTCGGGTCAGGCGCTGACCCTGTGGCAGGGGGAGTGGCTGCTGCCGCCCGCCCCATAAGTCGCCAGCCGGGTGTACCCTGTTCGCGGCTTTAGTCTTCGCCATAAAAAAACGCCCCGCAGTGGCGGGGCGTTTTATTGCTAGCGCGCTCGGGCTGGCCGAGCGGCAGGCTTATTTCTGTTGCGGACGCAGGGCCGGGAACAGGATGACGTCGCGGATGGTGTGGCTGTTGGTGAACAGCATCACCAGACGGTCGATACCTATGCCCTGACCGGCGGTCGGCGGCAGGCCGTGTTCCAGCGCGGTGACGAAGTCGGCGTCATAGAACATGGCTTCGTCGTCGCCCGCTTCTTTCTGGTTCACCTGATCCTGGAAGCGCTTGGCCTGATCTTCCGCATCGTTCAGCTCGGAGAAGCCGTTGGCCAGCTCGCGGCCGCCGATGAAGAACTCGAAGCGATCGGTCACGTCCGGGTTCTTGTCGTTGCGGCGGGCCAGCGGGGAGACGGCAGCCGGGTACTCGGTGATGAAGGTCGGTTGCAGCAGCATGTGCTCAACGGTCTCTTCGAAGATGGCGGTGATCACGTGGCCCAGCTCCCAGCCCTTCATCAGCTCGATGTGCAGGCGCTTGGCGACGGCGGTGGCCTTCTCCAGAGTGGCCAGGTCGTCCAGGGTCACATCCGGGTTGTACTTCAGGATGGACTCGACCATGGTGAGGCGCTGGAACGGCTGACCGAAATCGATGGTCAGACCCTCTTCGCCCTCTTTGGCGTAACGGATCTTGGTGTCACCCAGGATGTCCTGGGCCAGGGTGCGCAGCAGCTCCTCGGTGAGATCCATCAGATCGATGTAATCGGCGTACGCCATGTAGAACTCGATCATGGTGAACTCGGGGTTGTGACGCACCGAGATCCCTTCGTTACGGAAGTTGCGGTTGATCTCGTAGACACGCTCGAAACCACCGACCACCAGGCGCTTCAGGTAGAGCTCGGGGGCGATACGCAGGTACATGTCGATGTCCAGCGCATTGTGGTGGGTAACGAACGGACGCGCGGAGGCACCACCCGGGATGACCTGCATCATGGGGGTTTCCACTTCCATGAAGCGCTTCTCGTTGAAGAACTTGCGGATACCGGCCACCACCTGGGTGCGGATCATGAAGGTCTTGCGGGACTCTTCGTTGGCGATCAGATCCAGGTAGCGCTGGCGGCAGCGGGCTTCCTGGTCGGTCAGCCCCTTGTGCTTCTCGGGCAGCGGACGCAGTGCCTTGGTCAGCAGGCGGATTTCGCCCACATGGACGGAGAGCTCGCCGGTGTTGGTGCGGAACAGGGTTCCTTCCACGCCGACGATGTCCCCCAGATCCCACTTCTTGAACTGCTCGTTGTAGAAGCCTTCCGGCAGGTCGTCACGGGTCACGTAGATCTGGATCTTGCCAGCCATGTCCTGCAGGGTAGCGAAGGAAGCCTTGCCCATGATCCGGCGGGTCATGATACGACCGGCAATCTTCACCCGTTTATTCAAGGCCACCAGCTCGTCGGCGCTCTTGTCGCCAAACTCGGCGTGCAGATCGCCGGACAGGCTGTCACGACGGAAGTCGTTGGGGAAAGGGTTGCCCTGGGCGCGCAAGGCGGCCAGCTTGGAGCGACGCTCAGTCATCTCGTTGTTCAGTTCGAGAGTCTGGTCGACTTCCGGAGTAGTGGTTTGTTCAGACATGGTGATTCCTGCTGCTCTGTTTACAGGCCTGATTTCAGGCTGGCTTCGATAAACTTGTCCAAGTCGCCGTCGAGTACCGATTGGGTATTGCGGGTCTCGACGCCGGTGCGCAGATCCTTGATACGGGAGTCATCCAGTACGTAGGAGCGGATCTGGCTGCCCCAGCCGATGTCGGACTTGGTCTCTTCGAGGGCTTGCTTCTCAGCGTTCTGCTTCTGAATTTCCAGCTCGTAGAGCTTGGCCTTCAGCTGCTTCATACACTGATCTTTGTTCTTGTGCTGGGAACGGTCGTTCTGGCACTGCACCACCACCCCGGTGGGGACGTGGGTGATACGCACCGCGGACTCGGTCCGGTTGACGTGCTGACCACCGGCACCGGAGGCGCGGTAGACGTCGATGCGCAGATCCGCCGGGTTGATCTCGATCTCGATGTCGTCATCGATCTCGGGATAGACGAACACGGAGCAGAACGAGGTGTGGCGACGGCCACCGGAATCGAACGGCGACTTGCGAACCAGACGGTGTACGCCGGTTTCGGTGCGCAGCCAGCCGAAGGCATACTCGCCGGTGAACTTGATGGTGGCGGACTTGATGCCGGCCACGTCACCCTCCGAGCATTCGATGAGCTCGGGCTTGTAGCCGTGGGCATCGCCCCAGCGCAGGTACATGCGCAGCACCATGTTGGCCCAGTCCTGGGCCTCGGTGCCGCCGGAACCGGACTGGATGTCGATGTAGCAGTCGGAGCCGTCGTGCTGACCGGAGAACATGCGACGGAACTCGAGATCCACCAGCTTGGCTTCCAGCTGATCGGCTTCGACGATGGCCTCGTTGAAGGTCTCCTCGTCTTCGCCTTCGACCGCCAGGCTGACCAGCATCTCGACGTCATCGACGCCCTGGGTCAGGGTATCTATGGTGGTGACCACGTTGTCCAGGGACACGCGCTCCTTGCCCAGCGCCTGTGCGCGCTCCGGCTCGTTCCAGACATCCGGCTGTTCCAGCTCGGCATTGACCTCTTCTAGACGCTCTTTCTTGGCGTCATAGTCAAAGGTACCCCCTAAGCAGCTCGGTCCTCTCAGACAGCTCCTTAAGCTTGTTTAATACAGGATTGACTTCAAACATCGTGAAAACTCTCGGGGTCGATGTGATTTAAAAACGGGATATTCTAGCCAATTGCGGAAGGAATAAACAGGGTTGGCTGGCCCCGGCCGCCTTCTGTCGCCGATTTCGGAGGCCATTTTGTGCTTTCTTGTGGAAAATATCGCCGGCCGCGTCATTCTGCGCTTCAGTTCTGTGCGCTTTGGCCGCTAACAACAACATGGAGTGCCGCGCACTTTTCGAGTAATCCTGTTCCTGACCCCACAAGAAGAAAGCACGATGAAAAACCTATCACTCAAGCAGAAGATACTGTTGTCTGTGGTGATCGCCCTCTCCCTGGTGATCCTGCTGCTCTCCTGGCAGAGCTACAGCAGCCAGAAGTCCCTGTTGCTGCAAGGCAGTCAGGAACAGGTGCAGCGCCTCGGCAGCCAGCAGGCCGCCAGCGTCAGTGACTGGCTTGCCGCCCGTCGCGATGTGATCCAGGCCCTCGGCAACAAGGCCGGCCCCGACCCCCTCAACGCCCTGCAACAGGCCCAGGTGTCCGGCCGTTTCCAGCTCACCTATTTCGGTGAGGGCAGCGGCAAGATGAACGATTCGGATCCCTCCATCAACCGTGACGGCTATGATCCCCGCTCCCGTGGCTGGTATCAGGAAGCCATGGCCAAGGGCGGCATGATAGTGACCAAGCCCTACCTGGACGTGGCCTACAACGTCATGGTGGTGACCCTGGCCCAGCCGGCCCAGGGCGGCGTGGTCGGCGGCGACCTCTCCATCGCCTCCCTGGTGGAGGATGTCACCAAGATGGCCCTGCCGGCGGACGGTGTCGCCATCCTGATGCACAAGGATGGCACCGTCATCGCCTATAAAGATGCGGCCAAGGCGATGAAGCCCGCCAGCGAGATCGACAATGATCTCTCCAATGCCCTGATCGAACAGAGCAAGAGCAGCAACAGCCTGCTCCCCGTCTATTTTGACAACGAAGGGCGCGACAAGCTGCTGTGGGCGACAGACATCCCGAACACCGACTGGGAGCTGGTGCTGGTGCTGGACAAGGCCACCCTGGAGGCGCCCCTCTCCTCCCTGCTGATGACCCAGCTCGGCCTGGCCCTGCTGGTACTGGTGGGCAGCATCATCGCCATCTCCTGGCTGGTCAGCCTGCTGCTGGGCCCGCTCGGCAAGGTTTCCCAGGCTCTGGCCCGCATCGCCGACGGTAACGGCGATCTGACCCAGCGCATCAAGATTGACGCCAACGACGAGGTGGGTCAGCTGGCCAACAGCTTCAACCGCTTCGTCGGCAGCCAGCACCAGCTGATCGGCAACATCCGCCAGCTGGCCAACGAGCTGAATGCCGATGCGGAGCGCAGCCTGGTGACCAACCAGGCCGCGGTGGAAGAGCTGCAGCGTCAGCAGCAGGAGGTGACCATGGTCGCTACCGCGGTCACCGAGATGGCGAGCGCCACCATGGAGATCGCCGGCAACGCCGAGAATACCGCCGCCGCCGCCCAGCAATCTGCCCAGAGCAGCGAGCAGGGCAAGATGCTGGTGAACCAGACTCGCCAGTCCATCAACAACCTGGCCGAGGAGGTGGGTCAGGCCACCGGCGTCATCGGCGAGCTGAGCCGCCACGCCCAGGCCATCTCCGGCATCCTCTCCACCATTCAGGGCATCGCCGAGCAGACCAATCTGCTGGCGCTGAACGCGGCCATCGAAGCGGCCCGTGCCGGTGAACAGGGTCGCGGTTTCGCCGTGGTGGCGGACGAGGTGCGGGTGCTGTCGCGCCGTACCCAGGACTCCACCCAAGAGATCCAGTCCACCATAGAGACCCTGCAGCAGACCACGGCCCGCGCGGTCAGCCTGATGCAGACCAGCCAGGGGCTGGCGGACAACAGCGTCAAGGACGCCGATGCCGCCGCCGCCGCGCTCGAAGAGATCACCCAGGCCGTCTCTCTCATCTCCGACATGGCGGGTCAGATCGCCACCGCCGCCGAGGAGCAGACTCAGGTGACCGGCGAGATCACCCAGAACACCACCGCCATCAAGGATGTGAGCGACGAGATCACCGCCGCCGCCATGCGGGATCTGGATCAGGCGCACCACCTCAAGGGACGTGCCACCAACCTGAACCAGCAGGTGTCGACCTTCATCCTGTAAGGCCGGGTCGGGAAGCGGCGCCATCCCATGTCAAAGCCCCGCACGAGAGTGCGGGGCTTTTTGTTGTCCGCCATCCGGCCAGTGCCTCAATGGGATGCGTCAGGGGACGCCCCCAGACGCCATGGAGGTGCAAGGTGCGGGAGCCAGCAAGCAAAGAGCCCACCAAAAGGTGGGCTCTTTCATACGGGGTCTGGCGCAGGGCTTACAGGAAGGGCAGGGCCAGGAACAGCTTGATCACCACGGCGTTGATGATGTCGATGAAGAAGGCGCCCACCATGGGCACCACCAGAAACGCCAGGTGGGAGGGGCCGAAGCGCTGGGTGATGGCCTGCATGTTGGCGATGGCGGTGGGGGTGGCCCCCAGACCGAAGCCGCAGTGGCCCGCCGCCAGCACGGCCGCGTCATAGTTGCGGCCCATGACCCTGAAGGTGACGAAGATGGCGTAGAGCGCCATCGCCACCGTCTGGGCGGCCAGCAGGATGAAGATGGGCAGGGCCAGGCTGGCGAGATCCCACAGCTTCAGGCTCATCAGCGCCATGGCGAGGAAGAGCGACAGGCTGACGTTGCCGAGCAGGGAGACTTCCCGATCGCTCACCTCGTGCCAGTTCAGCAGGGTCAGCAGGTTGCGCAGCAGCACGCCGACGAACAGCACGCAGACGAACACCGGCAGCTCCAGGGCACTGCCCTTGAGGTAGAGGGAGAGCATCTCGCCCCCCTTCAGGCTGATGGCGATCAGGGCCAGGGTCTCGATCACGCTGAAGGTGGTGAGGGGGCGCTCCATGTCAGGCATCTCGAAGCCTTGGGGGGCGCCGTCACGGTTGTGCTCCTCGCCGGGCACCTGCACCTTCTTCACCAGGTAGCGGGCGACAGGCCCGCCGATCAGCCCCCCCAGCACCAGACCGAAGGTGGCGCAGGCGATGGCGAGCTCGGCGGCGGATTGCACGCCGTACTTCTCGGTGAAGATGGAGCCCCAGGCCGCGCCGGTACCGTGGCCGCCGGAGAGGGTGATGGAGCCGGCCAGCAGCCCCATGTGCGGGTCCAGACCCAGCAGGGTCGCCAGACCCACACCCAGGCTGTTTTGCACCAGCAGCAGGCCGGTGACTACCAGCAGGAAGGTGATCACCGCCTTGCCGCCGCGCTTGAGGCTGCCCAGATCCGCGGAGAGGCCGATGGAGGCGAAGAAGGCCAGCATCAGCGGGGTTTGCAGTGTGGTGTCAAATTGCAGTTCAAGCTGCATGGTGGAGCGCAGCAGCAGCAGCACCAGGGCGACCACCAGGCCGCCTGCCACCGGTTTGGGGATGTTGAAGGTACGCAGGGGGCCAATCCGGTTGACCAGCAGACGGCCGAGCAGCAGCACCAGGGTGGCGGCGACCAGGGTGGCGTAGGAATCAAGTTGTATCATGCGGTACTCCCATGTTGATCGGCTGTGTCTTTGGCGAGAAAGACTCACAGATTCAGCCGGGATAAAAACAGTGTGGCGCAGGCGCCAGTTCAAGAGGGGGCCACAGGCCCAGTCCCAGGCAAAAATGGGATCGATGCGAGCCCGATTTCATCAGGCATCCAGATGACATTCATGAAAAATCCGCCGGATAGTAGCAAAAATCACCGTTTATATCCATGTTCATCATATTAATGCTCAAAACAGTGCATTAACCTAGCATTTAACACTATGTCCTGGGTGTGCTCCGGCCCGCAACAATGACTGCTGTCATTTGCAGCGGCAGTCTCTATAATTCGCCAGTTTCCCGCCCATGAGCGGCACCGGAATAGGAAGTGAAGGAACCGGTTGAACCTTGAATTGTCTGCCGGTTGTCAGTCCAGAGAGAGGAGAGGGTGTGAAGAAGTCTATCTATATCGCCTACACGGGCGGCACCATAGGGATGCAGCGTTCCGACCACGGTTATGTGCCGATGGCGGGTTTCATGGAAGATTGTCTGGCCCGGATGCCCGAGTTTCACCGGCCCGAGATGCCGGATTATCATATCCACGAATATGCCCCCCTCATCGACTCCTCCGACATGACCCCGGCGGACTGGCAACGCATCGCCGAGGACATTCGTGACAACTACGAGCAGTACGACGGCTTCGTGATCCTGCACGGCACCGACACCATGTCGTTCACCGCCTCGGCCCTCTCCTTCATGCTGGAAGATCTGCACAAGCCGGTCATCATCACCGGCTCCCAGATCCCGCTTGCCGAGCTGCGCTCCGACGGCCAGCAGAACCTGCTCAATGCCCTCTATATCGCGGCCAACTACCCGATCCACGAGGTCACGCTGTTCTTCAACAATCAGCTCTATCGTGGCAACCGCAGCAAGAAGGTGCACGCGGACGGCTTCCACGCCTTCGATTCACCGAACTACCCGCCGCTGCTCAATGCCGGCATCGCCATCTCCCTGGAAGCGGGGGAGCTGGGCGTGCCGTCCGAGCGGCCGCTGGTGCTGCACGACATCACCCCCCAGCCCATTGGCGTGGTGACCCTCTATCCGGGTATCTCGGCGGAGGTG
Organism: Aeromonas genomosp. paramedia; assembly: GCF_023093515.1. Lineage (NCBI taxonomy): Bacteria > Pseudomonadati > Pseudomonadota > Gammaproteobacteria > Aeromonadales > Aeromonadaceae > Aeromonas > Aeromonas genomosp. paramedia. Next base: position 74,500 of record NZ_JAAROG010000003.1, read on the forward strand.
ATCGCCAACATACTGCAGCAACCGGTGCGGGCGCTGATCCTGCTCTCCTTCGGGGTGGGCAATGCGCCCCAGAACCCGGCCATGCTGGCGCTGCTCTCCGAGGCGTCGGCCCGGGGCGTCATCATAGTCAACCTGAGCCAGTGCCTGCACGGCAAGGTCAACATGGGGGGCTATGCCACCGGCAACGCCCTCTCCCGGGCCGGGGTCATCTCGGGCTTCGACATGACGGCCGAGGCGGCGCTCACCAAGCTGCACTTCCTGCTGAGCCAGGATCTGCCCGCCCCGCGCATCCGCGAGCTGATGCAGCAGTCCCTGCGGGGTGAGCTGACCCCCTGAGAAACTGCCCACGATCTTATTGCGAAGCCGTGATCAAGGCTCATGTGCTGCTCGGAATCCTCACGTATATCTATACGCTCCGGTTTCTGCGCTGCTCTTCACCTTGCTGACGCCTTCTCGCGACAGGTCGTGAACAGCTTCTGACCTCCCCACCATGGGGGAGAGTGGAAAAAGAGGGGAGCCATAATGGCTCCCCTCTTTGCTATGTCACGGGTGCTTGAGGCGAGAGCCTCGTCGACACGTCAGTGGCTGAGGTCGACTCGGACTATCTCTTCCTCATCGCGGTGCTTCGATGCTTGAGCTCGCTCTCAGTGGTTGATCTCGATACGCACTATCTCTTCCTCATCGCGATACTGGCGCTTGAGCTCGCTCTTGCTCTTCATCACGATTTCGCCGTCGCGGCCTATGTTCATGTGCTCGGGATCGGCAAGGTGCATCGCCTGCCAGGCCATTACGGCCTGCAGCGAGGTGGCCTTCTGCTCCTCGGTGAGGGGCTGGCCGTCCGGCCACTTGCCCAGCTCGACCGCGGTCTTGAGCCGCTCGTACACTTCCTTGGGCATCTGCCCTATCACTTGTTGAAACGACATCGGCCTCTCCTTGCAAATTGAGCCATGAAGGGATCAGGTGGGCAGATCCTGGCGTACTATGCCGGCAGATCCTGGCGGACTACGCCGGCCATCTGCTCCATCACCCGCACTACCTGACAACTGTACCCGAACTCGTTGTCATACCACACATACAGCACGCAGTGATCCCCCTCGGCGATGGTGGCCTGGGAGTCCACTATGCCCGCGAAGCGGGAACCCACCATGTCGGAAGAGACCAGCTCTGTGCTGGCGCTGAAGTCGATCTGGCGATGCAGGGCCGAGCTCAGTGCCATCTGCTGCAGATAGGCGTTGAGGCTCTCCCGGTCGGTGGCCTGCTCCAGCGACAGGTTGATGATGGCCAGGGACACGTTGGGGGTGGGCACCCGGATGGCGTTGCCGGTCAGCTTGCCCTTGAGCTCGGGCAGCGCCTTGGCCACCGCCTTGGCGGCGCCCGTGCTGGTCATCACCATGTTGAGGGCCGCGCTGCGACCGCGCCGCTCCCCCTTGTGATAGTTGTCGATCAGGTTCTGATCGTTGGTGTAGGAGTGCACCGTCTCCACGTGACCGTGGCGGATGCCGTACTTGTCCTGCATCACCTTGAGCACAGGGGTGATGGCGTTGGTGGTGCAGGAGGCGGCGGAGATGATCTTGTCATCCGGGCCTATCACCTCATGGTTGACCCCGAACACCACGTTCTTCATCTCCCCCTTGCCGGGGGCGGTCAGCAGCACCCGGGCGGCGCCGCGCGCCTTGAGGTGCTCGGACAGACCCGCCTCGTCACGCCAGACCCCGGTGTTGTCGACGATCAGCGCATTGTCGATGCCATGGGCGGTGTAGTCGATGTCGGCCGGGCTGTTTGCGTAGATCACCTGGATGAAGGTGCCGTTGGCGATGATGGCGCTGCGCTCGTTATCCACCTCGATGGAGCCGTTGAAGGGGCCGTGCACCGAGTCGCGGCGCAGCAGGCTGGCCCGCTTCTCCAGATCCCCCTCGCGGCCGCCACGCACGACGATGGCGCGCAGGCGCAGGGAGTTGGCGGCGCCGGTGCGCTCGATCAGCAGCCGGGCCAGCAGGCGGCCGATGCGGCCAAAGCCGTAGAGCACCACGTCGGTCGGGGCGGGCACGCAGTCCCGGTTCAGGGCCGGGGCCAGCTTGGCGCGCAGGTAGTCGTCTATGCCGGCTTCATCCTGGTGATCCTGCCAGTAACCCACGGCCAGCTTGCCGAGGTCCACTTCGGCGGCGGTCGGGTTCAGGGCGACCATGGCCTGGAGCAGGGGGAAGCTTTGCTGGATGGGGAGGGGAGTGCCCTGGTGGCGGCGAACGACCCTGTGGGCCTTGAGGATGTCGATGGTGGAGGCGTTCTGCAGGGGGCGCCCGTAGACGGTGATTTCTATCCCTTGCTGGCGGTAGAGGCGACCAATCAAGGGCTGCATGGCTTCGGCGAGCTCCTGGCTCTCCTGCCACGCCTGCAAGTAGTGCTCGTGGGTCATTAACCAGATCCTTTATTTCACGTTGTTGAAGCAAGTTGCCTGGGCAAATTGAAATTCGTCGAATGCAGATCAGTGTAGGGCTGACGGTTTCGTTATATTATTCTGCAGTCGCGGCCTTATACGGCGCGCGCATTGTAATGGATATGTAGCCTGTTTGCTAGTTGGCGGTGGCCAGGGCGGGTTGCGATTGTTACCAACCAGATGTGAACCATGACCCTATTCTCACAGCGTCCGTTACTGCTCCCTCTCGCCTGTTGTCTGACGCTGATGGCCTGCGATGACGACAGGATCCACAACATTTGCTCCCAATATCCCGCCCTGTGCGCGGACCTGGTGGACGACGGCTGGTGTCGCCATGAGCGCAGCGATGTCATCCGCGCCCGCTACTACCTCCAGGAGGAGGGGACGGACAGGCAGAGGTACGAGCTGATGCGCGGCCTGGAGCGTTACCTGCAGTGCGCCGAACACTCCACCAACATCGAATACAAGCGGGCCCGGGAGCAGAAGAGCCCCAGGGTGGAGGGCATGCTGGCCGCTGGCACTCAGCTGGAGCAGCTGGATGCGCAGACCCGTGGCTCCCAGGATCCCTATCTGCTGCTCTGGCACTGGACCAACAACACCAATCCCGCAGCCCGTGCCAGCTTCCTGGCGCTGGAAGGCACCCCCACCCTCGAGGAGCCTGAGTTGCAACTGGCCCTGGGGGGCATCTATGCCAAGAGCGAGCCCCAAAAGGCCATCGCCCTGATGCATCATGCCCTCTCCCTCTATGGGGAAGGGGACAAGGTCAACAGCCGGATCCTCACCGCCCTCAGCACCCTCTACATGGGGCAGAAGGCGTTTGATCAGGCCTATCTGTGGGGCAAGGTGAGCGAGTCATTCCAGGAGAGTCCCGAGGTCTCGTCCACCCGTCTCGGGATCTACCACGCCATCGGCAAGGCGCAGCAGGAGGGGCTGGACGAGCAGGCCGCCACCATAGTCGACGCGCTCAGAGCCGGGAGCTACCAGGCCCCATGATACCGCTGCCATCCGGCGCCCCCGAGTGGGCCCATGCCTTCGACATCCGCCTCGTCCATGGTCAGGTGCCCTGCGAGGGGCGGGTGCTCGAGCGGACCACGGTCAGGGCCGTGGTGATGCGCGGGGATGAACTGCTGCTGGTGCATTCTCGCGTCAACGGGGATCTCATGTTCCCCGGGGGCGGCATAGAGGCGGGGGAGTGTCACCATACGGCCCTGGCCCGGGAGCTGCGGGAGGAGTGCGGCGCCGAGCTGGTGGCTGTGGGCCTGCGGCTCGGGCAGACCCGGGAGTTTCGCGCCGCCCGCGAGGCCGACTACGACGCCTACTGCATCCGCTCCTTCTACTATCTCTGCCAGGTGGGGGAAGCCTGGAGCGAGCCGCGCCCCCAGCCCTACGAGATACGGCTTGGCTTCACCCCGGGCTGGTTCTCACTGGAAGAGGCCCTGCAGACCAACAAGACCCAGCTGGCCGGCCCCTGCCCCCAGTGGACGGTGCGGGAGACGAGGGTGCTGGCCGAGCTGCAGCACTGGGTGGATGCGGGCCTGCTGGGTTGACCGCCATGGAGTGCTGAGGATAAAAAAACCGCCATTCGGCGGTTTTTTTATTCTCGCTGCCGGATCAGGGCACGCAGACCGGGCAGAAGGCGTAGGTGCCTTGCGGGTCATTGAAGCGGGTCAGCGGGTCCAGGCTGCGGTTCATCTCCACCAGCGCCTTGCCCAACCCGGCGGGCAGCCAGCTTTGCAGGTGCGGGGCCAGCGCCTGGGCGCTGCTGTCAAACAGCTCGCGCAGGAACTTGTCCCTTGCCGACTCTTCCGGCGCTATGGGGGTGACCTGCCAGCTCTTGAGGTTGGCGAGCTCGGCGGCGGCCTTGAGGGCGTCGTCCAGGTTGCCGAACTCGTCCACCAGCCCCAGCTCCTTGGCATCCTGACCGGTCCAGACCCGGCCTTCGGCGGCTTTCTCCGCCTCTTCCGGGCTCAGACCCCGGCCCTTGCCGACCAGACCGACGAAGCGCTGATAGGTGTCTTCCACGCTCAGCTGGATAGCCTGACCGACATGTTCCGGCAGGGCCCGGGTCAGCCCGACCCCCACGAAGTCGGTGGTGCCGACGCCGTCGGTGTGCACCCCGTACTGGGAGAGCGCCTTGTCGATGGTGGCGAACATGCCGAACACCCCGATGGAGCCGGTGAGTGTGGTGGGGGAGGCGAAGATCTTGTCCGCATCGGCGGAGATCCAGTAGCCCCCGGAGGCGGCGTAGCTGCCCATGGAGATGACCACCGGCTTGCCCGCCTGTTTCAGGGCCAGCAACTCGGCGCGGATCTGCTCGGCGGCGAAGGCGCTGCCCCCCGGGCTGTCGACTCGCAGTACCACGGCTTTCACCTGATCGTCGCGGCGGGCCTCGGCCAGCAGATCGGAGAGGCTATCGCCGCCTATGGTGCCGGCCGGCTGGATCCCGTCCATGATGGCGCCGCTGGCGGTGATGAGGCCCACCTCATCCTTGCCGCTCTGGGGGTATTGCTCGGGGATAGCGGCCAGATACTCTTTCAGGCCGACCCCTTTCCAGCTGTGATCCTCGCTCTCGCCCACCTCCTTGATGACCGCCAGGGTCATCTCGTCCCGGGTGGCGAGCTGATCCACCAGACCGTTGTCGAGGGCGTAGCTGGCAGCATTGCCACCGGCCTTGCGCAGCAGTTCGAGGAAGTGATCCTTGTTCGGCGCGACCGCATCGGGCTCTATCTCCCGCTGCTCGGCCACGTCGGTGACATAGGATTGCCACAGCTGATCCAGCCAGCGCTGGTTCGCCTCCTTGCTCTCGGGGGACATCTCATCACGGGTATAGGGCTCGACGAAGGATTTGTAGGTGCCGACCTTGAACACATGGGGGGTGACGTTGAGCTTCTCCAGCGCCGACTTGAAGTAGGTCTGGTAGACCCCAAAGCCTTCGATCAGCACGGCACCGCTCTGGTTGAGCAGCACGTGATCGGCATGGGCGGCGAGCAGGTAGGCGCCCTGGCTGTAGTAGTCGGCCATGGCGATGACCGGCTTGCCGCTCTCCTTGAATGCGTCTATGGCGCTCGTCACCTCCTGCAGCTTGGAGAGGCTGGCCCCCTGCAGTCCCTGGGGCTTGATCACCAGCGCCTTGATGCGATCGTCATCCTTGGCACTCTTGATGGCCCACAGCAGGTCGGAGAGCACGATTTCGCTCGGCTGATCGTCGCTTTTCTCCATCTGCCGCAGCAGTTGCACCGTCGGATCGGTCTGGGTGCGTTGCTCCACCAGCACGCCGGCGAGATTGAGGGTGAGGGCGCCCTCTATGGGGGTGCCGGGTGTCTCGCTCTGGTTGAGGCTGAAGGCGATGACCAGCACGACGACGAGAAACAGCAGATTGACCAGCATCAAGCGGGTAAAGTTGAGCAGACGCCAGAGGCTGCGAAACAGCCACCCCAGACCTTTGAAAATAGACATAGCTGTGCTAACGCCCTGTTAATGGGTAGAGAAGGGCATTATTAACCAGTTGACCCGCCAATTGCCATTTTCCCTTGGCCGCGATCGCTCCCCCTGGCTTCGGGACACGGCTGTTCGCTGAAAAAATGTCCAAACATTTGTTTGAAAAAGGATTTTCGATTCTTTACTCTAGCCTCAGTTTGATAACAAAAAATTAACTGGAGGCCCTGTGAGCCGCTACCCCACCCTGCTGATCCCTCGCTCTCCTCTCTTGCGTCACCATGTGCTCGCGGCATCCTGCGCGTCTGCCTCGAAAAGGAGTTCATCATGAGCCTTTATCCAACCTTGCTGACTCCCCTGGATCTCGGCTTTACCCAGCTCAAGAGCCGGGTATTGCATATGGATTCCTGCGTGCTGGCCTCGAAAAGGAGTGCATCATGAGTCTTTATCCAACCTTGCTGACTCCCCTGGATCTCGGCTTTACCCAGCTCAAGAACCGGGTATTGATGGGTTCCATGCATACAGGTCTCGAGGAGGAGAAGGGGGGCTTTGACAAGCTGGCCGCCTTCTACGCCGAGCGCGCCCGCGGCGGTGTCGCCCTCATCGTCACCGGCGGCATAGCCCCCAACCTGCGGGGGCGCCTGGTGCCCCATGGCTCGCAGCTCAGCTTCCCCTGGCAGGTCGCCAAGCACAAGAAGGTGACCGGCGCCGTGCATCAGGAGGGGGGCAAGATAGCCCTGCAGATCCTCCATGCCGGCCGCTATGCCTATCATCCGTTCAGCCTGGCGCCGAGCGCCATCCGGGCTCCCATCTCTCCGTTCAAGCCGCGGGCCATGAGCGAGCGGCAGATCCGCGGCACCATCAGGGACTTTGCCTCGACCGCGGCACTGGCCAAGGCGGCGGGCTATGACGGTGTCGAGGTGATGGGGTCGGAAGGCTATCTCATCAACCAGTTCATCTGCGAGCGCACCAACCAGCGCAGCGACGGCTGGGGCGGCAGCAGCGAAAACCGCATGCGTTTCCCGCTGGAAATCGTGCGGGCCATTCGCGAGCGGGTCGGCAGCGACTTCATCATCATCTTCCGACTCTCCATGCTGGATCTGGTGGAGAAGGGCTCCTCCCTGGAGGAGGTGATAGCACTCGGGAAGGCGCTGGAGCAGGCCGGGGTGAGCCTCATCAACACCGGCATCGGCTGGCATGAGGCGCGCATCCCCACCATAGCCACCAGCGTGCCGCGCGGCGCCTTCAGCTGGGTGACCGCCGAGCTGAAAAAGCACCTCACAGTGCCCCTTATCACCACCAACCGCATCAACACTCCCGAGGTGGCCGAGCGCATCCTGGCGCAGGGGGAGGCGGATATGGTCTCCATGGCGCGCCCTTTCCTGGCGGATCCCGAGTTCGTCATCAAGGCCGCCGAGAACCGGGCGGACGAGATCAACACCTGCATCGCCTGCAACCAGGCCTGCCTGGATCACGTGTTCAAGCAGAAGCGTGCCTCCTGCCTGGTCAATCCCCGCGCCTGCTTCGAGACCGAGCTGACCTTTGGCCGGGTGCCCCAGCCCAAGAAGCTGGCGGTGGTGGGGGCCGGGCCGGCCGGACTGGCATTCGCCTGCTACGCCGCCGAGCGCGGCCATCAGGTGAGCCTGTTCGATCAGGCGCCGACCATAGGCGGCCAGTTCAACTTCGCCAGGCAGATCCCGGGCAAGGAGGAGTTTCACGAGACCCTGCGCTACTTCGCCAGGCGGCTGGAGAAGTGTGGCGTCGAGCTCTATCTCGGCCAGCGCCAGAGCGCCGAGAGCCTGCTTGGCGGCGGTTTTGACGAGGTGATCCTCGCCACCGGCATACGTCCTCGCACCCCCAACATTCCCGGCATCGATCACCCCAAGGTGCTGAGTTACCTCGACGTGCTGCGCGATGGCAAGCCGGTGGGCAACAAGGTGGCGGTGATCGGGGCCGGCGGCATCGGCTTCGACGTGGCCGAGTTCCTGGTGGAGAAGAAGGCGGAGGGGAGCGCGGATCATCATCGCGATCACTGGCTCAAGGAGTGGGGCATCGACAAGAGCCTCGGCGAGCGCGGCGGTCTGATGACGCCTGTGATCGACGCGCCCGAGCGCCAGATCTGGCTGCTCCAGCGCAAGGAGAGCAAGGTGGGGGATGGCCTCGGCAAGACCACAGGCTGGATCCACCGCACCGTCTTGAAGAACCGCAAGGTGCAGATGCTCTCCGGCGTGCAGTACCTGCGCATCGACGACGAGGGGCTGCACATCCAGGTGGGGGAAGCCAGACAGTGCCTGCCGGTGGATCAGGTGATCATCTGCGCCGGACAGGAGCCCCTGCGGGAGCTGCAGGCCGGCCTGCAGGCGGCGGGCAAGCCGGTGCACATCATAGGCGGTGCCGACGTGGCGGCGGAGCTGGACGCCAAGCGCGCCATCCGCCAGGGGGCCGAGCTGGCGTCCGTCATCTAGCGCCTTGGCCTGAGCCGACAGCATGAAGATAACCCCCTGACAATCAGGGGGTTTTCATTGGTGGCGCCGAGCGGCCCTGGCTGTGCTCCCCTTCGGGCTGTGCTAAGGTAGCGCCATCATTGCCTCCTGATAAGGAACTGACCATGGATGCCCTCTCCCTGTTACTCAATCGCCACTCCTGTGGCCGTCTGACCACCCCGGCCCCGAGTGGCGAGGTGCTCGACAATATTCTGAAGGCCGGCCTGCGGGCGCCGGATCACGGCACCCTGACTCCCTGGCAGTTCATCCTGTTTGAAGGGGAGGGGCGCGAGCGTCTGGGGGCCCTGCTGGCGGACGCCGCTCGCGCCCGCGGCGAGGATGAAGATAGCATCGAGAAGAGCCGCGCCGCGCCCCTGCGAGCGCCCCTGGTGGTGGCCGTCGCGACCCGCTATCAGGCACACCCCAAGGTACCTAAACTGGAGCAGGAGCTCTCCGCCGGCTGCGCCCTGATGGCGATGCAGATGGCGGCCCAGGCACAGGGGTTCAACGGCATCTGGCGCTCCGGCTGGTTCATCTTCGACGAGGGGATCAATCAGGGGCTGGGGCTGGCACCGGACGATCAACTGGTGGGCTTCCTCTACCTGGGCACCCCCATGCTGGAGGCGCGCAAGCTGCGGGAGTTGCCTGTCGCTGACTTCGTCCGTCGCTTCTGAGTCGAAGATAGTGCAGAAAAGCCCTGATTATTCAGGGCTTTTTTATTTCCCCCCAAATGGCGTCAGGCTGTACTGATAAATGGAAACTTGCCAAGGGGGAGTTCGGGCTTGTCTGGGAATTTTTTGAATAGTGAGAGGCTGTTCTCAATCCTGGTTGATTACCCTATGTAAAACGTTTGCGCCCCGTTATTATCCCATTGCCAGTTTAGAAGGTGACCCCTTCTAATTTTCTGCGATGAGAGTCGCAATTCCGTAGCACCTTTTTACAGCCCAGCGTCGTCATGACATTGGGCTTTATTTTTATGGGCGGTTTTCTGCGCCAGCCCCATGGCGTCTGTGGGCGGCATCTTTTTACACTATCGCTGGGCCTTGGTGACATAGGGCTGTACGTTTATGGGCCCCTACCTCCCGGTCACTGGCATCTAGACCCTGGCGGGCAGGATGCGGGCCGGATTGCCCACCACCCGGGCTCCGGCCGGGACGTCTCTGGTCACCACGGCGCCTGCGCCGACGATGGCCTCCCGCCCTATGGTGATCCCCGGCAGCAGTATGGCGCCACCGCCGATCCAGACCCTGTCTTCTATGATGACCGGCAGCGCCGTCTCCACCCCCTGGATGCGCTCATCGGCGTCCAGGGCGTGGGCGGCGGTATAGATCTGCACGTTCGGTCCTATCATGACGTCGGCGCCGATACGGATAGGCGCGTTGTCCAGCAGGGTGGCCCCCATGTTGATGTAGCTGCGCTCGCCAAGGTGGATGTGGCGGCCATAGGTGCAGTAGAGGGGCGGGCAGATAAAGGCACCCTCCGCCAGCTCGCCGACGATCTCGCTGAGCAGGGCCCCTTGCTCCTCCTCGTCGCTGCGATTGAAGTGGCGATAGCGGCGCGCCGTCTCCCGGCGCAGGAGATCCAGCTCGGGGGCCATGCAGTTGTAAGGTTGGCTGGCGATCATCTTTTCGTATTCGGTCATGGCTGGGCCTCAATGGGGTGGAGGAGGAGAGCATAAGCCATCGAGGGGGATAGAAGCGTGAAGCTCTCCCCAGAGTGGGCAGAAGGGTGCGCAGCTGGCACCGGGAAACGACAAGGGCACCCTGGGGTGCCCTTGTTGGCTATAGAGGATACCTGTTGCTATCTGCCGTCTTTGTGACCGCAGGCATCAAGATGACGGTCTCTATCAGCCGTGCTTGCGGCCTGAGAGACGGCACCACTCTTCCTTCACCGCGGTCGGGTCCATGTCGAACCACTGACCGTAGATGGTCTCCAGTTCCGGGGCCTGGCTCTCCAGCACGCCGGAGAGCGCCATCAGGCTGCCGGGCTTGCCGTGGCCGGCGATGAGCGGCGCCAGCTCGCGCAGCGGGCCGGCGAGGATGTTGGCCACCACCACGTCCGCCTCGACGTCTTGCGGCTGGTCGGCCGGCAGGTAGAGCTCGATCTGGCCGGCGACGCCGTTGCGCTCGGCGTTGTCATGGCTGGCCTGGATGGCCTGCGGGTCTATGTCGATGCCGATGACTCGGGCGGCGCCGAGTTTGAGGGCGGCGATGCCGAGGATGCCGGAGCCGCAACCGAAGTCGACCACCGTCTTGCCGGCCAGATCCAGCCCGTCCAGCCACTGCAGGCAGAGCGCCGTGGTGGGGTGGGTGCCGGTACCGAAGGCCAGGCCCGGATCCAGCATGACGTTGACCGCATCGGGGTTCGGCACGTCGCGCCAGCTCGGGCAGATCCAGAGGCGCTCGCCGAACTGCATGGGGTGGAAGTGATCCATCCACTCGCGCACCCAGTCCTTGTCTTCCAGCTGCTCGACCTTGTAGCCGACGTCTTCCCCGAAGATCTGCTGGAAGAAGGCGATGGTGGGAGCCGGGTCGGTTTCGGCATCGAACAGCCCCATCACCTCGGTCTCGCCCCAGAGCGGCGTTTCACCAGGCAGTGGCTCGTAGACGGGCACATCCTGGGCATCCATAAAGGTCACCGCCTGGGCTCCACGCCCCAGCAGCATGTTGCTCACCTTGTCCGCGGTCTTGGCGGTGGCGTTGATTCGAATTTGTATCCAGGGCATGGGGTCGACTCTTCATAAATGTGAAACCGCGGGATTCTATCATCATGGGCCTGTGCTGTCGTGGTTTGCCCATGATGGGATGGGGAAGGAAGGCAACTCTGCCAAGTTGGCACGGTTAATGTATTCCTTACTGGGTGACGGGAAGCAACTTGTTCCCGCTGAATGCTTTGCTCTATGAAGTTCCGTCATCTTTTTCAGCCACCTTCGGGTGGCTTTTTTTATGCCGGTGCGCTGAAAAACGGTCATTTTGCGGGTAAAAGCAGACATTGGCACGCAATCTGCAAAGTTCCACATGTCCTGCATAAGGATATGTGTGTGATTGTTACCCCAACGTTCAGGTTTTGAGGGCCATCCCGGCGGGATGGCCTCTTTTTTTATGGTTTTTTCGGGGGAAGGGTCCGTCAGGGGCCCAGATCGGCTGCGGGGCTGTGCACTCTTGGGGCTTGTCACTGGTGATTTCACCCCATGATGGTGCATTTTTTACCTATAAGGGAATAGGCAGCATGGCTGCGGAGATCCCTGGCGGCAAGGGCCTCAGTTGGCGAAGCCGCTCATGTCGATCACCAGCTTGCCCACCATGCGGCCCGCCTCCAGCTCGCGATGGGCCTGTGCCAGGCTGGCCGGAGTCAGTTCGGGCAGGGTGCGACTGAGCGTGCTCTTGAGCACCCCTTGGTCCAGCAGGGCGGCGACCCGGCCGAGCAGCTGGTGCTGCTCGATCATGTCCGGGGTCTGAAACAGGGAGCGGGTAAACATGAACTCCTGGCTGAAGGTGACGCTCTTGGTCTTGAGCAGGCCGAGATCCCAGGGCTCGCTGGATTCGGCAATGGTGCAGATGTGACCGAAGGGGCGAATGAGGCTCGCCATGGCTGCCCAGTGCTGCTCGGTGGCATTGGTGCAGAAGATGGCATCGAGCTGGCTGATGCCAAGGCCGGCCAGCTCTTCCTGCAGGTTGTGATGACTCACTACCTGGTGGGCGCCCATGGCCAGACACCAGTCACGGGTTTCAGGCCGGGAGGCGGTGGCGATCACCTCCATCCCGGTGAGCTGGCGGGCCAGCTGGATGGCGATGGAGCCGACGCCGCCGGCGCCGCCTATGACAAGCAGTCGCCCGGTACTTTCGCGGTTGAGGCCGATGCGCTCGAACAGGGTCTCCCAGGCGGTGATGGCGGTCAGGGGCAGGGCGGCGGCTTCCAGGTCGCTCAGGGTCTTGGGGGCGAGGGCGGCGATGCGCTCATCCACCAGTTGCAGGGCGCTGTTGCTGCCGGGGCGGCTGATGTCGCCGGCATACCAGACCCTGTCCCCCGCCTTGAACAGGGTCACCTCGTGGCCCACGGCCACCACTTCCCCCACGGCATCCCAACCCAGCACCCGAGGATTGCTCTCTACCTTGGCCTTGGGGGTGCGTACCTTGGTGTCCACCGGGTTGACCGAGGTTGCCGTTACTCTCACCAGCAGATCACGCGGGCCCGGGGTCGGATCCGGCAGCTCGGTCTCGATGAAGCAGTGGGGGTGATCGCTTGGCAGATAATGGGTGAGGGCGATGGCTTTCATGGCAGTTCCTTTCAAATCGCTATGAGTGGGATTGCCAGAGAGTCTAGTCTGGTTGATTATTCCGATTAAGATGGGTAATCAGGACAGACTGTTTGTATATATGAACAATGTCGAACTGGAGTTGATGGGGCTGTTCGCCACCGTGGTGGAGCAGGGCAGTTTTACCGGGGCGGCCGAGGTGCTCGGCATGCCCAAGTCCTCGGTGAGCCAGAAGATCTCGCGCCTCGAGTCACGGCTCGGGGTGCGGCTGTTGCAGCGCACCACCCGCAGGCTCAGCCTGACCCCCCAGGGGGAGGTCTATGTGGAGCATTGCCAGGCCCTTCTGGCCCTGGCAAGAAGCGCCAATCTGGCCATGGCCAGGCTGCGCTCGGCCCCGGCAGGCCGGGTGCGGATCACCGCCCCCGAGGCGACCGGTACCCTGCTGCTTGGCCGGATCCTGGCCGAGTTTCGCGCCCTCTACCCCGAGGTGGTGCTGGAGCTGACCTTGAGTGACGAGCAGCTGGATCTGGTGGGGGAGGGCTACGATCTGGCGCTGCGGGCGGCGCCGCTCAAAGACTCCAGCCTCATCTGCCGGCGTATCGGCCAGGTGGCGCGCCACCTGGTGGCGGCCCCGGGTTATCTGGCGAGCCAGGGCACGCCGCAACAGCTGGCGGAGCTGGGAGAGCATGCTTGCCTGGTGCACGGGGCGCTGCCGGTGTGGCCACTGCAGGAGGGGGGCTGGCGACCGCAGGGGGCCTGCCTCAGCAACAGCCTGCTGGCGCTGAGGGAGCTGGCGCTCCATGAGGGGGGAATAGCCCTGTTGCCGGATCACGTCTGCCGGGACGATCTGGCGGCGGGGCGCCTGCTGAAGGTGCTGCCGGATCACCCCATACCTCCCAATCCCTTCTACCTCATCTATCCAAGCCGCGAACACCTGGCCCCCGCCCTGCGCAGTCTGATGGACTTCGTCGCCGAGCGCTTGCCCTTCGCCTGATCAGCGGTGCTGGCTGAGGGGGGCCTGGCCGGGCTCGAGGCCGAGGGGGACCGACTGGCGCTCTGCCAGCATGCGGATCTGCCCCTCGATGAGGCCGGCGTTGGGGCCCAGTACCAGCACCAGCTGATGCTCGTTGAGCTGGATCCAGGAGAGGCAGCCGAGCCTGGCCAGACGGGACTGATCCACCAGCGCCATCTCCCGCACCCGCAGGCTGAGCCTGGTCAGGCAGACGCTCATGGCCTGCAGGTTGTCCATGCCCCCCAGCATCTTGAGGTACTGGATGGCCAGCATTTGGGGATCCGTGGGGGCCACGGTTGCGAGCTGGGGCAGATCCTCGGCGATGGGCTTGCTCGGCAGGCTGAGGGGGGCGTATTCAAGCAGCCGGGAGAAGACCAGGGCATAGATGACGAAGAACAGGATGCCGAGGGGAATGAGCCAGAAACTGTGCTCGCCGGCGCCATAGCTGAGCACCAGATCCAGCAGCCCGGCGGAGAAGTAACTGCCTACCTGGATGCCGAGCCCGCTGCAGATGGCCAGCGACAGCCCGGTCAGCAGGGCATGGGCCAGGAACAGCCAGGGGGCGGTGAAGGCGAACAGGAATTCGATGGGTTCGGTGATCCCCACCAGGGCCGAGGTGAGCGCCAGGGTGAGCAGCAAGCCCCCCTGCGGCAGGCGTCGCATCCGCTGGCGATGGAGCCAGATGGCAAAGCAGGCGCCGGGCAGGCCGAACATGATGACCGGATAGAGACCCGCCACATAGCCCTCGTGCAGCGGCTGGGCGGCGGAGAGCGCCTGCAGGTTGCTCTCCCCCAGCCCCATGAGGCTGCCCAGCACCTGGTGCAGGCCGAGGGGGATCAGCAGCCGGTTCAGCACGCCGTAGCAGAAGGCGCCAAATGGCGTGGTGAGCAGGTCGGAGGCGAGCAGGGTGATGCCTTGCTCCAGCAGGGGCCAGAGCAGGGCCAGGGGCACGACCAGCAGCAGGCTGGCCAGGGCCGAGAGCAGCAGGCCGGGCAACTCCTCCTGCAGCGGCCGCAGCCAGCCGGGGAGGGAGAGGCTGCGGGTCCAGGAGCAGACCATGGCGGTGGTCAGGCCCGCCAGCAGGCCGCAGATCATGTCCGCATGCAGGCCGGGCTGCAGGGTGGCGAGCGCCGAGCTCAGCAGCAGGAAGTTGACCGCGCCGGCCAGGGCCTGCGCCCCTTGCCCCTGTCGGCTCAGCCCGAAGGCGATGGCCACCGCATAGATGAGCGGCATCTGGCTGAAGAGGGCGCGTCCGGCCAGGGAGAGCACCGCCAGATCCAGCACGTCCGGCTGGCCGAGCCGATAGAGCAGGGCCGCCAGCGGCAGAATGGAGACGGGCAGCAACAGGGCATAACCGAGCCGTTGCAGGGACTGGGTCAGGATCTTTCTGGCGTTCTGGACTGGCATAAGGGCGCGGCATTTTGTGACGTGGCGCACATTTTACCCACTCGCACCCATTTGGGAATAGGTGCGAGTCCCTTTATTGGCCCCTTTCTTATTTCTGATCAAACAATCGGCGAACCGACTGATCCGGGGCCGGGGTCAGCAGGCTGACCAGGATGAAGGCCGCAAGGCCGAGCGCCAGGCTCGGCACTATGGCGTGCAGGCCGGCCAGCTTGATCCCCCACTGACTCAAGACCCCGTAGCAGACAATGCCTGACACCATGCTGGCCAGGGCCCCTGGGCCATTGGCCCGCGACCAGTAGAGGCCGAGCACCAGGGGCCAGAGGAAGACCGCCTGCAGGCCGCCGAAGGCGAGCAGGTTGAGCCAGATGATCATCTCGGGGGGCTGCAGCGCCGCCAGCAGCACTAGCGTGCCGAGGATCAGGGTGCAGAGCAGGGAGAGCCGTGGAATGCGCACCTCCAGCTTCTCTTGGCGAGGATTGAGGTAGTTGAGGTAGAGATCCTTGACCAGGGTTGCCGAGGCCTGGATCAGCTGGGAGTCGATGGTGGACATGATGGCCGCCATGGGGGCCGCCAGGAAGACCCCGGCCAGCCAGGGGGGCAGCACCTCCATCATCAGGGAGGGCATGATCTTGTCCGGGCTGTCCATGCCAGGCAGGATGGCGCGACCCAGGGCGCCGGCGAGGTGCATGCCCAGCATCAGCAGGGCGCTGACCACGGTGCCGATGAGGATGCCTCTGTGCAGCGCCTTGCTGTCGCGGTAGCCGAAGCAGCGCAGGGCCGAGTGGGGCAGCCCCACCACACCGACGCAGACCAGGATCCAGAAGCTGAGCATGAAGGGCTGGGTCAGCATGTCGCCGGCACCGGTCGGGCTCACCAGCTTGGGATCGATCACCTTGAGCTGGTGGATGAGGTTTGGCAGGCCGTCACCGGCAATCAGTATCCCCGCCAGCAGGGCCCCTGTGCCGATCAGCATGATGATGCCCTGCAGGGCATCCGTCATCACCACGGCGCGAAAGCCGCCGATCACCGTGTAGAGCAGCACGCAGCTGGCAAACAGGAAGAGCCCCTGCTGGTAGCTGAGGCCGGTCGCCGTCTCCAGCAGGCGGGCGCCGCCGATGAACTGCACCACCATGGTGGCGATGAAGGCGAGGATGATGGTCACCGAGCCCAGCACCACCACCCACTTGCTGCGGTAGCGGGCCCACAGCATGTCGTTGATGGTCACCGCATTGACCCGGCGGGCTATGATGGCGAACTTCTTGCCAAGCACCCCCAGGGTGAGCCAGACGGTGGGCAGCTGGATCATCGCCAGCAGCACCCAGCCCAGGCCTATCTTGTAGGCGGCGCCCGGCCCGCCGATGAAGGAGGAGGCCGAGGTGTAAGTGGCCACCAGCGTCATGGCCAGCACCAGGCCGCCCATGCTGCGGTTGCCGATAAAGTACTCCTGCACGAAGTCACCCCCGGCGCGGTGGCGACCGGCCCAGAAGCCGACCCCGAGCACCAGCATCAGATAGACGAAGAGCGGCAGCATCAACTCAAGATTCATGGGGTGACTCCTGGGAGGCCAGCGGGACCTCGGTAAACCGGGGATCCGTCATGGATTCAGTACGCGGCTCAGGAGTCATGAGGGGGCTCCTCGGTGTCCAGAGGAATGTCGACGAACAGGCGATCCACCATGAGCGCACACAGGCCGATGAACAGCAGTGGCATCAGCATGCAGCTGAGCAGGAACCAGAGCGGCATATCCCAGAGTTCCAGCTCTTCCGGAATGAGATAAGCGGTGCCATACCAGGCAACGAAATAGAGCAGGGTCAGCAGCAGGCAGAGGGCTGCTTCCCGACGGGCGAGCGCGAAACGATTCACCTTGGCCTCCGACAATTTTGAGGGGCGCAAGGATAACAAAAAAGGGCCATGTCGCCATGGCCCTTTTTCAACAGAGGCTCCTTGCGGAGCAGACTTCCATCGGAAGTTAGATCCTTACAGACCCAACTTCTTGTGCAGATAGTGGATGTTGGTACCACCGTGCTGGAAGTTCTCGTCCTTCATGATCTCTTTTTGCAGGGCGATGTTGGTCTTGATCCCTTCCACCACCAGCTCGTCGAGAGAGTGACGCATGCGGGCGATGGCGATGTCACGGTTCTCGCCGTAACAGATCAGCTTGCCGATCATGGAGTCGTAGTAGGGGGGCACCTTGTAACCCGCATAGATGTGGGATTCCCAGCGCACGCCCAGACCGCCCGGTGCGTGGAAGCGCTGGATGAGACCAGGAGAGGGCATGAAGGTGGCCGGATCCTCGGCATTGATCCGGCACTCGATGGCATGGCCACGGAGACGGATGTCCTGCTGGGTGATCGACAGGGGCTGGCCGGCGGCGATGCGCAGCTGCTCCTTGATGAGATCCACGCCGGTGACCATCTCGGTGACCGGGTGCTCGACCTGGATCCGGGTGTTCATCTCGATGAAGTAGAACTCGCCGTTCTCGTACAGGAACTCGAAGGTGCCGGCACCGCGGTAGCCGATTTCGAGACAGGCACGCACGCAGCGTTCACCGATGAACTTGCGCATCTCTTCGGTGATGCCGGGTGCCGGCGCCTCTTCCACCACCTTCTGGTGACGACGCTGCATGGAGCAGTCCCGCTCACCCAGGTAGAGGGCGGTGCCCTGGCCGTCTGCCAGCACCTGGATCTCGATGTGGCGCGGGTTCTCCAGGTATTTCTCCATGTAGACCATGTCGTTCTTGAAGAACTGGCCCGCTTCGGACTTGGTCAGGGCGATGGCGGCGGCCAGCTCCGACTCGTTGCGCACCACGCGCATGCCACGACCACCACCGCCACCGGCGGCCTTGATGATCACGGGGTAGCCGATCCGCTTGGCGATGGTGGCGTTGCGCTTGGCATCGTTGTCCACCGGGCCGTCGGAGCCGGGTACGCAGGGGACGCCCGCCTTCTTCATGGCTTCGATGGCGGACACCTTGTCACCCATCAGGCGAATGGTCTCGGCGCGCGGGCCGATGAAGATGAAGCCGGATTTCTCGACCACTTCGGCGAAGTCGGCGTTCTCGGAGAGGAAGCCGTAGCCCGGGTGGATGGCGACGGCACCGGTCACCTCGGCGGCGGCTATGATGGCCGGCACGTTGAGGTAGGACTCACCGCTGGCGGGTTTGCCGATACAGATGGTTTCGTCGGCCAGGAGCACATGCTTGAGCTCCCGATCGGCGGTGGAGTGAACGGCCACTGTCTTGATCCCGAGCTCTTTGCAGGCGCGCAGGATCCGCAGGGCAATTTCACCGCGGTTGGCGATGACTACTTTGTCCAACATGGGTGGCGTCTTCCCTTATTCGATGATGAACAGCGGCTCGTCAAATTCGACGGCCTGACCATTTTCAACCAGGATCGCTTTGATCACACCGGCCTTGTCAGACTCGATTTGGTTCATCATTTTCATGGCTTCGACGATGCACAGGGTGTCGCCGACATTGACGTGCTGACCGACTTCCACGAACGGCTTGGCTTCCGGGCTGGAGGAGCGGTAGAAGGAGCCCACCATGGGGGAGCGCATCAGATGGCCACTCGGGGCGGCATCGGCAGCAGGGGCGGCGGCCGGAGCGGCAGCGGCGACCGGGGCGGCGGCTTGTTGAACCTGTGCCGGCTGCATCATCATCTGCGGGGCAACGCTAACCTGGCCGGAGAAATTACGGCTGATGCGAACGGACTCTTCCCCTTCGGAGATTTCCAGCTCGGCGATGCCGGACTCTTCAACCAGTTCAATCAGCTTCTTGATTTTGCGGATATCCATTAGCATTCTCTTTCTTCTTTATCTGATCAGTGATTATCAAGCCGCGCGCAACTGATGCACGGCCGCGGTTAAAGCGAATTGGTAGCCATCGGCACCCAGCCCACAAATGACCCCCTTGGCGACATCAGACAGATAGGAGTGATGGCGGAAGGGTTCCCTGGCATGCACGTTTGACAGGTGAACCTCGATAAAGGGGATGGCCACGCCCAGCAGGGCATCGCGCAGGGCGACGCTGGTGTGGGTGAAGGCGGCCGGGTTGATGATGATAAAATCCACCTGGCCCATGGCCTGATGGATGCGGCCGACCAACTCATGTTCGGCATTGGATTGCAGGTGTTCCAGGGTGACACCGAGTTCGTTGGCGTACTGGCTCAGATCGGCGACGATCTCATCGAGCGTCTTGCTGCCGTAGATTCCCGGCTCCCGCTTGCCCAGCAGATTCAGGTTGGGGCCGTTGAGCAGGAGGATTCGGTGATGTTGCGACATATTGAGTACATCCTCGATGATTATGCTGCTATCTATCAGCTATCTGTGGACCACCAAAAATCTAGCCACTTTCTGCACAATGCGGTGTGCCCTGGCACACAGATTTCGCAATTATATTGATTTCGTGAAAATTAGCAGCATTTTACTGGTCTAATCTCTACATCTGGCCATTTATTGAGCATGGCGGTGCCCGAAGCCGCTCTGCCGCAGCATCCACCTCTTCAGGCTTTCCAGACACGACAAAGCCGGCACAGGGCCGGCTTTGTCGTGCAGCAAGCGAAGGGGATCAGGCCGCTTCCGACTTCTCGCGGATCAGCTTGTCCACGACACCCGGATCCGCCAGGGTGGAGATATCTCCCAGGCTGTCGGTCTCGCCGGTGGCGATCTTGCGCAGGATACGACGCATGATCTTGCCGGAGCGGGTCTTCGGCAGCCCCTCGGCCCAGTGGATCACATCCGGGGTGGCGATGGCGCCTATCTCCTTGCGCACCCACTCCTTCACCTCCTTGTGCAGCTCGCGGCTCGGCTCCTCCCCGGCGATCAGGGTGACATAGGCGTAGATGCCCTGACCCTTGATCTCATGGGGCACCCCCACCACGGCCGCCTCGGCGATCTTCGGATGGGCCACCAGGGCCGACTCGATTTCGGCGGTGCCCATGCGGTGGCCGGAGACGTTCAGTACATCATCCACCCGACCGGTGATCCAGTAGTAGCCATCCTCGTCGCGACGGGCACCGTCGCCGGTGAAGTAGCGGCCCGGGAAGGTGGAGAAGTAGGTCTGCTCGAAGCGCTCGTGATCGCCGAACACGGTGCGCATCTGGCCCGGCCAGGAGTCGGTGATCACCAGGTTGCCCTCGGTGGCGCCCTCCAGCGGTTCACCCAGGTTGTCCACCAGGGCCGGCTGCACTCCGAAGAAGGGACGGGTGGCGGAACCGGGCTTGAGGGCGGTGACGCCGGGCAGCGGGCTTATCAGGATGCCGCCGGTCTCGGTCTGCCACCAGGTGTCGACGATGGGGCAGCGCTCGTCGCCGATGGTGCGGTAGTACCACTCCCAGGCTTCCGGGTTGATGGGTTCCCCCACAGAGCCCATGATGCGCAGGCTGGTGCGGGAGGTGCCTTCGACGGCCTCCTTGCCCTTGGCCATCAGGGCGCGGATGGCGGTGGGTGCGGTATAGAGGATGCTGACCTGGTGCTTGTCCACCACCTGGCTCATGCGGTTGGTGGCCGGGTAGTTTGGCACCCCTTCGAACATGAGGGTGGTGGCGCCGTTGGCGAGCGGCCCGTAGACCAGATAGGAGTGGCCGGTGACCCAGCCCACGTCGGCGGTACACCAGTAGATGTCCTCCTCGTGATAGTCGAACACGTACTTGAAGGTGAGGGCGGCATAGACCAGGTAGCCGCCCGTGGTGTGCAGCACCCCCTTGGGCTTGCCGGTGGAGCCCGAGGTGTAGAGCACGAACAGGGGATCCTCGGCGCCCATGGCTTCGGGCGGGCAATCCGGGCTGGCAGCGGCGACGGCGTCGTGCCACCAGATGTCCCTGTGGTCATGCCAGGCGACCTTGCCGCCGGTGCGCTTGAGGACGATCACCTTGCTGACCTTGGTATCCGGGTGGGTGAGCGCCTCATCCACGTTCTTCTTGAGGGGGATGGGGCGGCCGCCGCGCAGGCCCTCGTCGGCTGTGATGACGATGGAGGAGCCTGAGTCTATGATGCGACCCGAGAGCGCCTCCGGCGAGAAGCCGCCGAAGACGATGCTGTGCACCGCCCCGATGCGGGTACAGGCGAGCATGGCGATGGCAGCTTCCGGCACCATGGGCATGTAGAGGCAGACCATGTCACCGCGCTTGACCCCCTGGGCTTTGAGCACGTTGGCAAACTTGCACACCTCGGTGTGGAGCTCACGATAGGTGATCTTGCGATCCTCGGCCGGGTTGTCCCCTTCCCAGATGATGGCGACCTTGTCGCCGCGTTGGGCCAGGTGGCGATCCAGGCAGTTGGCCGACACGTTGAGCAGGCCATCCTCGTACCACTTGATGGAGACGTGGCCCGGATCGTAGGAGGTGTTCTTGACACGGGTGTAGGGCGTCATCCAGTCGAGGATCTTGCCCTGCTCCCCCCAGAAGGCGTCCGGGTTCTGCACCGACGCCAGGTACATGGCTTCATAACCTTCCTTGTCCAGCAGGGCGTCGCTACCTATGTGGGCCTTGACCGGATAGACCTTGCTCTCGCTCATCTCTCACTCCTGTGAATACATTTTTGTAATGATTGAGTAACAACTTATACCTTTGGCACGGGAGGGCAATTAGACTTTTGGATAGCGACGAGAGGGGCCGGTCGACATGGCCGAGGGATCGCGAAGAAGGGAGCCTGAGGCTCCCTTCTGTCATTGGGCTATCCGGGATCGTCAATGCCCTGTGGCGAGCATGGAGGTCATGTGGGGTTCGGACAGGGGATGGCTGAACAGGTAGCCCTGGCCCTCCTCGCAGCGCAGGGATTGCAGGAACTGGCGCTGGGGCTGGGTCTCTATGCCTTCCGCCGTGACCGCCATGCCGAGGCTGTCTGCCAGGCTGACTATGGTGCGGCACAGCTCCCGGCTGTGCCTGTCGTCGGGCAGCGCCTGCACGAAGGCCCTGTCTATCTTGATGCGGTCTATGGGCAGGCTTTTGAGCAGGCTCAGGGAAGAGAAGCCGGTGCCGAAGTCGTCGATGGCGATCTGCACTCCCAGCGCCTTGAGGCGGGTAAAGAGCCGCAGGCTCTGATCCACGCTCTGGATGATGCTCTCGGTGACCTCGATCTCCAGCCGCTCTGCCGGGAAGCCGGTCTGCGCCAGGATGGCGGTGACCCTGTCCACGTAGTCGGGGGAGCGCATCTCCCTCACCGACACATTGACGGACAGCCTGGGCACGGCGAACCCCTCCGCCAGCCACCGCTGTCCCTGCTGGCAGGCGGTGCGCATCACCCATTCCCCCAACTGCTCTATCAGGCCGCACTCCTCGGCCACCGGAATGAAGCGGGCGGGAGAGATGATGCCCTCGCTCGGGTGCTGCCAGCGCACCAGGGCCTCGAGGCCGCTGAGGCTGTCACTGGCCAGATCCGTCATGGGTTGGTACAGCAGGCGGAACTGCTGCTGCTCCATGGCCTTGATCAGCCCCTGCTCCAGGGCCATCCGCTCCCTCATCTGCGTCATCATCTCGGGGGAGTAGAACCGATGGCCGTTGCGGCCCCGGCGCTTGGCCTCATGCATGGCATTGTCCGCCGCACTGATGAGGCTGTCCGGGGTCAGGCCATGATCCGGGTAGAGGGCGACCCCTATGCTGGCGGAGAGCCTCACCCGCTCCTGCCCTATGTCGGCCGGATCGTGGAGCCTGTGTTGCAGCCGCTCGATCAGCCCCACCAGCTCCTGGGGCTGTCCGATGTCGGGCAGCAGCACCAGAAATTCGTCTGCGCCGAGCCGGGTGGCGAGATCCCCCGGGCGCAGGCTGTGGCGGATGCGCTCCGCCAGCAGCTTGAGCAGCAGATCCCCGGCACTGTGCCCCAGGTTGTCGTTGATCAGCTTGAAGCCGTCGAGATCGATGAACAGCAGGGCGAGGGGCAGCCGGTTGAGCCTGGCCGTCTCCATCTCCAGTGCGAGCCGCTCCTGCAACAGGCTGCGATTGCCAAGGTCGGTGAGGGGGTCGTGATAGGAGAGGTGGTGGAGCCTGGCCTCCGCCTGGTAGAGCCGCTGTGCATGCAGGCTGCTGGTCTCCTGGATCTCCCCGGTGAAGCGGGTCAGGCCCAGGTAGGCGCGGGGATCCTGGGTGAGATCGCGGGCGATGAGGAAGATGCCATTGAAGAGCCCTGTCGCGTCCATCAGGGGGCTGCAGCTCATCTGCCAGCGCCTCGGCCCGCCGGGGCGGGAGACATGGATACAGCCGAGATCCAGCTCGGCCCGGGGGGCGCCATCGAGCAATTGCTTGAGCCGGGGGAGCAGCATGGGCGCCTGGGCCGGGGTGATGTCAAACAGCGTCTTGCCGAGGTGATCCCCCTGCGCCAGACCGCTCAGCTCGGTGAAGATACCGTTGACGCCACGGCACCTGAAGTCACGATCGAAGACCCCTATCCCAAAGGGTGCCAGCTCGAACAGTTGTTGCCATTCATGAAGGGATAACGGGCCTGACAAATGCAGTGTCTGAACCGATTCGGGTAGCACTTTTTCCATGGAGGCTCCTGAATTGATTTCATTGTCATTTAGATGACTGTGTCAGTATGGCAGGAAGTTTCAAGAGGAAGAAAAAGTCTGGGAATGATGTCAAATCAAGGGGATGTCAGCCTTTCTGGCGGCCGAATGCCTGAATGCCGCGCACCAGCACCAGCCAGCCGAGCAGGTGGAACGGCAGGGCCAGCAGGTAGAGCAGCAGGAAATGTGACTCGCTGCCGCTGCTGTTGATGAAGCCAATCCAGGCCACCAGCAGGGTCAGCATGCCCGCTATCTGGAAGCGGCGGCGCAGCACCACTTCCACGCCGAGATTGGCAAGGTAGAGGGTGAGCAGAATGCCGCCAAAGCCGGTCAGCTGGGCGGCGCCGTACAGTTCCCTGTCCGGGTGGAACAGCAGGACGGCGAGGGGGGTCAGGCCCTGATCCAGCGGGATCAGGGCCAGCAGCCAGCATGCAATCAGAAACAGGGCTGTCTTCATGCGAGGCTTAGTCGGCGGACTGTGCCGGCTTGACCAGGCTGAGGTAGTTGGCATCCATGGTGAGGAAGACCCCCAGCAGACGGGCACTGGCGCCGTAGAAGCCAAACTGGTCGGCGGCGCGACAGGCGGTCTCGAACTTGTCGAACCAGCCCAGCAGATGGTGGTGCAAGAGCGCTTCCTGCTCCTGCAGCCATTGCGCCCGCTCGGCGGCTGTGGTCGCCTCGGCGGCGCGAATGATGAGGTTGCCCATCAGATCCAGCTCGATGGCCAGGTGATCGGCGGGCTCCTTGTACTTGTCGCTGACATTGATGCCGAGGCGATCGAGGCGGGCCTGCATCTCGGCCATGGGGGCCTGCATCATCAGCTTGGCCTCGCCCCGGTAGAGGGACTCGTAGGGCAGGGCGCCCTGCTTGGGATCCACCAGGAAGAGGCCGGCGAAGTCGGCGGCGAGCTCCAGCTGGCGATCGGTGCGCACCAGCAGGCGGGCGATGGCGTCGTTGAGCTCGGTCACTGCCTCGCGCATGGGATCCAGGGTGGAGAGGCTTTTCAGGAAGCTTCGCACGTCATAGGTGTCATATTCGGCGATCTGCTCATCACTGAGTTCGGCGGCAAACAGGGTGGAGAACCACCAGTAGAGTTGGGCCCGGCGTTCGCTGGTAGCCATAAATTCCTGCATTTTTCCTCCGTGGATGGCAATCGGGAGCCTTGATGGCTCCCGATTCTAACGACTTTAAAAATAAAGGAAACTCAAGGGGGCGCTTTCGTCCCCCTGGGGTCAGAGTGCCGGGAACATGGGGTCGATGCCCTTTGCCGACTCGGGCGCGCCGAAGGCTGTGACGGCGGGCGCCTGTCCGCGGAACTTCTCGATCTCCACCAGCGCGGTATGAGCTGTGGTGGCCTGCGCCAGGCTGGAGGAGCCGATGTCGGCGGTCAGCACGTTGGGATCGCCGTAGGTGCAGAGCGTGCCGACCTTGCCGCCCTCTTGCGGGCCATACCAGGCCCCCTCCTGGATCCTGACGACGCCGGGGGCGTAGTCATCGCTCACCACCAGACCGGCCAGCACCTGACCGCGGCCGTTGAACACCCGCACCAGATCGCCGTCCTTGAGGCCGCGCGCTTTGGCGTCCTGCGGATTCATGTAGACGGGCTCGCGACCCTGCACCGTGTAAGTGGCGCGGTAGTTGTCGGAGGAGCAGAGCTGGCTGTGCAGCCGCTTGTCCGGGTGACAGGATTGCAGGTGCAGCGGGAAACGCGCGCTGCCCGGCCCGCCGTGGGAGCGCTCGTAGGGCTCGATCCAGACCGGGTGGCCCGGGCAATCCCCATAGCCGTAGTCGGCGATGGTCTTGGAGTAGATCTCGATAAGGCCGGACGGGGTGCCCAGCGGTTCCAGATCCGGCTCCTGACGAAACGACTCGTGGCGCACCCAGGGCTGGCCCGCCGGGAAGGTGACGAAGCCTTCGCCGTGCCAGAACTGGCTGAAGCGGGGCAGCCGGATGCCGATGCCGCGGCCCTGCAGGCGGGCGTCGTCATAGATGCTCTGGATCCACTCCAGCTTGCTCTTGCCGCCGGTGAACTCGGCCTCGCGACCGAAGCGACGGCAGAGATCGGCGAAGATGTCATAGTCATCGCGCGCCTCGAACAGCGGCTCCACCACCTTGTACATGGCCAGAATGCCGGCGTTGGAGTGGGAGCCCCACTGCTCGATGTCATCGCGCTCATAGGTGGTGGTGGCGGGCAGCACTATGTCGGCGAAGCGGCAGCTGGCGGTCCACTGGTGATCGATGCTGACCACGGTTTCCAGCTTGCGCCAGGCCGCGACCATCTTGTTGCGATCCTGCTGGTGGTGGAAGGGGTTGTTGCCGCAGAACACCGCCATCTTCATGTGGGGGTAGGTGATGGTCTGGCCGTTGAAGGCGATGGTCTTGCCCGGATTGAGGATGCAGTCGACGAAACGGGCCACCGGAATGAATTTGGAGTAGCCCTTCCAGTCGCCGTCATGGCGCGGCTTGACCCCGGGAATGACCGAGCTGAAACCGGACATGATGGGGCCGCTGGAGGTGATGGTGCCCGCCCCGTTGTAGTGCCAGCCAAAGCCGTAGCCACCGCCCGGCAGGCCGATCTGGCCAATCATCGAGGCCAGTACCACCAGCATCCAGGCGTACTGTTCGCCGTGGTGCATGCGCTGCACGCACCAGCCGCCGATAAGCTGGGTGCGGCCGCTGCTCATGGTGCGGGCCAGTTCGCGGATGGTCTCGGCAGGCACGCCACAGATGGCGGCGGCCCACTCGGCGTCCTTCACCTGACCATCGCTGGTGCCCAGCAGGTAGGGCAGGAACTTGTCAAAGCCGGTGGTGTAGTTCTTCAGGAACGCCTCGTCGTGGCGCTTCTCGCTGTAGAGGGTGTGGGCTATGCCCAGCATCAGCGGCACGTCGGTCTGCGGATTCAGGGTCACCTGATCGCAGTTGAGGTACTTCTGGGTCTTGGATTTGACCGGGTCGATGCTGATCACCCGGATCTCGCCCTTGGCCACCTTCTCTTTGAGCTGCGCCCAGTAGTCGTAGACGCTGTGATCCGGCACCAGCCAGCCCACCTGAAGGTTCTTGATGGGATCTGAACCCCAGATGACTATGGTCTTGCTGTGCTCCAGCACCAGCGGCCAGGAGGTCTGCTGTTCGTACACCTCCATGGCCCCTGCCACGTGGGGCAGGATCACCTGGGCGGCGCCGGTGGAGTAGTCGCCGGCCTTGGCCAGATAGGTGCCGTGCAGGTTCATGGCGCGCCCCAGCATGGCGCCGGCGGAGTGCAGCTTGCCCACCGACTGCCAGCCGGAGTGACCGGCATAGAGGGCGCTCGGGCCATGGGTCTTCTGCACCCGCTCCAGCTCGTGATAGAAGAAGTCCAGCGCCTGTGACCAGGTGACCCGCACGAAGCGATTCTGGCCGCGTTCGCTGGTGTCGGACTGGTGGCCCTTGCGCAGCCAGTCCAGCCGTACCATGGGGTAGCGGATGCGGGAGGGGTTGTAGACCACCTCACTCAGGGCCTTGAGCATCTCGGTGGGGTGCTTGTCATGCTCGAACGGCAGGGTCTCGACCCAGCGGCCGTCCACCACCCGGGCACGGAAGGCGCCCCAGTGGGAACCGGATTGCACCAGCTTGTCGCCGGACTCGGCGGCCATCACGGCGCGACCGAGCAGGGAGGGGCCGATCAGGGCAGAGGCACCGCTGGCCAGCAAGCCACCCAGAAAACCACGACGGGAAATGTTGATCATCTTGTTATTCCTCTCTCGGATCCGGAACTCGAATCCGGAATTAGTGGCTGCCCTGACCACCGGTGTCGGCGGCATGGTTTTGCAGGTATTTGAGCAGGGTGCGCTCCTCTTCCTTGCTCAGGCGGTAGTAGGCGGACATCGCCTTGAGCCCCGAGATCCAGCCGTTGGCGGTGAAGTGAGCCGGGTCCGGCGCGCCGTGGCAGGAGTTGCAGGTGGACTTGTACATCTCGCCGGCGTAATCCCAGATGGGTTTGAGGGAGGGCTCGAGCCCCTTGCCATCGACCCAGGCCTGTACCTGCACCTGCTCCCACTGGATATGGGTGGCGCTGTCGGTCTCCTGCTTGAGCACTTTCTCGCTCGCTTTCAGCTCGTCACGGACAGTGGCGACGAAGACCCGTTTGCCCATGTATTCGCTCAGCACCCGGCCCTTGCCGTCGCGCTCGCGCCACCCTTCGATGGTCACCTTGAGGCGATCGCCGCTGCGGGCCACCACGTCGATGCGGGAGGCGGGCAGCAGCTTGCCGACCGGGTCGGTGCTCTGCTCGCTGGCATAGAGATCCTTTTCACCCAGGGTGTAGAGGGTGTCGCCGGCTGGCGCCTCTTGCGCTTCGCTTGCCAGGGTGGCGTAGGTGGCACGGAAGCCCCCCGCCATGTTGGGCAGTTCGTGGGCGATGCCCTTGTGGCACTCGATGCAGTTCATGTTCTTCGCCGCCGCATCCTTCATCGCCAGCGCTGCCGCCGGGGACTGCTTGGCGTGATCCATGTTGTCGTAGCTGTGGCAGGACTTGCAGGTCTTGGAGTTCTGGCTGCTCATCCGGGCCCACACCTTCTCGGCCAGGTGCAGGCGCCTGTCCTCGAATTTCTCCTGGGTGTCGATGCTGTGGCCTATGTACTCCTGATAGAGGTCGTTGGCCGCCTCCATCTTGCGGGCCACCTTGCCGACGAAATCCTTCGGCTGGTGGCAGTCGGTACAGATGGCCTGTACCCCGGAGGCGTTCTTGAAGTGGATGGACTCCTTGTACTCCGGATAGACGGTGTCCTTCATGGAGTGGCAGGAGATACAGAACTCGAGGCTGCTGGTCTTCTCGAAGCCGTAATGCAGGCCGACGCTGCCGGCCAGGGTGACCCCGACGCCGGCCAGA
The DNA here is from genome assembly GCF_023093515.1 of Aeromonas genomosp. paramedia. Classification (NCBI taxonomy): domain Bacteria; kingdom Pseudomonadati; phylum Pseudomonadota; class Gammaproteobacteria; order Aeromonadales; family Aeromonadaceae; genus Aeromonas; species Aeromonas genomosp. paramedia. The sequence continues at coordinate 102,890 of NZ_JAAROG010000003.1, forward strand.
ACCAGCGCCAGCACCGACCAGCGGCGGCTGGGTGTGCGCAGGAAGTGCCACAGTTTTTTCATAGCTGTCTCTCATCATCATGACTTTTTGATGAGGGCCATGATAGGGAGAGGCTGTGAACAGGGTTGCCGCGGTAAATTAACGAAATAGGGGTATTTATGACAAAATGTGAATAGAATAATCCTCCCTTGTCGACCTTCGTGAACCCTGCCCATGAGCTACCACATTCTGGTTGTTGAAGATGATGCGGTGACCCGCGAGAAGCTGACCGGCTATTTCGAGCGGGAGGGCTATCGGGTGACGGCGGTGGAAAACGGCCAGGAGATGCGCGCCGTGCTGGCGGAGCAGACGGTCGATCTGGTGATGCTGGACATCAACCTGCCGGGGGAAGACGGTCTGCTGCTGACCCGTGAACTGAGGGCGCGCAGCACGGTCGGGATCATTCTGGTCACCGGCCGCAGCGATGCGGTGGACCGGATAGTCGGCCTCGAGATGGGGGCCGATGACTATGTCACCAAGCCGTTCGAGCTCAGAGAGCTGCTGGTGCGGGTCAAGAATCTGCTGTGGCGGATCTCGTTGGCTGCCGCCTCTCCGAGCGAGCCTGCGGTGGCTGACGATGCGGTGCGCTTTGGCCCCTGGCGTTTCGACATTCCCCGCCGCCAGCTCAGCAAGGACGGGGTGCCGGTGCGCCTGACCAAGGCCGAATACGAGGTGCTGGTGGCCTTCGTCGCCCACCCCGGGCGGGTGCTCAGCCGGGAGCGGATCCTGACCCTCATCAGCCATCGCGGCGATGGCCCGAGCGATCGCACCATAGACGTGCTGATCCGGCGGCTGCGGGGCAAGATGGAGCTGGATCCCCGGGATCCCCAGCTCTTTGTCACCGTCCATGGTGAAGGCTATCTGTTTGCCGGTGAGCTGGCTCCCTGAGTCAGCTGGCTTGGCTATTGGTCGGCTGGGGCGGCACCGACCCGGTAGACGGGGCGAAAAGCCCCCTCGGAGAGGGAGTCGCCGGTGTCGGCCAGGGGGCCATCCAGGGTCAGAATAGGGGGGCCCATCACCCGGGGGCACTGCTGCTCGTCCGCCTCGGGATGCTGTAGCAGGCAGACGGCCTGGGCCACGGCAAGGCGGCCCTGCAGCCGCATCTGATCGCTGTTGGCCGCCAGCATCTTGCCCCGCAGCAGGCCGCGCTGCACCCCGTGACTGAAGTAGGTGCCGAGCACTCTGGGGTGGTCGAGCCGGCGTTGGGCCAGCTCGTTGACCGCCACTTCGGCGGCAATGGCGCCCCCCACCAGATAGTCGAGGTCCGGGTGGCGGGCCAGGGTCTGCTGCACCAGGGTGCGCTGGATCTCGCGGCTGTTGTCGCCGCGTGCCGTGGTCACCAGCCTGATGGCGCTCCCCCGGATGGCATCGGCAAAACCGGGCTCGACCACGTTGTTGCCACCGCTGCTCTTGGGGCCCGGGAACAGGGCAACCGAGACGGGTTTGCTGCCCGCCGGGTGACGCAGTGCCAGCCAGTGCCCCATCTGCCAGCCCATCTGATACCAGGAGACCCCCACCTTGGCACGCACCAGGCCGGCGGGCAGATCGTTGACCAGGCCGAATACCGGTAGCGGGCTGGCGGTGATTGCCTCCCTTAGCCCCTCATAGCTCACGGCGCCAAGCAGGATGGCGTCGCTCCCCTCCCTCACGCACTGCTGCAACTGCTGGCGCTGCTCGGCCAGGGCACCGTAGCCCCCCGCCTCGTGGATCCGCAAGCTGACCCCAAGCCGTGTCGCCTCTTCCACCATGCCCTGATTGACCGACAGCCAATAGGCGTCCCGCAGATGGGGATAGAGGGCGCACAGGGTCAGGGGAGATGGAAGAGGCGCTGGCCCTGGCCACAGGAGGCGCACGGGCTGGCCGCTGAAGGCGCCACCTGGCCAGTGATCCACCTCGAAGGCGAGGAGGGGGCCAGGGAGCAGCATGAGCAACAGGGAGAGATAGACGCTTCGCATGAGCCGGGGTTTTGTTAAAGTGTGGGTCCACATTATCCGGTCAAAGCCGACCACAACCAAGGTGCCGAGCGTGAGAATCTTTTCCGGCCTGGGGGGCAGGCTGCTGCTGGCCTTCTCCCTGATGGCGCTGCTGACCCTGAGCGCCTCCCTGCTCGGGTGGATTGGGCTCACCCACCTGCGCCAGCTGGAGCAGGGGGTGCAGCAGACCCTGGCCGATCAGGAGCGGGCCCGTACCCTGGCGCGCCTGAGCGGCGAGATCCAGAGCGCCTCCCATCTGCTGGCCACGGCGACCAGCGAGGCGGAGCGCGAGCATCAGGGACGCTTGCTCACCCTGCAGGGACAGCAGATGCAGCGCCTGCTGGCGCAGCTCGGCGGTGAGGGGGACAGGCAGGTGCAGGAGCAGCTCCACCCCCTGAGCCAGAGCATCATAGGCAACCTGGGGCAGCAGGGCTGGCTGGTGGGGGAGCGCCTGACCCTGATGGCGCAAGGCAACGACCTGCGCGCCCGCCTGGTGGCCGCAGCCGGCGAGGTGGCGGAGCTTGCCCGCAGCCAGATGGAGAATGCAGAGACCGTGATGGTGGCAGGGCTCGGCTCCCTCTACCCCTTGCAGGGGCGCGCCGCCGCAGCAGCGATAGATCGCTTGCTGGAGCAGGATCTCGACTGGCTGGAGCAGATGACCGAGCTGCGTCACAGAACCCTGATGCAGCAGCAGCGCATCGAGGAGATCTGGCGCGGCGAGCGGCAGGAGCGCTTGCAGGCACTGTTGCAAGATGGACAGCGGGAGCTGGCGATATTGCAGCTGAGGGCCGGGGCGGTGACGGATCCGGCCCGTCGCCAGGGGGTGGAGCAGGCCCTCGCCGTGCTGGCGCAGAGCGACCAGCTGGTGCAACTGCGCAGCGACTGGCTCGGCAAGGGGGAGGCGCTGCGGGTGCTGGCCAGCGCCAATGAGGCCCTGATGAGCAGCCTCAACCAGCAGGTGGGTGACCTGGTCAGCCGTGCCCGCGACTCCCTGGGGCAGAGTCAGCAGGCACTGAGCCAGCGTCTCAGGCTGCTGGAGCAGGCCCTGATGGGCATTGGCCTGCTCACCCTGGTGCTGCTGATGCTGCTGATGTGGCGCATGGTCTACGGCCGCATCGTCTGGCCGCTGCAACACGCGGTGGCGGGGATGAGCCGGCTGGCGCGGGGGGATCTGGCCCCCCTTGACCCGATCGCCAGTGCGGGCCGTGACGAGCTGGCGGAGCTGGGACGGGCCCTGCAGGTGTTTCGTGACAATGCGGTCGAGCTGGGCCGCTATCAGCGGGAGCTGGAGTCGCGAGTGGTGGAGCGGACGGAGCAGCTCAGCCATGCCAATCTGCGCCTCAACGAAGAGGTGGAGAAGCAGCGCCTGGCCCGCGCCGAGGCGGAACAGGCCAATCGGGCCAAGTCGGTCTTCCTCGCCACCATGAGCCACGAGATCCGCACCCCCATGAACGGCATTCTGGGGGGGCTGACCCTGCTGGAGGACACCCATCTCAGCGAGACCCAGCGGCGTTATCTCGCCGCCATAGAGCACAGCGGCGAATCCCTGCTGGAGATCCTCAACGACATCCTCGACTACTCCAAGATCGAGGCGGGCCACGTGGAGGCGCGCCGGGAACCCTTCCCGCTGCATCAGCTGGTCGATGAGCTGAGCGCCCTGTTCCGGCCCAAGGCAGAGGCAAGAGGGGTGGCCCTGGTGCTGGAGTACGCCCCCACCCTGCCTCCCGTGGTAGAAGGGGATCTGGGCAAGCTGCGCCAGGTACTCGCGAACCTCCTGGGCAACGCGGTCAAGTTCACCGCCAGGGGCCGGATCTGCCTCGAGGTGAGCCCCCTCCCATGCGGCGGCCCCTGCGCCGAGCCCTGCATCCTGTTCGTGGTGAGCGATACCGGCCCCGGCATTCCTGAACAGGAGAAGGAGGCGGTGTTCGAGGCGTTCCGCCAGCGCAAGCGGGACATGGGGCACCAGGGGGGCACAGGGCTGGGGCTTGCCATCAGCCGCAGGCTGGTGGCCGCCATGGGGGGGGAGCTGTGCCTTGCCAGCCGGCCCGGGGAGGGTTGCCGCTTCAGCTTCAGCCTGCCCCTGCAACGCTCGGCCGCCCAGCTGCCGACCGCGGCCCAGCCGCTGCACCTCGGCCAGCCTCGCGAGATCCTGCTGGTGGAAGACAACGAGATCAACCGGCTGGTGGCGCAGGGCATGCTGACGCGCCTGGGCCATTGCGTCACCCTGGCGGAAGACGGGCGCTCGGCGCTGGCGCGGGTGACGGAGCGGAGTTTCGATCTGGCGCTGCTCGACATCAATCTGCCGGACATGGATGGCCTGTCCCTGCGCGAAGATCTGGCCGCCATCAGCGAGGAGGTGCACGAGCGCCCCCTGCCTGCCATCGCCATCTCGGCCCAGATGTACCCCGAGGATATCCGTCTCTGTCTGGAGGCGGGCTTTGCGGACTTTGTCGGCAAACCGGTGCGTCTGGCGGCGCTGGCCAGCGCCATCGACCGTCAGTTCCAGATAGAGACAGCGCAGGCCCTGCCGGACGCGAGGGAGGGCACCGTCAGCCCGCCGGCCCCCCAGGCCGCCAACCCCGTGCTGGACGCCGACCTGGCCTTGCTCGGCAGTCAGCGCATCCGTCAGCTCATCGGATTGTTTGAATCCCAGGGGGCGGCCCTGGTGGCCGCACTGGTGCGGTGCGAGGGGGAAGAGCGCAAGGGGATGGCCCACAAGCTCAAGGGCAGTGCCCTGGCGCTCGGGCTGGATGACTTTGCCGCGCAGTGCGCCGCCCTGGAGGCGGGGGATGCCGATCCGGCGGGGCTGGCCGGGGCGTTTGATGCGGCGGTGGCGACGCTCAAGGCGTGGCAGGAGAGGCAGCCGTCGGCCCCGGCATGCGCCTCAACCTGGTCTGCTGCCGACGACTGATCTGCCGCTCCCTTCCTGCTCCTCGTCTCTGTAGAGCGCCTGCTTGCAGCGGGGGCAGATGTGCTGGCGCCGGTAGTCGGCCTGGTGCACCACCCCCACCTCGAGCTGCTGATGGTGGCCGCAATGGATGCAGAAGATGATATCGCCATCGACGGCCTCGGGGTGGGCCGCCAGGTACTGCGCCCGGGTGGGCAGCGTCTCCCAGCGGGTGGTGCAGGCGCCCTTGCGACTGCCGGTGTAATAGACCCAATAGAAGATGGCAAAGACGGCGACAATCACGAACAGCATCAGATGATCCATGGAATTTCCCCTTGTGGTGAGAGAGGCAAATGCAGGGCTCTGGTGCGACCCTGTGCGCCAAAGGGCCCTGCCGTTGCCAGCCGATGGCCGCTCGCCAGGCTTCGCAGCCCCTGTGCTGTCTAAAGATGTTATCTGTTAGTAAATGCTATATCCATGATCTGGCTCTGGTTTTTGCCCTCCATTGGGGAGGACTCAGGGGGCGGGTCAGACAGGATTGCCGGGCGTCCCGGGAGGGGCCGAGCCGACGGAAGGGGCGCCTGCCCCGCGAGAGGCAAGGGGAAAGAGGGGTGTCCGGCTTCGAAAATTGCGACGTATTTTACATTTTATAAACAAGTTTTTGGGTGGTTGGACTGTCTCTTTGATCCAGCTCACGTTACAATGCGCGGGCCCACTTCACCTATCGCGCAAACGATTTTCAGGAGATAAACGGATGTTGAAACGTGACATGACCATCGCCGGCTATGATCCAGAGCTGTGGCAGGCCATCACAGACGAAACCCGTCGTCAGGAAGAACATATCGAGCTGATCGCGTCTGAGAACTACACCAGCCCCCGCGTCATGGAAGCCCAGGGCTCCCAGTTGACCAACAAGTACGCCGAAGGCTACCCGGCCAAGCGTTACTACGGCGGTTGCGAGTACGTCGACGTGGTCGAAACCCTGGCCATCGAGCGCGCCAAGGAACTGTTTGGTGCCACCTATGCCAACGTGCAGCCGCACTCCGGCTCCCAGGCCAACAGCGCCGTCTACATGGCCCTGCTGCAGCCGGGCGACACCGTGCTGGGCATGAACCTGGCCCACGGTGGTCACCTGACCCACGGCTCCCCGGTCAACTTCTCCGGCAAGCTGTACAACATCATCCCCTACGGCATCGATGAGTCCGGCAAGATCGACTATGACGAGATGGAACGTCTGGCGGTCGAGCACAAGCCGAAGATGATGATAGGTGGCTTCTCCGCCTACTCCGGCATCGTCGACTGGGCCCGCATGCGCGAAATCGCCGACAAGATCGGTGCTTACCTGTTCGTCGACATGGCCCACGTGGCCGGTCTGATTGCCGCTGGCGTCTACCCGAACCCGGTGCCCCACGCCCACGTGGTCACCTCCACCACCCACAAGACCCTGGCCGGTCCGCGCGGTGGTCTGATCCTCTCCGCCGCCGACGACGAAGATCTGTACAAGAAGCTGAACTCCGCCGTCTTCCCGGGTGGTCAGGGCGGCCCGCTGATGCACGTCATCGCCGGCAAGGCAGTGGCCTTCAAGGAAGCGCTGGAGCCAGAGTTCAAGACCTACCAGGCCCAGGTCGTGAAGAACGCCAAGGCCATGGCCGCTACCTTTATCGAGCGCGGCTACAAGATCGTCTCCGGCGGCACCGACAACCACCTGATGCTGGTTGACCTCATCGGACGCGAGCTGACCGGTAAGGACGCCGACGCCGCACTGGGCAAGGCCAACATCACCGTCAACAAGAACTCGGTGCCGAATGACCCGCGCTCCCCGTTCGTCACCTCAGGTGTGCGGATCGGTACCCCGGCCATCACCCGCCGCGGTTTCAAGGAAGCCGAGTCCATCCAGTTGGCCAACTGGATCTGCGACGTGCTGGACAACCACGACAACGACGCCGTGCTGGCCACCGTTCGCGAGAAGGTGCTGGACATCTGCCGCCGTTTCCCGGTTTATGCCTGATACGCCAGAGACTCTGGTATAAAAACAATGCCACCCCAGGGTGGCATTGTTGTTTCTGCACCGGCCTTGCCATAGGGCTGTACTCATCGACCGACAGAGGAGGCACCATGCCAAATCAGACCGCGCTCAGTGATGAGGAACTCATCTCTGCCCTCCGCGCCCAGTATCATTTTCGCCCAAGCCCCGAGGGCCTGCTGGCCTGGGATGTGCGCCGTCTGGTGCGGCTGAGCCGCGGGTTGCCGGTGCACGCTGTGCCACTCTCGCAGCTCGCGGAGCTCGATAGCGAGCACTGGTACGGGCATGGTGGCGTGAAACCCACGGTGCGCAGCATAGTAGAACACTGCCAGCTGATGCAGGCCGCCGATCTCGCCTATCCCATCATTCTGGACAGTGCCGGACGGGTGATGGATGGCATGCACAGGGTGGGCAAGGCGCTGATGCAGGGCCATACCCATATCGATGCGGTGCAATTCGAGCAAGATCCGGCCCCCGACTATGTGGATTGCGATCCGGATCTGTTGCCCTACGACGACTGAACCGGCGCCATTTCAGCCCCAATGCCACCTTAGGGTGGCATTGTTTTTTCTGGGCTTTTACCGGCTTTGGATGGCCGTGCTACACTGGCCAGCCAAGATCCTGACCCCGCGGGGCAGGTGCCTTTTCCGTTAACGCCGGAGGTCCGATGCATTGCCCTTTCTGTAGTGCGGTTGATACCAAGGTGATCGATTCCCGTCTGGTGGCAGAAGGCCATCAGGTGCGCCGCCGTCGTGAATGCCTGCTCTGCCACGAGCGCTTCACCACCTTCGAGATGGCCGAGCTGGTGATGCCCCGTGTCATCAAGTCCAACGGCTCCCGCGAGCCCTTCAATGAAGACAAGCTGCGGGCCGGCATACTGCGGGCCCTGGAGAAGCGGCCGGTGAGCATGGAGGCCATCGAAAAGGGGGTCAATCACATCAAATCCCGGCTGCGTGCCACCGGCGAGCGCGAAGTCGCGTCCCAGCTGGTGGGCAACCTGGTGATGGATGAACTCAAGAGCCTGGACAAGGTGGCCTATATCCGCTTCGCCTCCGTCTATCGCAGCTTCGAGGACATCCGCGAATTCGGTGAAGAGATCGCCAAGCTGGAGAAGTGAGGAGGGTCGGATGAGCAAAGCAATATCCGCTTCACCCCTCTCTACCTCAGGACTCGAGGACATCCGCCTTGTTTGTAACAAGAAGCGGCGAAGAGATCGCCAAGCTGGAGAAATAAGCCAGCCATCCACGGATTGCGTTAGCACCCCTATTTTCTCGCGTTGAACGGGAGCCCAGATGTTTAGTCAAGACGATTACCAATGGATGAGCCGGGCCCTCGAGCTGGCCCGTCGCGGCCGTTACACCACGGCCCCCAATCCCTGTGTGGGCGCCGTGCTGGTGAAGGCCGGCGTGGTGGTGGGGGAGGGCTGGCACCAGCGTGCCGGTGAACCCCATGCCGAGGTCTATGCCCTGCATGCCGCCGGGGAAGAGGCTCGCGGCGCCACCGCCTATGTGACCCTGGAGCCCTGCTCCCATCACGGTCGCACCCCTCCCTGTGCCGAGGCGCTGATCAAGGCCGGGGTGACCCGGGTGGTCGCCGCCATGGTGGATCCCAATCCCCAGGTAGGGGGGCGCGGGCTGCGCATGCTCTCCGAGGCGGGCATCAAGACCGACTTCGGCCTGCTCAGCGCCGAGGCCGAGGCGCTGAACCCCGGCTTCTTCAAGCGGATGCGCACCGCCTTCCCGCAGGTGACGGTCAAGCTCGGCGCCAGCCTCGACGGTCGCACCGCCATGGCGAGCGGCGAGAGCCAGTGGATCACCTCCCCGGAGGCGCGCCGGGACGTGCAGCGGCTGCGTGCCCGCCACGATGCGGTGCTCTCCAGCGCCGAGACGGTGCTGGCCGACGGCGCCTCCCTCAACGTGCGCTGGGACGAGCTGCCGGCCTCGGTCAAGGCCGTTTATCCCAAAGAGACCCTGCGCCAGCCGCTGCGGGTCATCGTCGATTCCCAGAACCGGCTGACCCCGGACTTGCCCCTGTTCCAGAGCGAGAGCCCTGTGCTGCTGGCCCGTCACAAGGTCGACGGGGACTGGCCTGCCTGGGTGCAGCAGCTGACCCTGCCGCTGCTGGATGGCAAGCTGGATCTGGTGAGCCTCTTCATGCTGCTGGCCAAGCAGAACATCAACTCTGTGCTGGTGGAGGCGGGCCCCAGGCTGTGCGGCGCCCTGCTGGCCAAGGGGCTGGTGGACGAGCTGGTGCTCTATCAGGCTCCCAAGCTGTTGGGGGATGAGGGGCGCGGCCTGTTCCACCTGCCGGAGTTGACCCGGCTGTTCCAGGCCCCCAAGCTCACTGTCAAGGATGTGCGTCTGGTGGGGCAGGATATTCGCATCACAGCGAAAATAGCCTGATTTATCAATGTTCAAGGGGGCAGTCACTGCCCCCGTCATCAGCAAGGTGATCTGCATGTTTACCGGAATTATCGAAGCCATGGGCACCCTGGCCGCCCTGCGCCGCCAAGGGGATGACATGGCCCTCACCGTCCACGCGCCGACCCTGGACTTTGGCGACGTCAAGCTGGGCGACTCCATCGCCACCAACGGCGTCTGCCTGACCGTGGTGGCCCTGGGGGACAAGAGCTACACCGCCGACGTCTCCCTTGAGACGCTCTCTCGCACCGGCTTTGCCGAGGCCAAGGTAGGGGATCCGGTGAACCTCGAGAAGGCGCTGATGCCCACCTCCCGCCTCGGCGGCCACCTGGTCTCGGGTCACGTGGATGGCATCGGCGAGGTGAAGAGCAAGTCCAGCAGCGGCCGCGCCATCGAGTACTGGATCGAGGCGCCAAAGGAACTTTCTCGCTACATCGCCGAGAAGGGGTCCATTGCGGTGGATGGCATCAGCCTGACGGTCAACGCCGTGCAGGGGGATCTCTTTCGCCTGACCATTGTGCCCCACACGGTCCAGGAGACCACCATAGCCCGCTGGAAACCGGGCCACAGGGTGAACCTGGAAGTGGATCAGATCGCCCGCTATCTGGAGCGGCTGATGCAGGGCAGGGCGCAGGAGCAGGGCGGGTCCAGCCTGACCCTGGAGACCCTGGCCCGATCCGGGTTTATCTGACAGGCAGGGGAGCGGGCAAAACACGGTTCTGTGATCCCGCTCCGATTGAAATGGGGCCCCGCGCCCCCATCTAGCACACAATGATGCAGTATCAAGCCGAGCCGGCAGGCTCAATTCCCCAAGCATGTTGATGGAGTAGCCCATGGCGCTGAGCACAACCCAGGAAATCATTGCCGATATCAAGGCGGGCAAGATGGTGATCCTGATGGATGACGAAGACAGGGAGAACGAAGGGGACCTCATCATGGCCGCCTCCTGTGTCCGTCCGGAGGATATCAACTTCATGGCCCGTTACGGCAGGGGCCTCATCTGCCTGACCCTGACCCGGGATCGCTGCAAGCAGCTGGCGCTGCCGCTGATGGTTGATCGCAACAATGCCCAGTTCTCCACCGCCTTCACCGTGACCATAGAAGCGGCCGAAGGGGTGACCACGGGCATCTCCGCCGCCGATCGCGCCGTGACCGTCCAGGCCGCCGTCGCACCGAACGCCAAGGCCGCCGATCTGGTGCAGCCCGGCCACATCTTCCCGCTGATGGCGCAAGATGGCGGCGTGCTGACCCGTGCCGGCCATACCGAGGCGGGCTGCGATCTGGCCCGTCTGGCCGGTTACGAGGCGGCCTCCGTCATCGTCGAGATCCTCAACGAGGATGGCACCATGGCGCGCCGTCCCGATCTCGAGATCTTCGCCGAGCAGCACGGCATCAAGCTGGGCACCATCGCGGATCTCATCGAGTACCGCAACCAGCACGAGACCACGGTGGAGAAGGTGGCCGAGTGCAAGCTGCCCACCGAGTTCGGGGAGTTTGATCTCGTCACCTTCCGCGACACCATAGACAACCAGGTGCACTTCGCCCTCAAGAAAGGCGAGGTGAAAGCCGACCAGCCGACCCTGGTACGGGTCCATCTGCACGACGTGCTGAGCGATCTGCTGCTGACGGATCGCCACAGCGCCCGCAGCTGGCCGCTGCCCAAATCCATGGCCCGCATCGCCGACGAGGGCGGTGTGCTGGTGATCCTGGGGGCCGAAGCCCAGGGCGCCGAGCTGCTGGCCCGGGTCAAGGGCTTTGAAGCCGCCGACAAGGGACTGGCACCGGAAGGGGCCAAGTGGCAGGGCACCTCGCGCCGGGTCGGCGTGGGCTCCCAGATCCTCAAGGCGCTGGGGGTCGGCAAGATGCGCCTCTTGAGCTCGCCGAAGAAATACCATGCCCTCGGGGGTTTCGGCCTTGAGGTGGTGGAGTACGTCGGCGAGTAAGCGCCATGGTGCTCGCTTGACGACATACCATGCTCGCCAGGGGCTTCGGCCTCGAGGTGGTGGAGTACGTCGGCGAGCAAGAACCCTGGTGCTCGCTTGATGAAATACCATGCTCGCCAGTGGCTTCGGCCTCGAGGTGGTGGAGTACGTCGGCGAGCAAGCCCTTGACGGGTTGAATGACTATCCTGGCCGCTCGTTGCGGCCATGGTTTTTTGTCGCGGCTCTGTTGTGCTAGAATGCGTGCACTTTTGGCCCCGGCCCCTATTGATTGCACAGAGACAGGATTTCCAATGAAGATTATCGAAGGGAATATCGCCGCTCCCGAGGCGCGTGTTGCTATTGTCGTTGCCCGTTTCAACAGCTTCATCAATGACAGTCTGGTGAACGGTGCGGTCGACGTACTGAAGCGTCAAGGCCAGGTCCAGGACAGCAATCTCACCCTGGTGCGCGTGCCGGGTGCCGTCGAAATTCCCCTGGCAGCCAAGAAGCTGGCCAAGAGCGGTCAATACGACGCCATAGTTGCGCTCGGTACCGTCATCCGTGGCGGCACCTATCACTTCGAACTGGTGGCGAGCGAGAACGGCAAGGGGCTGGCCCAGGTGATGATGGAGTATGAGATTCCCGTCGCCTTCGGCGTATTGACCACTGAAAACATTGAACAAGCCATCGAGCGCGCCGGTACCAAGGCGGGTAACAAGGGTGCAGAGGCTGCACTGAGCGCGCTCGAAATGATCAACGTCCTGAAACAGCTGGACGTGTAACGAGGAGAAGTACATTGAAACCGTCCGAGCGCCGTAAGGCCCGCCATTGCGCCACCCAGGCCATCTACCAGTGGCAGATGACCCAGGCCAACGTGGGCGACATCGAAGAGCAGTTCAAGATCGATCAGGACACCAAGGGTGTGGACCTGAGCTATTTCCGCGATCTGCTGTTCGGGGTAGCGGTCCACTGCAACGAGCTGGACAAGGTGTTCTCGCCTTTCCTCTCCCGTCCGCTGGAAGAAGTGGACATGGTGGACAAGGCGATCCTGCGTCTGGCGACCTACGAGCTGACCCGTCGTGATGATGTGCCGCCGCGCGTGGTGATCAACGAAGCGATCGAGCTGGCCAAAGCCTTCGCCGCCGATGACAGCCACAAGTTTGTCAACGGTGTACTGGACAAGGTGATCAAGACGCTGACCAAGCGTTGATCCTGACGTCCATCAGCATTAAGAGAGGAGCCAGCCTAACCGCTGGCTTTTTACTGTATGGGTGAATTTGAGCTGATTGAGAAGTACTTCAAGGTCCCCCACGCCCGCAAGGACGTGGTGATGGGCCCAGGGGATGACTGTGCCCTGCTGACCCTGCCCGCCGATACCCTGCTGGCGGTGAGCACGGATACCCTGGTGAGCGGCGTGCACTTCTTCCCGGACATGGATCCGGTGGATCTGGGCTACAAGGCGCTGGCGGTCAACCTCTCCGATCTCGCCGCTATGGGGGCAGAGCCACGCTGGGTCTCCCTGGCGCTGACCCTGCCCGCCGTCAACGAGGCCTGGGTTGCGGGCTTTGCGGAAGGGTTCCTCGAGCTCGCCGAATATTACAATGTGGCCCTGGTGGGGGGGGACATGACCCGCGGGCCACTCTCCATCACCGTCTCGGTGAAGGGATCCGTGCCGGCCGGTCGTGCCCTGATGCGCAGCGGCGCCAGGGTAGGGGACGGCATCTATGTTACCGGCACCCTGGGGGATGCGGCCCTGGCCCTCTCCCATCTGCTGGGCAAGCGCACCCTCAACGAGAACCAGCTGGCGGCCGTGCTGCCCAGGCTCGATCATCCCCATCCCCGCATCCTGGCCGGTCAGGCCTTGCGCGGGCTGGCAAGCAGCGCGCTGGATCTCTCCGACGGCCTGGCTTCCGATCTCGGCCACATCCTCAAGGCATCCGGCGTGCGGGCCCAGATCGATCTCGACCTGCTGCCCCTCTCGCCGGTGTTGCAGGACGCCGTGCCCGCACGGGATGCCTGGCAGCTGGCGCTGGCCGGTGGGGATGACTACGAGCTCTGCTTCACCGTGCCACAAGAGCATCACGGTGCCCTGGACACGGCGCTGGCCAACTGTGGCGTCAGGTTCACCCGCATCGGCCGCATCCAGGCCGGCGACCCCGGCATCGACTATGTGCAGGATGAGCAGCCGGTCGAGCTGCATATCAAGGGCTGGGATCACTTCGCATGAGCTTTTTCAAGATAAGGCCCGAGCTGACAAGCCTGAGCCTGAAGAACCCGCTCCACTTGCTGGCGCTGGGTTTTGGTGCCGGTCTTTCCCCCAGGGCGCCGGGCACCATGGGGACGCTCGCCGCTATCCCTCTTTACCTGCTGGTGAGCGGTCTGCCGACCCCCTGGTTCATCGCCCTGCTGGCGGTGGGGTTCATGGCGGGCATCCGCATCTGCCAGGCGGCCACCGATGCCATCGGCATGCCGGATCACGGCGCCATCGTCTGGGACGAGGTGATAGGGTTCGGCGTCACCATGATAGCGGCCCCCGCCGGCTGGGAGTGGGTGCTGGCCGGCTTCGTGCTGTTCCGGCTATTCGACGTGCTCAAGCCCTGGCCCATCTCCTGGTTCGATCGCCGTATCCACGGCGGACTCGGCATCATGCTGGATGATCTCATCGCCGGCCTGTTCGCCCTGCTCTGCATGCAGCTGCTGGCTCGCTGGTAAGGCGGGTCGGCGATCACGGCCGCCATGGCGGGCCTGCCGCGCAATTTCATCGTCTGTCTGCCCGCTCTTTCCATACAATTAAGCCTCAGGCGCAGTTCCTTGATGGGACTGCGCCTTTTTGTATGCAATCCCCCCGCCTTGTCCGGTGATGGCGAATTGGGCTCTGGCAGATCATTCTGAGTTGACCCTATTTATCTCTGCTTAGTTTTCCTTCATCCAGATATGCTGCCGTTAAAAAATCATTTCACATAAATATTCACTACTCATTCGAAGCCGCGTACTCTGCGTTGAATAGTGGATTCGATTGCTTGTTACATCTTTGTTGAAATTTAAATAAGCTAATCTCTCGCATTGCCATCACAATCTCTGTTAATGTGATATTTATCGACATTTTGCGCCAATGGCGAGTGCGTTATCTGCGCAAAGTATTGCGAAATTGTATAACTGGATCATTTACACCCGCGGGCAAACCGACTAACTTACTCGCGGGTTATTCCAAAAAAATGCAAAAAACCCGCCCGGATCGCTGGTTTGGCTGCCTCATGGATTGAGCGTTTACTGCACAAGAGAAGCTCTCAACATTAAGTACCAAGGCACAACCAGCATCTGCGGCTGATTTACGGACGAATTATTTGGGACGGATGTCCCCCGCAGAGGTAACCATGTCCTTGCTCGAAGTGAAAAACTTGCGGATCGAGTACCCCTCCCGCTATGGGGTGCTGGCCGCGGTCAAGGATCTCTCTTTTTCCGTGGAAAAAGGCGAGATCGTCGGCGTAGTCGGTGAATCAGGTGCCGGCAAGTCCACCATAGGCAATGCCGTCATCGATCTGTTGAGCCCGCCCGGTCGCATCGCCCGTGGCGATATCTACCTCAACGGCGAACTCATCTCCGGCAAGAGCCAGAACGAGATGCGGGCCATCCGTGGCTCCCGTATCGGCTTCATCTTCCAGGATCCCATGACCTCCCTCAATCCGCTGTTCACCGTTGAACAGCAGCTGGTGGAGACCATACTGGCCAATACCGATCTCAATCGCGAGGCCGCCTTTGCCAAGGCCCTCGAGCTGATGGGGGCGGTCGGGATCCCGCAGCCGGAAGTGCGCATCAAGCAGTACCCGCACCAGTTCTCCGGTGGCATGCGCCAGCGGGTGGTCATCGCCATCGCGCTGTCTGGGGATCCCGAGCTCATCATCGCCGATGAGCCGACCACGGCGCTGGACGTCTCCATTCAGGATCAGATCCTCCAGCTCATCCGCAACCTCTGCAAGGAGCGTCAGGTGGGCTGCATGCTGGTGACCCACGACATGGGCGTGGTCTCCAACGTCACCGACAAGGTGGCTGTGATGTACCGCGGGGATCTGGTGGAGTTCGGCACCACAGAACAGGTGCTGGGTCGCCCCAGCCACCCCTATACCCGCAGCCTCATCTCGGCGGTGCCCCGCTCCGATGTGAAGCTGGTGCGCTTCCCCCTGGTCTCCTACATAGAGGATGCCGGTGCGCCGGATCTCAGCATCGATCTCAAGACCCACTGGCTCGGCCAGAGTCAGGACGAGCGCGCCTATGAAGGGGCCCTGCTGCGGGTGGAGAACGTGGATCTGAAGTTCGTCACCAAGGATTCCATCTTCCCGAGCCGCCGCCAGTACGTGCGCGCCTGCAACAACATCAGCTTCGAGATCTTCGAAGGGGAGACCTTCGGTCTGGTGGGGGAGTCGGGTTCCGGCAAATCCACCATAGCCCGCGCCATCACCGGCCTCTATCCGCCCGATACCGGCAAGATCTTCTTCGAGGGGATCGATCTCACCGCCCTGAAAGGGGAGCATGAGCGCCGCCCGCTGCGCCGCCAGATGCAGATGGTGTTCCAGAACCCTTACTCCTCGATGAACCCACGCATGAAGGTGCGTGACATCATCGCCGAGCCGATCCGCTTCCACAAACTGGCGACCAGCGAGAGCCAGATTGAGGGCATAGTGAGCGATCTGCTGGATCACGTCGGCCTCGGCCGCGGGGCCGGGGTCAAGTATCCCCACGAGTTCTCCGGTGGTCAGCGCCAGCGTATCTCCATCGCCCGCGCCCTGGCGACCCGGCCGCGCTTCCTCATCTGCGACGAGCCCACCTCGGCGCTGGATGTCTCGGTACAGGCCCAGATCCTCAACCTGCTCAAGGATTTGCAGCAGGAGCTTGGGCTGACCATGCTGTTCATCAGCCACGATCTGCCGGTCATCCGCCAGATGTGCGACCGCATCGGCGTGATGCAGCACGGCCACCTGGTGGAGGTCGCGGAGACCGAAAAACTGTTTACCAATGCCGAGCATGAGTACAGCCGCAAGCTGATCTCCCTCATGCCGGAATTTAAGGGAATGTCCCGCGAGGGGCTGGAAATCGCAAGCTAGGAAAGCACCGGTTCGCCGGTTTGTCTGTCAATAAAAAGCCAAAAGCATGGAGAAAGACATGAAGAAAGGATTATCCAAGATCGCCATGGCGCTGTTCGCCGCTGGTCTCGCGTTCAACGTTTCTGCCGCCGACATCAAGGTTGCCGTCGCCTCCGACGCCACCTCGCTGGACCCGCAGGAGCAGCTCTCCGGTCAGACCCTGGAGATGTCTCACCTGGTGTTCGATCCCCTGATGCGTTACACCCAGGATCTGCAGTTCGAGCCGCGTCTGGCCGAGAAGTATGAGCGCATCGACGACAAGACCGTCCGCTTCCACCTGCGCAAGGGTGTCAAGTTCCACTCCGGCAACGACTTCACCGCCGATGACGTGGTATGGACCGTCAACCGTCTGAAGGCCTCCCCGGACTTCAAGGCTATTTTCGACCCCATCGCCGAAGCCAAGAAGGTGGATGACTTCACCGTGGATCTCGTCACCGCCAAGCCGTTCCCGCTGGTGCTGCAGACCGTCACCTACATCTTCCCGATGGACTCCAAGTTCTACAGCGGCAAGGATGAAGCCGGCAAGGACAAGGCCGCCATCGTCAAGAACGGCGACTCCTATGCCTCTACCCATGTTTCCGGTACCGGTCCGTTCAGCGTCAAGTTCCGCGAGCAGGGCGTGAAGCTGGAGTATGCCCGCAACGCCAACTACTGGGACAAGGCCTCCAAGGGCAACGTCCAGAACCTGACCGTGGTGCCCATCAAGGAAGACGCGACCCGCGTAGCCGCCCTGCTGGGTGGTGACGTGGACATGATCTACCCGGTTGCCCCGAACGATCTGGAGCGCGTGAAGAACGGCAAGGATTCCCAGCTGGTGACCCTGTCCGGTACCCGCGCCATCATCATCGAGCTGAACCAGAACACCAACCCGGCGCTCAAAGACAAGCGTGTGCGTCAGGCAATCAACTACGCCATCAACCAGGTGGGCATAGTCGACAAGATCAACAAGGGCTTCGGTACTCCGGCCGGCCAGCTGAGCCCGAAAGGCTATGCCGGTTACAACGAGGCGCTCAAGCCCCAGTATGATCTGGCCAAGGCCAAGGAGCTGATGAAGGAAGCCGGTTACGAGAAGGGCTTCAAGATGACCTTCATCTCCCCGGCTGCTCGCTACGTCAACGACGTCAAGATCGCCCAGGCCGTCTCCGCCATGCTGTCCAAGATCAACATCAAGGTGGATCTGAAGACCATGCCGGTGGCCCAGTACTGGCCCGAGTTTGACAAGTGCGCCTCCGACATGCAGTTGATCGGCTGGCACTCCGACACCGAAGACAGTGCGAACTTCTTCGAGTTCCTGACCTTCACCAAGGATGCCAAGACCGGCATGGGTCAGTACAACTGCGGCGGTTATGCCAACGCAGAGGCTGACAAGATGGTGATGGAAGCGAACACCGAAACCGACCCGGCCAAGCGTGCCGCCATCCTGCAGAAGGTGGAAGCCATGCTGATCGACGACGCTGCCTATGTGCCCTTGCACTGGGAAGACCTGGCCTACGGTGCCAAGAAGAACGTCGACATCAAGCCTGTGGTCAACGTGATGAACTTCCCTTACCTGGGTGACCTGGTGGTCAACAAGTAAGTGAAGCGCTAAGGAAGGACCTGGCGGGGCGTCCATGGGTGCCCCGCCATTAACAGAAGCCTGTGCCAAGACACAGGCCACGTAGAAGGACAAGCATGTTTACATTCCTGCTGAAACGGTTCTATCAGGCCGTGATAGTGATGTTCGTCATCAGCCTGGTCGCCTTCTCCATCCAGGACAACCTGGGGGATCCGCTGCGCGAGCTGGTGGGACAATCCGTCTCCGAGTCCGTGCGCCAGGAGCTGCGCGACAAAATGGGCCTCAACGATCCCTTTTTGGTGAAATACAGCCGCTTCCTGCAGAACGCGGTGCAAGGGGATCTGGGCACCTCCTATTTCTTCAAGCGACCGGCCCTCGAGGTGATCCTCGACAAGCTGGTGGCTACCCTTGAGCTGGTGTTTGCCGCTGCGCTCATCATCGTCGTAGTCTCCATTCCGCTGGGGGTTTATTCGGCGATAAGACCGCGCAGTTTCCTGACCAAGCTCATCATGGCGGTGAGCAGCATCGGCATCTCGATCCCGGTCTTCCTGACCGCCATCATGCTGATGTACCTCTTCTCCATCCAGCTCGGCTGGCTGCCGGCCTATGGCCGTGGCGAGACCTACAACCTGCTGGGTTGGGAGTCGGGCTTCTTTACCTGGGACGGCATACTGCACCTGATCCTGCCTGCGGTGTCCCTCTCCTCCATCATGCTGCCGCTGTTCATCCGGCTGGTACGCTCCGAGATGCTGGAGCAGCTCTCCTCCGAGTACGTGAAGTTCGCCCGTGCCAAGGGGCTGGACAATAACAAGGTCTACTACCAGCACGCCCTGAAGAACACCATGCTGCCGGTTATCACCGTCGGCGGCGTGCAGATCGGCACCATGGTGGCCTACACCATACTGACCGAGAGCGTGTTCCAGTGGCCGGGGACGGGCTTCCTGTTCCTCGAGGCGATCCACCGGGTCGATACCCCGCTGATCACCGCTTACGTCATCTTCGTGGGCCTTATCTTCGTGGTGACCAATACCCTGGTCGACCTGCTCTACGGGTTCATCAACCCGACCGTCAACCTGACCGCCAAGGGGTAACAGATGACTAACGCTGTAACTGCAAGCCCAAGCCGTTGGGCGCGATTCAAGAACTCTGACATCGTCTACTACTTCCTGCGGGACAAGGTAGCCATGTTCAGCTTTGCGGTGTTTGTGGTGTTCGTGCTGGCGGCGCTGCTGGCGCCCTGGCTGGCACCGCACAACGTCTATGACCAGACCAGCTTCGATCTGATGGATGCGGAGCTGCCGCCCTCCTGGCTGGAAGGGGGCGAGGCGCGCTTCTGGCTCGGTACCGACAACCAGGGACGGGACATCTGGAGCACCATCCTCTATGGCGCCCGCATCTCGCTGACCATAGGCCTGTTCGCCGTCGGCCTGCAGCTGGTGCTCGGCATCGTCATCGGTCTCATCGCCGGTTACTTCGGTGGTCGCATCGACAACCTGCTGATGCGCTTTGCCGACGTGCAGCTGTCGTTCTCCACCATGATGGTGGCCATCATCATCTCCGCCATCTTCCAGGCTACGTTTGGTTCCGAGTTCTACTCGAAGTTCGCCATCCTGATGCTGGTGGTGATCATCGGCATCGCCGAATGGCCCCAGTATGCCCGGACGGTGCGCGCCTCCGTGCTGGCAGAGAAGAAGAAGGAGTATGTGGAAGCGGCCCAGGTGATGGGATTCCGTGCCCCGCGCATCATGTTCCGCCACATACTGCCGAACTGCCTGTCGCCCATCCTGGTCATCTCCACCGTGCAGGTGGCGAACGCCATCATGAGCGAGGCGGCACTCTCCTTCCTGGGGCTGGGCATGCCGGTGGATCAGCCATCGCTGGGGTCGCTCATCAGCGTGGGCTTCAACTACATCTTCTCCGGCTCCTGGTGGATCACCGCCTTCCCGGGCATCTGCCTGGTGGTGCTGGTGCTGGTCATCAACCTGCTGGGTGACTGGCTGCGGGATGTGTTCAACCCCAAGATCTACAAGGGTTGATGGAAGGTGGTTCACGAGTGCGCTGCGGCGGCCCGTGAACCGGTTTGACATCATGAATGACAAGAAGGGCGCCTGATGGCGCCCTTCTTTATTGCTCGTGTTTGCCCTTGTCGGGCCTGCCGTTCTGCGTCAGACCAGCAGCCAGGTCTCGATGCTGGCCTGGATACCTGCGGCATCCAGCCCCAGCTGGGCATAGATCTCCTCCTGGGTGCCTTGCTCCACGAAGCGATCCGGCAGCCCCAGATTGAGCACAGGCTTGCACTGCTTGGCATGCATCAGCAGCTCGTTCACCGCAGAGCCGGCACCGCCCATGATGGCGTTGTCCTCGAGAGTGACAAACTGATCGTGGGAGGCGGCAAGGGAGAGCACCAGGGCCTCGTCCATGGGCTTGACGAAGCGCATGTCCACCAGGGTGGCGTCCAGCGCCTCGGCGGCGGCCCTCGCCTGATGCAGCAGGGTGCCGAACGCCAGTATGGCGGTGCCCTTGCCCTGACGAATAATCCGGCCCTTGCCGAGTTCAAGTGCCTGCATCTCGCTCATGATCTCGCTGCCGCAGCCGCTGCCACGGGGGTAGCGCACCGCAGCAGGCTGGTTGCACTGATAGCCGGTGTAGAGCATCTGGCGGCACTCGTTCTCGTCGGACGGCGTCATCACAACCATGTTCGGCACCGTGCGCAGGAAGCTGATGTCGAACGCCCCCTGATGGGTGGGGCCGTCGGCGCCTACCAGACCGGCGCGGTCGATGGCGAACAGCACCGGCAGGTTCTGCAGCGCCACATCGTGGATCAGCTGGTCATAGGCCCGTTGCAGGAAGCTCGAATAGATGGCGACCACGGGTTTCTTGTCGGCGATGGCAAGGCCGGCGGCGAAGGTGACCGCATGCTGCTCGGCGATGGCCACGTCGAAGTAGCGATCCGGGTACTGCTGGCTGAACTTGACCAGGCCGGAGCCCTCGCGCATGGCGGGGGTGATGCCGACCAGTTTCTCGTCTTTCGCCGCCATGTCGCACAGCCACTGGCCGAAGATGGCGGAGAAGGTGGGCTTGCCACCGGCGCTCTTGGGCAGGGCGCACTCGTCCGGGTTGAACTTGGGGACGGCGTGATAGCCGATAGGGTCTTTCTCTGCGGGCTCGTAGCCCTTGCCCTTCTTGGTCTTGACGTGCAGCAGCTGGGGACCCTTGAGGTTGCGCATGTTGCGCAGGGTCTCGACCAGAGCGTGGATGTCGTGGCCGTCGATGGGGCCTATGTAGTTGAAGCCGAACTCCTCGAACAGGGTGCCCGGCACCACCATGCCCTTGAGGTGTTCCTCGGCCCGCTTGGCCAGCTCCTTGACCGGCGGCAGCCCCGCCAGCACCTTCTTGCCGCCTTCGCGGATGGTGGTGTAGAGCTTGCCGGACATCAGCCTGGCCAGGTGGTTGTTGAGCGCCCCGACATTTTCGGAGATGGACATCTCGTTGTCATTGAGCACCACCAGCATGTCCTTGTGGACATCGCCTGCATGGTTGAGGGCCTCGAAGGCCATGCCTGCCGTGATGGCGCCGTCACCGATGACGGCCACCACCTTGCGGCCCAGCCCTTCGCTCTCGGCGGCAACCGCCATGCCGAGGGCGGCACCTATGGAGGTGCTGGAGTGGCCCACGCTGAGCACGTCATACTCGCTCTCTTCCCGCCAGGGGAAGGGGTGCAGGCCATCTTTCTGGCGAATGGTGTGAATGCGCTCGCGCCGACCGGTCAGGATCTTGTGGGGATAGGCCTGATGGCCTACGTCCCACACCAATCGATCGAAGGGGGTGTTGTAGACGTAGTGCAGCGCCACCGTCAGCTCGACTGTGCCGAGGCCGGAGGCGAAGTGGCCGCTGGAGCGGCTCACCGAGCGCAGCAGATACTCGCGCAGCTCTTCGCACAGAATGGGCAGCCGCTCTTTGGGCAGGGATCGCAACTCGACCGGCGTATCCGCGAGGGCCAGGTTGGGGAAATCGCTAATATCAACGCTCATATTGTTACTGTTATCCAGCGTTTAGTGGGTTCGCTCGATGATGTAATCGGCAAACGCTTCCAGAATGTCGGTATTGTAGGGCAAGGATTGCAGGGCTGTTAAGGCCTTGTCATGCAGTTCGCGAGCCAGCTCACGGGCAGGGTCGAGACCGAGCAGGGCTGGATAGGTGCTCTTCTCCTGCGCCAGATCCGAGCCTTGCGGCTTGCCCAGGGTGGCGGTGTCGCCCGTGATGTCGAGGATGTCATCCTGCACCTGGAAGGCGAGCCCGATGGCGGCGGCATAGGTTTGCAGCGCGGCCAGGGTGGCGGGTTCCACGTCGGCCTTGCACAGGGCCCCCAGGGTGACGGCGCACTCGATGAGCGCGCCCGTCTTGTGGCGGTGCACCTGCTCCAGTTCGGCGAGGCTGATCCGGCGGCCTTCGGCCTCCAGATCCAGCGCCTGACCGCCGCACATGCCGAGATAACCGGAGGCGCGGGCCAGGGCGCTCAGCATCCGTACCCGGTTGGCCAGCAGCTCGTCGGGGAGGGGATGATCCGCCAGGATGGAGAAGGCCAGGGTCTGCAGGGCATCACCGGCCAGGATGGCGGTGCCTTCATCGAACGCCTTGTGGACTGTCGGTTGGCCGCGGCGCAAATCGTCGTTGTCCATGGCGGGCAGATCGTCGTGCAGCAGGGAGTAGGCGTGAATGCACTCCACTGCGGCGGCAGGGCCGTCGAGCCGCTCGCTTGGCACCCCCAGCATCTCGCCCACGGCGTAGACCAGGAAGGGGCGTACCCGTTTGCCGCCGAGCAGCAGGCCGTATTTCATCGCGTCCCGCAGGCGCGGCGCCATGGCGGGCAGAGCCTCAAGCTGTGCCGAGAGGCAGTCGTCGATGCGGCGCCGGTGCAGGCGGGAGAAATCGTCCAGGGTCACTCACTCCTCTCCTTGCTCTGATCGAAAGGGGACCGCCTGTTCGCTGCCGTCGGCCTGGGTCAGGAGGATCTGGATCTTCTGCTCGGCCTGCTCCAGCTTCTGCTGGCCGGCCCGCACCAGATGGATGCCCTGTTCGAATTGTTTGAGTGCCTCCTCGAGGGGGAGCGACCCCTGTTCGAGTTGATGCACTATGGTTTCCAGCTCTTCCAGGGTGGCATCAAAACTCAGACGGTCGATTTTTTTACTGGCCATGTCCATCCTCGGGGATTGAAAAAAACGGCTCATCTTAACATCGACCGGGCACAGGGGGGAGGCAGAAAAGTGTGCCGTCCTCAAACTATCCTGACCGCGGCCGATAGAAAGGGGCTGGCATCCATGTACTGCCGATGGGTTATTGAGGTGTGCCGGGCTTGCTGCCAGGGGCGCAATAGCAGAAAATTCAACAAAATATAAATAGATGGCAAGTTCGGTGACAGGAGTAGGGATGTGGATTTAGGCAGTCTGATAGGCATAGTGCTGGGATTCGGGGTGGTGGTGTACGGCATGCTGCTGGGTGGCCCCATGAGCATGTATGTGGATATGCCCTCGGTCTATATCACCATACTGGGTTCCCTCTTCATCTGCATGATGAAGTTCAACCTCAGCCAGTTCCTGATGGCGTTCAAGGTTGCGGGCAAGGCCTTCATGTACAAGGGCGACAAGCTCGACGATCTGATTGCCAAGGCAGTGGAGCTGGCGGACGCGGCCCGCAAGGGAGGCTTTCTGGCGCTGGAGGCGGCGGAGATCCCCAATCCCTTCATGAAGAAGGGCATCGACATGCTGGTGGACGGCCATGACGCCGACGTGGTGCGCGCCGTGATGGAAAAAGACATAGAGCTGACCTCTGAACGCCACGTCATCGCCGTCAAGGTGTTTCGCTCCCTGGGCGACCTCGGCCCCGCCATGGGGATGATAGGTACGCTAGTGGGGCTGGTGGCCATGCTGGCGAACATGAGTGATCCCAAGTCCATCGGCCCGGCCATGGCGGTGGCCTTGCTGACCACGCTGTACGGAGCGATTGAAGCCAACATGATCGCCATCCCTATCGCCGACAAGCTGGAGCTGCGCAGCGGCGAGGAGCAGCTGAGCCGCACCCTGATCCTCGACGCCATCATGGGCATTCAGGATGGCCAGAACCCTCGCGTGATCCAGGCCATGCTGCAGAACTACCTGAATCAGTCCAAACGCAACAACGGGGTTGAATAGGAGGCCCCATGGCAAAGTGCAAGTGTCCGCCGCCCGGCCTGCCCGGTTACATGGGTACCTTCGCCGATCTCATGTCCCTGTTGATGTGCTTCTTCGTGCTGCTGCTCTCCTTTGCGGAGATGGATGTGCAGAAGTTCAAGCAGATCGCCGGCTCCATGGAGAAGGCGTTCGGGGTGCAGAACATCCTGGAGGTGAAGGATATTCCTAAGGGGACCTCGGTCATCGCCCAGGAGTTTCGCCCCGGCCGGCCTGAACCGACGCCCATCGACACCATCATGCAGCAGACCATAGACATGACCCAGACCGAGCTGGATTTTCAGCCCGGGGATGCGGATCAGGCGGGGGGGCATGACAAGACCGAGGGTCAGCAGAGCGGGGGCGACACAGCCCAGCAGGCCCAGAAGGCGCAGCAGCAGTCCAACGAACTGGCCAAGGCGCTGGCCGAGCAGATGCAGGCCCAGATCCAGGACGGTGCCATCGAGATAGAGGCGCTGGGCCAGCAGATCATCATTCGCATCCGCGAGAAGGCGGCGTTCCCGGCGGGCTCCGCCTTCCTGCAGCCCCAGTTCTGGCCGGTGATCCGTAAAGTCGCGATCCTGCTCAAGGATGTGCCGGGGGAGATCACCGTCTCCGGTCATACCGATGACGTCGCCACCGAAGACGAGCTGTTCCAGTCCAACTGGGAGCTTTCGTCCCAGCGGGCGGTGGCGGTGGCCCACCAGATGATCAAGGTGCCCGGCTTTGACGGCAACCGCCTGGTGGTGCAGGGCATGGCGGATTCCCAGCCGCTGGTGCCGAACAACAGCCCGGAGAACCGGCGCGTGAACCGGCGGGTGGAGATCGCCATCATGCAGGGTAAACCGACGGTATCTGCCCCTATCGGGGTGGCGGATCCCAAGTAGCTTTCGCCAGGAAGCGCGATCCCGCTCGCAGGGGCTGACATGGATTTTGTGACGGCTTCATATTAAGATGCCTCATCCGAACCGATAGCTGCGGCTCTCTTTGATTGCCGCAGCTTCTCTTTATAAAGCAACCCAGGTTTCGACTATGAATCATACTCCGATGACTGTTCGCGGCGCTGAAAAGCTGCGTCAAGAGCTCGACTATCTGAAGAGCGAGCTGCGTCCCCAGATTATCGAAGCGATTGCTGATGCCCGTGAACATGGTGATCTGAAAGAAAACGCCGAGTACCATGCCGCTCGCGAGCAGCAAGGTTTCTGTGAAGGCCGCATTCAGGAGATTGAGAGCAAGCTCTCCAATGCCCAGGTGATCGATATCACCAAGATTGCCAACAATGGCCGCGTCATCTTCGGTGCGACCGTGACCCTGCTGAAAAGCGAGACGGAAGAGGAAGTGGTGTACCGCATCGTGGGTGACGACGAGGCGGACATCAAGCAGAACATGATCTCCGTGAACTCGCCCATTGCCCGTGCCCTGATCGGCAAGGAAGTGGACGACGTGGCCATCGTCAAGACGCCGGGTGGCGATGTGGAATACGAGATCCTGGAAGTCGCCTATCTCTGATTGAGTTTTGACAGAGACAGACAGGGGAGCCCCGGCTCCCCTGTTGCATTTAGTCCCCCTGATAGGTCTGGACGAAGGCGTCCTGATGACGCTGGAAGAGCCAGTCCCGCAGTTGCTCCTGGTCTCCCTTGTCCAGCTGGAATTTCAAGGCCCAGTCATGGTGCTTCTGGTGGGACTGGACATGCCTTATCAGGGTGCCGCTCAGTGCCAGGGGGGGCAAGCCCTCTATGCCGAGGGTGCCGTGCAGCCGGTCGCCCTTGGCCAGCGTCGGTGGCAAACCGGCCACGATGAGACCACCGAGGGAGAGGCTGTGCACCTCATACTCGGCATCGCTGGTATGCAGGACGGCTTTCTCATCGAGTCGCCAGGCGCGCAGGTGAGGAGAGCCCAGCTCAGTGATGGTGGGGGCGGCGATGCGCAGCTCGGTGTGGCCTTCCGCCGCCAGGGTACAATGCAGCGGAAAACGCAGTTGGTGGCCGGCGATGCGGGCCTCGATCGTCAGGGGGCTGGCCCGTTGCAACAGGCTCTGTAGGGGAAGACTCAGGTTGCCTCGCAGGAACTGGCCGGCGGCCATGTCCTCGGCGTCTCCCAAGTCCTGCAGCATGGCCAGCTCCTCGTCGGTGAGAATCTGATGCTTGTCCATAGTGGGTGTCCGCAAGTATTCATCGCAGGTTAAGGGCCTGACGACTATTTTGGCAAGCGACTTGGGAAGAAGGGAAATGAAGGAAAGAGCGAACGCTCTTTCCTGTTACTTGCGGGGCAACTGGATCTTGGGTTCTGTGGCCTGACGATAGATGGTCAGTACATGGCCCATGCTCTGTACCTTGATGGCGCCTGTCTCACGGACGATGGCTTCCATCACCAGCTGTTTCATCTCACGATCTTCAGACGACACCTTAACCTTGATCAGCTCGTGATGGTTCAGCGCCAGATCGATCTCGGCCAGCACCCCTTCGGTCAGGCCGTGTTGTCCCAGCAGGACGACCGGCTTCAGGCTGTGGGCGAGGCCCTTGAGGTACTGTTTCTGTTTATTGTTGAGAATCATGGCAATTTCTTCATAAGTCAGGGTTGAAAGGGGCGTATTCTACCCCCACTTAGCCCTTAATACTAATAACCCTTGTGGTTTTTTAAAGTCGACAATCATGACCCAGAAAAAACATTCCCCCAGTTCAACCCGCTGGTTAAAAGAACATTTTGACGATCATTACGTCAAAAAAGCCCAGAAGTTGGGACTGCGTTCCCGCGCCGTGTTCAAGATCGATGAGATCCAGGGCAAGGACAAACTGCTCAAGCCGGGCATGACGGTGGTGGATCTGGGGGCGGCCCCCGGTGGCTGGTCCCAGTTCGCCATCGAGCAGGTGGGTGAAAAGGGACGAGTGATTGCTTGCGATATTCTGCCGATGGATTCCATTGCCGGTGTCGATTTCCTGCAAGGGGACTTTCGGGAGGAAACTGTGCTTGCCGCCTTGCTGGCCCGGGTTGGCCCGGACAAGGTCGATGTGGTCATGTCTGACATGGCCCCCAACATGAGCGGGACCCAGCAGGTGGATCAGGCTCGCTCCATGTATCTGATCGAGCTGGCGCTGGACATGTGCAATCAGGTCTTGCGCAGTAATGGCAGTTTCGTGGTCAAGGTATTCCAGGGGGAGGGGTTTGACGCCTATCTCAATGAAATTCGTAGACTTTTCTCTGTCGTCAAGATTCGTAAACCAGACTCCTCCCGTGCCCGTTCACGAGAAGTCTACATTGTGGCTACCGGTTTTAAACTGTAGTACCCTAACCCTCATCGTTAACTGTCAGTCTGCGAGGTCATTGATTTGAGTGACATGGCGAAAAACCTAATCCTGTGGCTGGTCATCGCCGTCGTGCTGATGTCGGTGTTCAATAGCTTCAGCCCCAGCGATACCACCAGTCGCCAGCTGGACTATTCCAGCTTCGTGAAAGAAGTGACCCAAGAGCAGATCCGTGAAGTGCGGATGGATGGCAAGGTCATTAATGGCGTCAAGCGCACCGGTGAACGTTTCACCACCATCATCCCTGCGCCGGATCCCCAACTGCTCAACGACATGCTCAACCACAACGTGAAGGTGATGGGTGAGAAGCCGGAAGAGCCGTCTCTGATCACGTCCATCTTCATCTCCTGGTTCCCGATGCTGTTGCTGATCGGTGTCTGGGTCTTCTTCATGCGTCAGATGCAGGGCGGCGGTGGCAAGGGTGCCATGTCGTTTGGCAAGAGCAAGGCTCGCCTGATGAGTGAAGATCAGATCAAGACCACCTTCGTTGACGTGGCGGGTTGTGACGAGGCAAAGGAAGAGGTCAAAGAGCTGGTCGACTATCTGCGCGATCCGACCAAGTTCCAGAAACTGGGCGGCAAGATCCCCACCGGCGTGCTGCTGGTCGGCCCCCCCGGCACAGGTAAGACCCTGCTGGCCAAGGCCATCGCGGGTGAGGCCAAGGTGCCCTTCTTCACCATCTCGGGTTCCGACTTCGTCGAGATGTTCGTGGGTGTCGGTGCCTCCCGGGTGCGCGACATGTTCGAGCAGGCCAAGAAGTCCTCCCCCTGCATCATCTTCATCGATGAAATCGACGCGGTCGGTCGCCAGCGTGGCGCCGGTCTGGGTGGTGGCCACGATGAGCGTGAGCAGACCCTGAACCAGATGCTGGTCGAGATGGATGGTTTCGAAGGCAATGAAGGCGTCATCGTCATCGCCGCGACCAACCGTCCAGACGTGCTGGATCCCGCTCTGCTGCGCCCAGGTCGTTTCGACCGTCAGGTCGTGGTCGGTCTGCCGGATGTCCGCGGCCGCGAGCAGATCCTGAAGGTGCACATGCGCAAGGTTCCGTTGGCGGATGACGTCAATCCGGCGCTGATTGCCCGTGGTACGCCCGGTTTCTCCGGTGCCGATCTCGCCAACCTGGTCAACGAGGCCGCCCTGTTCTCCGCCCGTGAGAGCCGCCGCGTGGTGTCCATGAACGAGTTCGAGAAGGCCAAGGACAAGATCATGATGGGGGCGGAACGTCGCTCCATGGTGATGAAGGAGTCCGAGAAGGAGATGACGGCTTATCATGAAGCCGGTCATGCCATCATCGGTCGGGTCGTGCCGGATCATGACCCCGTCTACAAGGTCTCCATCATTCCCCGTGGCCGTGCCCTTGGGGTGACCATGTACCTGCCGGAGCAGGATCGCTGGAGCCACTCCAAGCAGCATCTGGAGTCGATGATCTCCAGCCTGTACGGTGGTCGTCTGGCGGAAGAGCTGATCTACGGTGCCGAGAAGGTATCGACCGGTGCCTCCAACGACATCGAGCGTGCCACCGACATCGCCCGCAAGATGGTGACCCAGTGGGGTATGTCCGAGCGTCTGGGCCCCATGCTCTATGCCGAAGAAGACGGTGAAGTCTTCCTTGGCCGCAGCATGGCCAAGGCCAAGCACATGTCCGACGACACCGCGCGCGTCATCGATGCCGAGGTCAAGCAGGTCATCGATCGCAACTATGCTCGTGCCAAGCAGATCCTGCAGGACAACATGGATGTGCTGCACACCATGAAGGATGCCTTGATGAAGTACGAGACCATAGATGCCAAGCAGATCGACGATCTGATGGCTCGTCGTGAGGTACGTGCTCCCAGCAACTGGCACGATGAACACGGTGACACCCCGCAAGGGGGCGCCAGCGTGAGCAGCGAGCCCGAGGTCAAGGCGCAGGCCGATGACAACAGCGCACCGCTGAATGATATCGACAAGGCGAACGATGTGCCGGCCAAATAAGCTTTCATGATCCAAACCCCGGGCTTGCCCGGGGTTTTTCTTTGTGCGGATATCCAGATTTTCTTGTGACAGGTAGATGTAAAGATGCAACTAATCAGCAAGGGGCGCAGCCTCTCCCTGGAGCGTCCCCACGTCATGGGGATCCTCAACGTGACGCCGGACTCCTTCTCCGATGGTGGCCGCTTCAAGCAGCTTGAACTGGCCCTGGCCCATGCTCGCCAGATGATGGAGGAGGGGGCCACCCTCATCGACATCGGCGGCGAGTCGACCCGCCCCGGCGCCCCCGACGTGAGCGAGCAGGAGGAGCTGGACAGAGTCATCCCCGTGGTCGAGCGGATGGCGCAGGAGCTGGATGTGATGATCTCTCTCGACACCTCCAAGGCTGCCGTAATGAGGGCGGGCTGCGCGGCAGGGGGCCACCTCATCAATGACGTGCGGGCCCTGCTCGAACCCGGCGCCCTGGCTGCCGCGGCAGAGGCTGACGTGCCCGTGTGCCTGATGCACATGCAGGGGCAGCCGAGAACCATGCAGGCGGAACCTCATTACGAGGACTTGCTGGGGGAGGTGAGGGCCTTCTTCGACGAGCGGATAGCCGCTTGCCTGGATGCCGGGATCCCGCGCCGGCACCTGCTGCTGGATCCGGGTTACGGCTTTGGCAAGACGGTGGCACACAACTATCAGTTGCTGGCCGGGCAGCTGAAGTTGCTGGATTACGGTCTGCCGCTCTTGGTGGGGATGTCGCGAAAGTCTATGATAGGCAATCTGCTTGGCCGCCCCGTTGATGAGCGGCTGGCCGGCAGCCTGGCCTGCGCCCTGATCGGGTTGCAACATGGCGCCAGGATCATCCGGGTGCACGACGTGCGAGCCACCATGGACGCGCTGCGCGTAGGCTGGATGACCATGACGGGACAAGATTTCGTATCCAGATAAAATAACGAGAACAGACAATGACCAGAAAGTACTTCGGCACAGACGGTGTGCGCGGCAAGGTGGGTGAATACCCGATCACCCCGGATTTCGTGATGAAACTGGGCTGGGCCGCCGGCAAGGTGCTCTCCAAGAAGGGCACTAAAAAGGTGCTGATTGGCAAGGACACCCGGATCTCCGGCTACATGCTGGAATCGGCGCTGGAAGCGGGCCTCTCCGCTGCGGGCCTCAAGGCCATACTGATGGGCCCCATGCCGACGCCGGCGGTGGCTTACCTGACTCGCACCTTCCGTGCCGAGGCCGGCATCGTCATCAGCGCCTCCCACAACCCCTATTACGACAACGGCATCAAGTTCTTCTCCGCCGACGGCACCAAGCTGCCCGATGAGGTGGAGCTGGCCATCGAGGCCGAACTGGATCACGAGCTCAAGTGCGTGGAGTCCGCCGAACTTGGCAAGGCGCAGCGCATCGACGATGCCGCCGGCCGTTACATCGAGTTCTGCAAGAGCACCTTCCCCACCCATCTGAGCCTGGAAGGGGTGAAGATGGTGGTGGATTGCGGCCATGGCGCCACCTATCACATAGCCCCCTCGGTGTTCCGCGAACTGGGCGCCGAGGTGATTGCCATCGGTTGCAGCCCGGATGGCCTCAACATCAACGATGGGGTGGGCTCCACCGCACCAGAGGCGCTGGCCGCCAAGGTGCTGGAGTGCAAGGCCGATCTCGGTGTTGCCTTCGACGGTGACGGCGATCGCCTGGTGATGGTAGACAGCACTGGCTACATCATCGACGGGGACGAGATCCTCTACATCATCGCCCGCGATGCTCTGCGCAACGGCCGCCTCAAGGGCGGCGTGGTCGGTACCCTGATGGCCAACATGGGCCTGGAGCTGGCATTGCAGACGCTCGGTATTCCGTTTGCCCGTGCCAAGGTGGGTGACCGCTACGTGCTCGAGATGATGAACGAGAAGGGCTGGCGCATCGGTGGCGAGAACTCGGGTCACATCATCTGCCTGGACCAGACCACCACAGGGGATGGCATAGTCGCCGCCCTGCAGGTACTGACGGCGGTGTGCTCTGCGGAGATGCCGCTGGCCAAGCTGCGCTCCGGCATGAGCAAGTTCCCCCAAGTACTGGTGAACGTACGTTTTGCTGAGGGCAAGGATCCGCTGGCGGCCGAAGCCGTGCAGCAGGAAGTGGCCAAGGTGGAACAGGAACTGGGCGGCCGTGGCCGTGTCCTGCTGCGCAAATCCGGCACCGAGCCCCTGATCCGGGTCATGGTGGAAGGGGAGCATGAGCAACAGGTGCGTGACATGGCACAACGCATCGCCCAACAGGTCGAATCGGCGTTTTAATGAGCAGCCAGGGTGATTTTTTAATCGCCCTGGTTGTATCTTGTTCAAACGATTCGAAAATTTGAAAATAGCACTTGTCAGCTGATCATCCTCTGGATATTATCAGCCCCGCTTTCGCAAGGGAGTTGCCGATGGGACATAGCAAGCCGTTTGTAGCAGCCAACTGGAAGTTACACGGTAGTAGGTCGCAGTTAGAGCAGTTTACGAGTCAATGCCTGAAGGGTGTTGGTGATGATGTAGATGTTGTTCTCTGTCCTTCCCATGTGCATCTCGACTTTACCGCACGACTGCTCGATGAGCAGAAGGTGATAAGGTTGGGGGCTCAGAATGTGAGCCAGCACAGACAGGGCGCTTATACGGGTGAAGTCTCGTGTGAGATGCTGGTCCAGGCAGGGTGCCGATACGTACTGGTCGGTCACTCCGAGCGCAGGCGTCTCTTTGGTGAGACCAGCTTTATCGTCGCAGAGAAGTTTGCGGCAGTCAGAGCGGCAGGTTTGATTCCCATCCTTTGTCTGGGGGAGTCAGGTGCGGCGAGACAGGCGAGAAGAACCTTCGAGGTGATCGCCGAAGAGCTGGATATCGTCATAGAGAAAAATGGCGCGATGGCTTTCGATAATGCTATCATCGCCTACGAGCCGATTTGGGCTGTAGGTACAGGTAAATGCGCCACACCCGAGCAGGCACAAGAGGTTCATTCCTTTATACGTGGTCGCTTGGCGGAGGATACTCCGGTAATAGGTGAGAAAGTCAGAATCATCTATGGTGGGAGCGTGACGCCGACCAACGCGAGAGATTTGTTTGCCCAGCCCGACATTGATGGCGGACTGATAGGTGGAGCAAGCCTCGACAGCGATGCGTTTTTAGGAATTGTTGAAGCGGCAAAGGGTGCAAGTTAAATGTACGAGATTCTTTTAGTCGTTTATCTGCTGGTGTCACTGGCTCTGATCGGTCTGGTGATGATTCAGCAAGGTAAAGGGGCTGATATGGGCGCCTCCTTCGGCGCAGGGGCATCGAATACCGTATTCGGCTCCGGTGGTTCAGGCAGTTTCCTGACCCGCACAACTGCAATTTTGGCCACTCTGTTCTTTTTGATCAGCCTGGTGCTTGGCTCCATGTCAAGCAACAAGGTAAAACAGGGTAGCGAATGGGAAAATCTGCAACAGACTCAGCAAGTTGAGCAGACCAAAGCGCCAGTGAAGAAAGACACTGACGTTCCCGAGTAAAGAGTTTTTGCCGTGGTGGTGGAATTGGTAGACACGCTATCTTGAGGGGGTAGTGCTCTAGGGTGTGCGGGTTCGAGTCCCGCCCACGGCACCAATTAAGCAGTGAACCCGGGTAACCGGGAAGTTATAGCCTGTCAGTCTTGTGTAATGAGAATGAAGTGGCTATAATCTCGCACGATTTCGGACGCGGGGTGGAGCAGCATGGTAGCTCGTCGGGCTCATAACCCGAAGGTCGTCGGTTCAAATCCGGCCCCCGCAACCAAATTTCACGCATTTCCTACGCTCAGGAAGGCGGTCGCTGCGAGGCGACAATCAGGGTAAAGCGCCAAGCCCCGATTTGACATCGGGGCTTTTTGTTATGTGCGATTTACTCTGAATCGATCTCTATCTGGGCTATATGCCCTTTTTTTGTTTTTCGGAGGGTGACTTTGGCTACGTTGGAACAACGTTTGACCGATCTGCTCGAGGCTCCGGTCGTTGCCTTGGGTTTTGAACTTTGGGGTGTCGAGTTTATCCGTGCGGGTAAGCACTCGACCTTGCGCGTCTTCATCGACTCGGAGCAAGGCGTGACGGTGGAAGACTGTGCCGAGGTGAGCCGCCAGGTTGGCGCCATCATGGACGTCGAAGATCCCATCACCGAGGAGTATTACCTCGAGGTGTCCTCCCCGGGCCTGGATCGTCCGCTGTTCAAGGTTGCCCAGTTCGAAAAATACGTTGGCCAGGAGGCGGCGGTTTCGCTTCGGATGGCAACAAACAACCGCCGCAAGTTCAAAGGCGTAATCAAAGCTGTGCAGGGGGACATGATCACCCTGACAGTAGATGGTAAGGACGAGGTGTTGGCTTTCACCAATATCCAAAAAGCGAACATAGTGCCGAACTTTGGTTAACGAGGCTATCGGATATGAATAAAGAGATTTTGCTGGTCGTTGACGCTGTGTCCAACGAGAAGGCTGTCCCCCGCGAGAAGATTTTCCAGGCTCTGGAGACTGCGCTGGCGACTGCGACCAAGAAAAAATACGAAGGCGAGATTGAAGTTCGGGTCGAGATCGATCGCAAGACCGGTGACTACGACACCTATCGCCGTTGGGTCGTGGTGGCCGATCAGGCTTCCATGGAGAACCCGTACGGGGAAATCACCCTCGAAGCCGCTCAGATCGAGCAGCCGGATATCCAGATCGGCGACTATGTTGAAGACCAGATTGACTCTGTCACCTTCGACCGCATCACCACCCAGACCGCCAAGCAGGTCATCGTGCAGAAAGTGCGCGAGGCCGAGCGTTCCCAAGTCGTTGACCAGTTCAAGGACAAGGAAGGCACCATCATCAGCGGCGTGGTCAAGAAGAGCAACCGCGACAACGTGATCCTGGATCTGGGCAGCAATGCCGAGGCCGTGATCTTCCGTGACGACATGCTGCCCCGTGAGACCTTCCGTCCCGGTGACCGCATCCGTGGCCTGCTGTATGCAGTCCGTCCGGAAGCCCGTGGTTCCCAGCTGTTCGTCAGCCGCTCCAGCCCGGACTTCCTGAAAGAGCTGTTCCGCATCGAAGTGCCGGAGATCGGCGAAGAGATGATCGAAATCATGGGCGCTGCCCGTGATCCGGGTTCCCGCGCCAAGATCGCGGTCAAGACCAACGATCGTCGTATCGACCCGATCGGTGCCTGTATCGGCATGCGCGGCGCCCGCGTTCAGGCGGTCTCCGCCGAGCTGAGCGGTGAGCGTGCCGACATCGTGCTGTACGATGACAACCCGGCCCAATACGTGATCAATGCCATGGCGCCTGCCGATGTGGCCTCCATCATCGTCGATGAAGACAACCACACCATGGACATCGCCGTGGAAGCCGCCAACCTGGCCCAGGCCATCGGTCGCAACGGTCAGAACGTGCGTCTGGCCTCCCAGCTGACCGGTTGGGAGCTGAACGTCATGACCGTCGAGGACATGCGTGCCAAGCACCAGGCCGAGAACGACCGCATCCTGACCCTGTTCACCACAGCGCTGGACATCGACGACGATTTCGCCGGTCTGCTGATGGAAGAAGGTTTCTCCACCCTGGAAGAGATCGCCTTCGTGCCCGTCAATGAGCTGCTGGCCATCGACGGTCTGGACGAAGACATGGTGGAAGAGCTGCGCAAGCGTGCCAAGGATGTCCTGACCACCAAGGCCCTGGCCAAAGAAGAATCCTTCGACGGCGTAGAGCCTTCCGAAGAACTGCTCAATCTCAACGGCCTTGGCCGTGACATGGCGTATGCCCTGGCCGCTCGCGGCGTCGGCACCTTGGAAGATTTGGCAGAGCAAGGTATCGACGACCTTGCCGACATTGAAGAGCTGACCGCTGAGAAAGCCGGTGAGCTGATTATGGCTGCTCGCAATATCTGTTGGTTCGGAGAAGAGCAGTCTGAATAAGGTCAAACGGAGGAAAATGAATGGCAGAAGTATCAGTCAAACAACTTGCCACTGACATCGACACGCCGGTTGATCGTCTTCTCCAGCAGTTTGTCGATGCCGGTATCAGCAAGAGCAAGGCCGACGACCTCGTCAGCGAGTCTGAGAAACAGACTCTGCTGGCTCACTTGAAAAAACAGCATGGAGGTGACGAGATCACCGCACCAGCCCGCATGACTTTGCAGCGCAAGACCAAGAGCACCCTGAGTGTTCAAGGGACTGGCGGCAAGAACAAGGAAGTGCAGGTTGAAGTGCGCAAGACTCGCACCTATGTAAAACGCTCGGCGCTGGAAGATGAACAGCGTCAGGCGGAAGCCGAGGAAAAAGCGCGTTTGGAAGCAGAAGAAAAAGCTCGTCACGAGGCCGAAAACAAGGCCCGTCTCGATGCTGAAGAGAAGGCTCGCCGTGAGGCTGAGCAGGCTCGTCGTGAAGCTGAGGAAAAGGCGCGGATCGAGGCACAATCAAAGGCTCGACAGGCTCCACAGCCCGCCAAAGTAGCCGCTAGCACAGCTCAGCAAGAGGCAGAAAAGATGGCCAAGCGCGAAGCAGAAGAACTGAAGCGCCAACAGGAACAGACAGCTTTGCAAAAAGCTGAAGAACTCGCCGCGAAGAAAGCCGAAGAGGCTCGTGTCATGGCGGAACAGAATGCGGCCCGTTGGGCCGAGGAAGAGGCCGCTCGTGCCAAAGAGAGCAGCGATTACCATCTGACCACCAACAAGCACGCGCAAGCGGCCGAAGATGAGTTGGATCGTAAGGAAGAGACCAGCCGTCGCACGGCTGCCGCTGCCAAGGCCCCGAAAAAGGCCACTCGCCGCGAAGACGACCGTGACTCCCGCAACCCCCGCGCCCGCAAGGGCAAGCGTGGCAAGATGGCCATGCCGAACGCCATGAAGCACGGCTTCAACAAGCCGGCTGCCGTGGTGAACCGTGACGTCGTCATCGGCGAGACCATCACCGTGGCCGAGCTGGCCAACAAGATGGCCGTCAAGGGCGTCGAAGTCATCAAGGTGATGATGAAGATGGGGGCCATGGCCACCATCAACCAGGTGATCGATCAGGAGACCGCTCAGCTGGTCGCCGAGGAGATGGGTCACAAGGTGGTGCTGCGCCGCGAGAACGAGCTGGAAGAGGCAGTACTGTCCGATCGTGACGAGACCTCCGAAGCCAAGCCGCGTGCCCCTGTCGTGACCATCATGGGTCACGTCGACCACGGCAAGACCTCGCTGCTGGACTACATCCGTAAAGCCAAGGTCGCCGCAGGCGAAGCCGGTGGCATTACCCAGCATATCGGTGCCTACCACGTCGAGACCGACAGTGGCATGATCACCTTCCTGGATACCCCGGGTCACGCCGCGTTTACCTCCATGCGTGCTCGTGGTGCCAAGGCGACCGACATCGTGGTTCTGGTGGTTGCTGCCGATGACGGCGTCATGCCGCAGACCATCGAAGCCATCCAGCACGCCAAGGCGGCAGAAGTGCCCCTGGTGGTGGCGGTCAACAAGATCGACAAGCCTGAAGCGGATCCGGATCGCGTCAAGACCGAGCTGGCCCGTTACAACGTCATGTCCGAAGACTGGGGTGGCGATTGCCAGTTCGTCCACGTCTCCGCCAAATCCGGCGAAGGCATCGACGAGCTGCTGGAAGCCATCCTGATCCAGTCCGAAGTGCTGGAGCTGAAAGCGGTCGTCGATGGCATGGCCAACGGCGTCGTGATCGAATCCTTCTTGGACAAGGGTCGTGGCCCGGTTGCCACCGTACTGGTACAAGAAGGTACCCTGCGTCAGGGTGACATCGTGCTCTGTGGTCTCGAATACGGCCGTGTTCGCGCCATGCGTGACGAACTGGGTCGCGAGATCAAGGAAGCGGGTCCGTCCCTGCCGGTGGAAATCCTGGGTCTGTCCGGTGTTCCCTCTGCCGGTGACGAAGCCACCGTCGTGCGTGATGAGAAGAAGGCCCGTGAAGTGGCTCTCTATCGTCAGGGCAAGTTCCGCGAAGTCAAGCTGGCTCGCCAGCAGAAGGCCAAGCTGGAAAACATGTTCGCCAACATGACCGAGGGCGAAGTGTCCGAAGTGAACGTGGTGATCAAGGCCGACGTACAGGGTTCTGTGGAAGCGATCTGCGATGCGCTGGTCAAGCTCTCCACCGACGAAGTCAAGGTCAAGATCGTGGGTTCCGGGGTCGGTGGTATCACCGAAACCGACGCTACCCTGGCGGCTGCTTCCAGCGCCATCCTGGTGGGCTTCAACGTCCGTGCCGACGCTTCTGCGCGCAAGGTCATCGAATCCGAGAGCCTGGATCTGCGTTACTACTCCGTCATCTATGACCTGATCGACGAAGTGAAGCAGGCCATGAGCGGCAAGCTGGCCCCTGAGTATCGTCAGGAGATCATCGGTCTGGCTGAAGTCCGTAGCGTCTTCAAGTCACCGAAGTTCGGCGCCGTTGCCGGCTGTATGGTCACCGAAGGTGTGGTCAAGCGTTCCAACCGTATTCGCGTTCTGCGTGACAACGTGGTTATCTATGAAGGCGAGCTGGAATCCCTGCGTCGCTTCAAGGATGACGTCAACGAGGTCCGCAACGGTTACGAGTGTGGTATCGCGGTCAAGAACTACAACGACGTGCGCGAAGGCGACCAGATCGAAGTTTACGAGACCATTGAAATTCAGCGGACTCTGTAAGCCGAGCGTTAGAACAAATAGGGGGCTGCGGCCCCCTTTTATCGCAGGATAGAATATGGCCAGAGAATTCAGCCGGACCCGTCGGGTCGGGCAGCAGATCCAGCGTGAAATCGCGCTGATCCTGCAGCGCGAGGTGAAAGACCCGCGCATCGGCATGGTGACCGTCTCCGACGTGGAAGTGTCCAAGGACCTCAACTATGCCAAGATTTACGTCACCTTCCTGCAGCTGGAGAATGACGCCGAGCGTATCGCGGAAGGGCTCAAGGGCCTGACCGAGGCGGCCGGTTACATTCGCAGCCTGCTTGGCAGCGCCATGCGTCTGCGGGTGGTGCCGGAGCTGCGTTTCTACTACGACCAGACTCTGGTCGAGGGGATGCGCCTCTCCAACCTGGTGACCAACACTGTGCGTGAAGACAAGCGTCGCATGACCGAAGCCGGTCGTGAAGAAGACGAAGCCGCACCGGATGATACTACTGAGGACAAAGCCTGAGATGTCTCGAAGACGTCGTTTCAAGGGCCGTGACGTACACGGTATCCTGCTGCTGGACAAGCCGACCGGTCTGACTTCCAACGATGTGTTGCAGAAGGTCAAGCGGATCTACAACGCGGCCAAGGCCGGCCACACCGGCGCCCTGGATCCCCTGGCGACCGGCATGTTGCCGATCTGCCTGGGCGAGGCCACCAAGTTCTCCCAGTATCTGCTGGAGGCGGACAAGCGCTATGAGGTGACCGCCAAGCTGGGCGAGCGCACCAACACCAGCGACTCCGACGGCGAGGTGGTCTCCACCCGTCCGGTGAACGTGGCCGTGGGTACCCTGATCGAGGCGCTGGACCAGTTCCGCGGCCCCATCATGCAGGTGCCGTCCATGTACTCCGCTCTCAAGCACAACGGTCGTCCGCTCTACGAGTACGCCCGTGAAGGCATAGAGATCGAGCGGGAAGCCCGTCCCATCACCGTATTCGAGCTCAAACTGCTGAGTTTCGAAGGGGATGAGGTGCGTCTCGAGGTGCACTGCAGCAAGGGCACCTACATCCGCTCCCTGGTGGACGATCTCGGCGAAGTGCTGGGCTGTGGCGCCCACGTCACCCAGCTGCGTCGCACCCAGGTGGCCAGCTATCCGTATGATCGGATGCTGACCCTGGAGCAGCTCGAGTGCATCTTCGAGCAGGCCAAGGCCGAGAGCATTCCGCCACGGGAGCAGCTGGATCCCCTGCTGCTGCCGATGGATACCGCAGTGGCGTCCCTGCCCGAGGTGAACATGCTGACGGCCGTGGCCGCCTATGTGAACCAGGGCCAGGCCGTGCAGGTGGCGGGTGCGCCGCAAAGCGGCCAGGTCCGCATGACGGTGGGTCCTGAGCGCGAGTTCATCGGCGTCGGCGAGATCGACGACGAAGGGCGGGTCGCCCCCAAGCGGCTGGTGCGTTATCACGACGATCGCGACGAGGAGTGATCCTCTGGCGGTATCGCCCTGGCTCACCGGCCAGGGCGCATGCAGCTCGCTCCTCTTTATCGTTGCGAAAAGGGGCGGCTGCGATTATGATACCGCCCTCATTTCACGGCTGAATTAGAGATTGGCTGTGAACCTTTAAACACTCTACTGGAGTAATACCATGTCTCTAAATGCTGAGATCAAAGCTTCCATCGTTGCTGACAACGCTCGTTGCGCCAACGACACCGGTTCCCCCGAAGTGCAGGTTGCCCTGCTGACTGCCCAGATCAACCATCTGCAAGGTCACTTCAAGGAGCACGCCAAGGATCACCACGGTCGTCGCGGTCTGCTGCGCATGGTTTCCCAGCGTCGCAAGCTGCTGGACTACCTGAAGCGTAAAGACGTTCAGCGTTACGCTGCTCTGATCGCCAAGCTGGGTCTGCGTCGTTAATCGACCATCAGATTTCGCGAAAAAGGGGAACCGTGAGGTTCCCCTTTTTTATGGATCATTTTTATCGCGCGGCAAACCGTTGCCTGCCTCACAGAATGCGTGCCACCGCTTACCTTTTGATGCGAATCAAGTATACTTGCACGCGAATTTAAAGCGCCAAATTGTAAAAAGGAAATTCACGTGAATCCTATTGTAAAGTCATTCCAGTACGGTCAACACACCGTCACCCTGGAAACCGGTGTGATGGCCCGTCAAGCCACTGCGGCCGTCATGGTCAGCATGGACGATACCTGCGTATTTGTGACCGTCGTCGGCAAGAAAGAGGCCGATCACGGCCGTGATTTCTTCCCGCTGACCGTCAACTATCAGGAGCGTACCTATGCTGCTGGTCGTATCCCGGGTGGTTTCTTCCGTCGTGAAGGCCGTCCGAGCGAAGGTGAGACCCTCATCTCCCGCCTGATCGACCGTCCTATTCGTCCGCTGTTCCCGGAAGGCTTCCTCAATGAGGTTCAGGTGGTTGCCACCGTCATGTCCGTGAACCCGGCCGTGTCCCCCGACATCGTTGCCATGATCGGTGCCTCTGCTGCCCTGGCCATCTCCGGTATCCCGTTCGGCGGCCCCATTGCTGCTGCCCGCGTGGGTTACATGAACGGTCAGTACGTGCTGAACCCGACCACCACCGAACTGCCCCAGAGCGATCTGGACCTGGTGGTTGCCGGTACCGCCAACGCGGTGCTGATGGTGGAATCCGAAGCGGCCATCCTGTCCGAAGAGGTGATGCTGGGCGCCGTGGTCTATGGCCACGAGCAGATGCAGGTGGTGATCAACGCCATCAACGAATTTGCCGCCGACGTGGGTACCCAGCCCTGGGACTGGACCCCGCCTGCCGTCAACGAAGCGCTGAAAGCCAAGGTTGCCGAGCTGGCGACCGCCGAACTGGGTGAAGCCTACCGCATCACCGAGAAGGCAGTGCGTTACGCCGCCATCGGTGCCATCAAGGCGCGCGTGGTCGAGCAGGTCATCGCCTCCGGCGTGGAAGAAGATGCCAAGAAGATCGGCGAAGAGTTCCACAGCCTGGAAAGCCGCATCGTCCGTGGCCGTGTGGTCCGTGGCGAGCCGCGCATCGATGGTCGCGATCCGGAAATGATCCGCGCCCTGTCCGTCGGCACCGGCATCCTGCCGCGCGCTCACGGCTCCGCCCTGTTCACCCGTGGCGAGACTCAGGCCATCGTGGTTGCGACCCTGGGTACCGAGCGTGACGCCCAGAACATCGACGAGCTGTCTGGCCACCGTGCCGACCGCTTCATGCTGCACTACAACTTCCCGCCGTACTGCGTCGGCGAGACCGGCATGATGGGCAGCCCCAAGCGTCGTGAAATCGGTCACGGTCGTCTGGCCAAGCGCGGCGTTGCTGCCGTGATGCCGAGCGCCGCCGAGTTCCCGTACGTGGTGCGCGTGGTCTCTGAAATCACCGAATCCAACGGTTCCTCCTCCATGGCCTCCGTCTGTGGTTCTTCCCTGGCGCTGATGGACGCGGGTGTGCCGATCAAGGCCTCC
The DNA here is from genome assembly GCF_023093515.1 of Aeromonas genomosp. paramedia. NCBI lineage: Bacteria > Pseudomonadati > Pseudomonadota > Gammaproteobacteria > Aeromonadales > Aeromonadaceae > Aeromonas > Aeromonas genomosp. paramedia. The sequence continues at coordinate 144,390 of NZ_JAAROG010000003.1, forward strand.
GTTGCCGGTATCGCCATGGGTCTGGTGAAGGAAGAAGAAGGTTTCGTGGTGCTGTCCGACATCCTGGGTGACGAAGATCACCTGGGCGACATGGACTTCAAGGTGGCCGGTACTACCCAGGGTATCACCGCGCTGCAGATGGACATCAAGATCGAAGGCATCACCAAAGAGATCATGGAGATTGCCCTCAAGCAAGCTCGTGGCGCTCGCCTGCACATCCTGAAGGTCATGGACGAAGCGATCCAGGCTCCCCGTGCCGAAATCTCCGATTTCGCCCCGCGCATCCACACCATCAAGATCAATCCCGAGAAGATCAAGGATGTCATCGGCAAGGGCGGTTCCGTGATCCGTGCCCTGACCGAAGAGACCGGCACCAACATCGAGCTGGATGATGACGGTACCGTCCGCATCTCTGCCGTTGCCAACGAAGCCGCCATGGAAGCCATCCGTCGCATCGAGGCCATCACCGCCGAGATCGAAGTGAACCGCATCTATGAAGGCAAGGTTGTGCGTCTGGCCGATTTTGGCGCCTTCGTCAACATACTGCCGGGTAAAGACGGTCTGGTGCACATCTCCCAGATCACCGATGCCCGCGTGCAGAACGTGGCCGACTTCCTGAAGATCGGCGACGTGGTGAAGGTGAAGGTACTGGAAGTGGACCGTCAGGGCCGCGTGCGTCTCTCCATCAAGGAAGCGAATGCACCGACCGAAGCCGTCGCCCCGGTTGCCGACGTGGCCGTTGCCGAAGAGCCGGCTGCCGAATAAGGCACCCGTTCTGTGAAGAGCCGACCTCAGGGTCGGCTTTTTTGTGCCTGTCTGCCTGTGGAGACCAGAGAGAAGATGCCTTGTTCCTTTTGGCGCCAATTGCTATAAGGGACGACTCGCCGTCACGTTGTCAAAAGGAAGTGCAGCATGTCATGGGCCTATCTCAGGCAGTTTCCCCCGTTAGTCTGGATCGTCATCCTGGGCACCTTCATGGTGCGCACCACCTTCTTCATGGTCTGGCCCTTTCTCTCCATCCTGCTCTATCGCGACTACGGGCTGTCGGCGACCCTGATCGGCCTCATCCTGGGGGCCACGGCGGCCCTCTCCACCCTGGTCAGCTTCTATGGCGGCTGGCTGTCGGACAAATGGGGGCGGCGCAACATACTGCTGTTCGGCTGCCTGGTGTCCGCCCTGAGCGTCGCCCTGCTCGGCCTCTCCCATCAGGTGATCTGGCTGGCTCTCGGGGTGATCGGCAGCGGACTCTCCTACGGGCTCATCGATTCCCCTGGCAAGGCGTTGATGGCCGACAGCCTGGCCGAGCCCAAGGCCCGCGAGCTGGCGCTGCACCTGCGTTACTTTCTGCTCAACCTGGGGGCGGCCATCGGTCCCCTGCTCGGGGTCAGCTACGGCCTGAGCGCACGGCAGGAGACCTTCCTGCTGCTCAGTGCCAGCTATCTGCTGCTCGGCTTCATCTTCTTCGTCGGTTTTCGACTGGCCGCCTGTCAGCCAAGCCATGCCGCCGGCCCGGGCATGCGCGCCGTGCTGCGGGTGCTCTGGCAGGACAGGGGCTTCCTGCTGCTGACGATGGCCAACATGCTGCTGATGCTGGTCTATGCCCAGTTCGAGTCACCGCTCATCCAGTACCTGACCCGGGCGGGGACCCCTGAGGTGGAGCGCCTCATCGGCTGGCTGGTGAGCACCAATGCGCTGACCATAGTGATCCTGCAGTTCCCGCTGCTGCACTTGACTGCCAACTGGTCTATCAAGCGCCGACTGCAGCTCGGGGTCGCCTTCTTCCTCAGCGCCCAGCTGCAGTTCGCGCTCGGGGATACCGCTATCTGGTGGCACTGGATAGTGGCGGTGATCCTGCTCAGCATCGGCGAGTGCATCCTGTTCCCGCTGCTCAATGTGCTGGTCGATCAGATGGCGCCGGAGCACCTCAAGGGCAGTTACTTCGGGGCGGCTTCCATGTCCGGGCTCGGGATCGCCATCGGCGCCCTGCTGGGGGGCTGGATCCTGGCCAACTGGGGGGGCAGCTGGCTCTATGGCTGCATGGCGCTGCTCTGCCTGGCGATCCTGATGCTCTATGGCCTGAGTACCCGGACCTCACGCCCTGCGCTGGTCCGGGCCGAGCCCTGATCTCTAGAAGGTCAGCACCTTGTCGGCCGCCAGTGTCCACTGGGCCAGCAGGGGCAGGGTGCCTACCTCTATGCCCTCGATGAGGGGAAGGGCCGTGATGCCCCGCGCATCCGTGCAGCTCTTGCACAGCCGGATCCGGGTGTCCTGGGCCAGCAGGATCTCCAGCATCTGGCGCAGGTTGTAACCCTCGGCGGGGGATTGGCCCGCCAGGGCGGCGCTGACTGCGTCTGACATCAGGAAGAGTTTCAGGTCGATGTCTTCCTGCTCGTTGAGGGCTATCCCCAGGCGCAGGGCATTGAACAGGGTTTCGCTGCCATAGGGGGCACCGTTGGCGATGATGACGATCTGTTGCTTCATGGGACTCTCCGGGTTGAAAGGGGCATTGTAGCGTCGCCGGCATGGCGGCGGCATGACCCAGTGCAAACTCTGTCGTAGCCCTTTCCCTGTGCCTTGACCTCGGGGTATGAGTCAGGTTTCATAGGCGGCCATCCAGTATGACAGAGCAAAGAGGTCGTTATGTGGAAGATCGCCGGAATAGGATTATTGCTGTTGGCCGGACAGGCCTATGGCAGTGAAAACGTCGGCTGCAAGGCCAGGCATCAGGCAGTGACCGAGCAGTTGAGCTTCGCCCGGGCGCACGATAACGCGCAGCAGGTGGCGGGCCTGGAGCAGGCCCTGCGCAACATCGAGACCCATTGCACCGATGCCGGGCTCCTCGAGGAGCAGCAGCGAAAGGTGGCCAAGCAGAAGCAAGAGGTGGAGGAGCGTCTGGCGGATCTGCAGAGCGCCCGGGTCTCGGGCAAGCCGGACAAGATCGCCAAGAAGCAGGCCAAGCTGGAGGCATCCCAGGCCGAGCTGCTGGAAGCCCAGCGCGAGCTTGAGGCGCTGCAGAAGCTGGTCAAGCCCTGAGTGGGCTGTAGCGCAATAGAAAAAGCCGGGCATGCCCGGCTTTTTCTATTTCTGGATGGCCCGCAGGTCCGGCACTACTGCCGGTGCATCAGCACAAACTTGTCCATCAGTTGCTCTTCGGTCTCCACGTGAGCGGGATCCCAGATGATGCAGTCGATAGGGCAGACACTGATGCAGGTGGGCTTCTCATAGTGGCCGACGCACTCGGTGCAGCGACTGGGATCTATCTCGTAGATCTTCTCCCCCAGGCTGATGGCCTGGTTCGGACACTCGGGATCGCACATGTCACAGTTGATGCACTTGTCGGTGATGAGCAGCGCCATCTCAGGCCGCCGAGTGGGGCTGACGGGTGTCCTGGCGATCGCCCAGGTTGCGCAGCAGTATGCCGTAGTTGACGTCGATCTCCTTGGGGACGGGCACATAGACCACGTGGCCGTTGCCCGGCGCGGTGTCGATAAGCTCGCCCTTGCGGTTCTGCATCTGCTCCAGGTTGAAGCTGACGTTGCCCTGGGGGGTCATCAGCTCCAGGCTGTTGCCCACCAGGAACTTGTTCTTCACTTCCACTTCCACCATGTCGCCCTGGCGACCGGTGATCTCGCCGACGAACTGCTGGGTGTCGGAGACGGAGTAGCCGTAGTCGTAGTTCTGGTACTCGCTGTGGTTGTGACGGCGCAGGAAGCCCTCGGTATAGCCACGGTGGGCCAGGTTCTCGAGGGTGCCCATCAGGGTCGGATCGAACGGACGACCGGCGACCGCATCGTCGATGGCCTTGCGATAGACCTGGGCGGTGCGGGCGCAGTAGTAGAAGGACTTGGTGCGGCCTTCGATTTTCAGCGAATGAACGCCCATTTTGGTCAGGCGCTCCACGTGCTCGACGGCGCGCAGATCCTTGGAGTTCATGATGTAGGTGCCGTGCTCGTCCTCGAACGCCGTCATGTACTCGCCGGGGCGGTTGGACTCTTCCAGCAGCACCAGGGCATCGCTCGGCTTGCCGAGCCCCAGGGTGTTGTCCGGGCGCACGGCGATGGGCTCCTGACGGTGGACAATCTGGCCCACGTCATCTTCCTTGCCCTCATGCACCTTGTACTCCCAGCGGCAGGAGTTGGTGCAGGTGCCCTGGTTGGGGTCACGCTTGTTGATGTAGCCGGAGAGCAGGCAGCGGCCCGAGTAGGCCATGCACAGCGCCCCGTGGACGAAGACTTCCAGCTCCATCTCGGGCACCTGCATGCGGATCTCTTCGATCTCGTCGAGCGACAGTTCGCGCGAGAGGATGGCGCGGGTCAGGCCCATCTGATGCCAGAACTTCACCGTGGCCCAGTTGACCGCGTTGGCCTGCACCGAGAGGTGGATGGGCATGTCCGGGAAGGCTTCGCGCATCATCATGATGAGACCGGGGTCGGACATGATCAGCGCATCCGGCTTCATGTCCACCACGGGGCGCATGTCGCGGATGAAGGTCTTGAGCTTGGAGTTGTGGGGCTGGATGTTGGCCACCACATAGAACTGCTTGCCCAGGGCATGGGCCTCGTTGATGCCGAGCTGCAGATTCTCGTGATCGAATTCGTTGTTGCGCACCCGCAGGCTGTAGCGCGGCTGGCCCGCATAGACGGCGTCGGCGCCATAGGCATAGGCGTAACGCATATTCTTGAGGGTCCCGGCGGGGGAGAGCAATTCTGGTCTGAACATGTTGGACTCTTTCTGTCTGATTGCAAATCAGGACGGCGCCACCTGATGGCGCCGTATAGGGTCATCGGCATGGTGCGACCGTACTCGACGCACGGCCACCCGATGAGGTACACCCAGAGCACGAGATGACTCGATACTCCTGATAAAAGGGGTGCGAGATTGTACTCGTGACGGCGCCATCATGCAATTTGGCGCTAGGGTGGCGGGCCGGATGCATGTTCATTTTGTGCTCAGATTGGCGATGTTAGGGTAACAGGCACCCGATACGGCCGATTGTTGGGGGGAGAATGGATCTTTTCCGTGAAAAAGCCCCCTCTTCAAGTTGAAATTTTGTCCGACTCGGGAAAGAATGCGCGCTCGGTATTGGCCTCGGGCGAGCGTGACTCGTGACAAGGGACAGACCGAGGATGAACCGGCTTCAGGCCAACAGGTACAGGAAACCATACAGGAATTTTATGAATCCCCTTCGCATTGCCGCTTCGGCCCTTTTTTGCACTCTGACCCTGGTCAGCCAGCAGGCCGCCGCCGTTGAATACGCGCTGCCGGCCGCCAACAGCCGTCTGATCGGTGAGAACCAGGAATACGTGGTGCCCGCGGACAACCGTCCGCTGGAGCAGATCGCCGCCGACTTCCAGCTGGGCCTGACCAACATCATGGAAGCGAACCCGGGCGTCGACCCCTATCTGCCGACGCCGGGCAGCAAGCTGACCATTCCGCATCAGCTGATCCTGCCGAATGCGCCGCGCGAGGGGATCGTCATCAACGTGGCCGAGATGCGTCTCTACTACTACCCGAAAGGCAAGAACGTGGTGCAGGTATTGCCCATCGGCATCGGCCAGCTGGGGGTCAACACCCCGGAGAACTGGATCACCAAGGTGGAGCGCAAGCGCGCCAACCCGACCTGGACTCCGACCGAGAACATCCGTCGCCGCTACGCCGCCCAGGGCAAGACACTGCCTGCGGTCTGGCCGGCCGGTCCGGACAACCCCATGGGCCTGCACGCCCTCTATATCGGCAACCTGTACGCCATCCACGGCACCAACGCCACCTTCGGCATCGGCCTGCGGGTGAGCAGCGGCTGCGTGCGTCTGCGCGCCGATGACATCAAGTACCTGTTCGACAACGTGCCGGTCGGTACCCGCGTCCAGTTCGTCAACCAGCCGGTCAAGACCACGGTCGAGCCGGATGGCGGTCGTTACATGGAAGTGCACGAGCCGCTGTCGCGCACCGAGGAGGAGTTCAACTCCACCGCCTCGGTACCGCTCCCCATGACCCCGGCCACCACCCGCTTCATCGCCCACATGGACAGCGACTCCAACGTGGTCAAGCAGGTGCTGGAACAGCGTACCGGCATGCCGACCCGCCTCAATCCCGAAGCCTGATCGCTTCTGATTGGTGTCAGGTAACAATAACGGCGACCCCAGGGTCGCCGTTATTGTTTATGCGGCTCAAGGAGCGGGCGGGGCATAGAGGGCCAGCCAGTTGCCTTCGGTATCCTCGATGATGACCCGGGAGCCGTGGCCGCTGCCGATGGAATGCAGGGGTTCGAGCACCCGCCCGCCGAGCCGGGGAACCAGCTGCTCGGCCTCCTGCAGCCTGTCACCCAGGGAGAGATAGATGAGGGGACCGGCGCCACCGGGCTGGTGGTATTTGTCCATGGGGCCGAGACAGGCCGCCGCGTTGCTGCCATCGTAGCGCAGCATGGCAAAGCGCATCTCCTCCTCCTGTATGGGGGTGACCTGCACATCGAGCAGGGCCGAGTAGAAGTCCATGGCGCGATCCAGATCCCGCGTCGGAATGTCGGCCCAGACCAGGGTGTTGTCCATCTTCGTATTCTCCAGCATGTTCCGGCCGAGGCGACCGGCGGCTCTTGGAATCAATCTGCGATCTTGCTGCGAGACCGTGATCAAGGCTCATGCGCAGCTCTTTACCTTGCTGACGGTCTCGCGACAGGTCTTGGACTGGTTCTTAGAGGTTAGGAGTGGGGGATGAGAGACGCCATCAATGAAAAAGCGGCGCCTGATGGCGCCGCTTTTGGATGGGGAAGATAACCGATTTTCCCTCTATATACAGTCACTTGCCTGCGACAATCAAGCCACCGAAACGGATGGATTGAGGAGCATAGAGCGCCTTGTCATCCATTGGCTGTCACTTGCCTACGACATTCAAGCCACCGAAACGGATGGATTGAGGAGCATAGAGCGCCTTGTCATCCATTGGCTGTCACTTGCCTGCGACATTCAAACCGCCGAAACGGATGGATGGAGGCGCATAGAACGCCTTGTCATCCATTGGTTGTCACTTGCCTGCGACATTCACGCCACCGAAACGGATGGATGAAGGAGCATAGAGCGCCTTGTCATTCATTGGTTGTCATTTGCCTGCGACATTCAAGCCACCGAAACGGATGAGGGGGGCATAGAAGCCCTTGCCATCGTTGTGGTGCAGCCGGTTGCCGACCGCTTCCAGCTCCCCGAGCAGACGGTAGAAGTTGCCCGCGACCGTGATGCCGCGCACCGGCTGGACGCGTACACCGTCCCGGCACAGGAACCCTGACGCGCCGAACGAGAAGTCGCCGCTCACCGCATCGGCACCGGAGTGCAGACCGTCCAGCTTGAGCAGCTCCAGATAGTCGCCGCTCTGCACCTCGCCCTCGCTGTGAGGGCCTGTGCCAAACACCAGGTGGCGGGCGGTCACATCCAGGGCGCTGCGGGCACTGCGGGCCGCCGAGCCATTGCTCGCCACCCCAAAGTGGCGGGCGGTGGCGCTGTTGTGCAGCAGGGTCTTCAGCTCCCCTTCGCCAATCAGCAGCAGATCCGAGGTAGCCGCCCCCTCGCCATCGAACGCCTTGATGTTCATGCCCCCCGGCATATAGGCCCGGCTCTCCAGGGTGAGCCAGCGGGAGGCCACGTTTTGCCCCAATTTGCCGCGCCAGGGGTTGATCCCCTGCTGGGCCCACTTGCCCGACAGCGCCCCCTGGAAGCAGCCAAACAGGCTGGCAAAGCAGTTGGTGCTGAAGAGTACGCTGTAGCGACCGCTCGGCACCGCCTCACCCATCAGCAGGCCGTCGGCCACGGCGTGGATCTGCCGGATGAGGGGCTGGCTCTCCAGCTCGTCGAAGCGCCGTGCATATTGTCCCTGGTAGTGCATGGACTGGCGCCCCTCCCGCTCGATGAGGGCGGAGCTGTGGCAACCGACGCTGAATTCCTGATGTTCGCAGAACGTGCCCTGGCTGTTGGCGAGCCAGAGGCGGCTCTCCCCTTCGAAGAAGCCGTTGTAGGGGGCGCCGGTCACGTCCGGCAGGGCCAGCATGTCCGATTCGAGACGCAGGGCCAGGGCGATCTTCTCTTCCACCGCCGTGGTGTCGGCCTGGTGTATCTCGGCGCAGTCGGTGGTGAGCCGGCTCTGCTGCACAGTGATGCGCTGATCCGGGTCCACCTTGGCGAAGCGGCTGGCATCGAGCGCATCCTGCACCATGGCATCCAGCGCCGGCTCATCGAGGGATTCCGAGTAGGCGATGCCGACCCGGCCCTCCTTGATGAGGCGAATGCCTATCTGCTGGCTGCTGGTGACCTTGTATTCGCCGAGCTCGCCCTTGTCGGCCTTGAGGGAGAAGGCTTTCTCCTGGTTGGCGATGACATCTGCCTCGGCGTCCAAATCGGCGACCTTGTCCAGCAGGCGTGCAAGCAGTTGGTTCATGTCGAGCTGGCTCATCAGGCGTTCCCTCCCACCAGAATGTTGTCCACTTTGAGAGCCGGTTGGCCCACCGAGGTGGGCACAGAGCCCGAGATGGAGCCGCACATGCCGGCGGCCAGCGCCAGATTGCGTCCCACCATGGAGATCTCTTTCAGCACTTGCGGGCCTGTGCCGATCAGGGTCGCCGACTTGAGGGGCCGGGTTATCTTGCCGTGCTCGATGAGGTAGGCCTCCTGCACGTTGAAGTTGAACTCGCCCGTGCCCGGCTGCACCGAGCCGCCCCCCATCTTCTTGGCGTAGATGCCGTGCTCGACCGTGGCCAGCATATCGTCCAGGCTGTGGTTGCCCGGCTCGATATAGGTGTTGCGCATGCGCGAGGTGGGAGCGAACTTGTAGGACTCGCGTCGCCCGGAACCGGTGCGGGCATGGCCGGTCTTGATGGCCCCCATTCTGTCCACCAGGAAGCCGGTGAGCACGCCCTCCTTGATGAGCTGGGTGTGCTGGGTCGCCATTCCCTCGTCATCGACGTTGATGGAGCCCCAGGCGTTGCTCTGCAAGCCCTCGTCCACCGCGCTGACCGCCGGATTGGCGATGAGCTGGCCCATCTTGTCGTGGAATACCGAGGCCTTCTTGGCCACCGAGGTGGTCTCCAGCAGGTGACCGCAGGCCTCGTGGAAGATGACGCCGCCAAAGCCGCTCTCCATGATGACCGGCAGCTTGCCGCTCGGGCAGGGGGCTGCACCCAGCTTCACCAGCGCCTGACGGGTGGCGGTGAGGGCCAGCTCCCGCGGATCGATGCGATCGGCATGCTCCCAGCCCATCAGGGCACCGGGGGCCTCGTAGCCCACGCTCTGCTCGCCCCCGTCCAGGGCGATGGTCTGGGCCATGATGCGGTTGTAGTGGCGGCGATCTGCCACCTGGAGTCCTTCGCTGTTGAAGATCTCCACCTCCTGCTCCCAGCCCAGCACGTTGCCGGAGAACTGGCTCACCTTGCTGCTCTCGGCGCGAGCCACGGCATCCATGGCGTGCAGGTAGGCGATCTTCTGCTCCAGCAGCTTGTCGGCCGAGAGCGGCAGGGCCACCGGATTGCGATCGGTCAAGCGGGTGAAGTCGAAGGCGGTGGCGGTGACCACGGGGTCACGCCTGTCCTTGGCCGCCAGCAGGGTGACGATGCGCAGCAGCTCCTCGCGGCTGGCGAGGTTGGTGTAGCCGTAGAGCACCTTGTGGCCGTAGCACAGGCGCACGCCTATGCCGAAATCGAGGCCACCGCTGATGTTCTCTATCTGGCTGGAGAGCAGGCTGAGCTGGCTGCGGCGCTTGCGCTCCACAAACAGCTCGGCGAAGTCGGCACCCAGCGCCAGGGCGTGATCGAGCACGTCGCGGGCTATGGTGGGGGCCAACAGGGAGAATGAGGTCATAGAATTTCCTTTTCTGGTCTGTTTCCTGTTTGCTTCCGACACCCGTTCTGATTGTGTTATGGGGTGTCGGTTGCATTGTTGCAGACCAGCACAAAAAAGTCGCTATAGCGTCATGCGATGATACCGATTGAGAGAATCGGTGCGATAACTGCGACCGGCAGCCAGTGTGGCTGGCTGCCGGCAGGGGAGATCAACGTCGCTTTCGAGGAGCGATGAGGGAGCCGAACCGTCGATGCTTTTTGGTACCACCTGGCGGGCTGAGAGCAGCTCGTGGATCTCGCTTAATATCTGGTCGACCCACTGCTCGATGCGGGATCCGCTCTGGTCGTACTGGTTGGCGTCATCGAGAGTCAGGCCGACGACAAGATGATGGCCATCGTCGCTCCGCATCCAAGGGATCATCGAAGATGCAAGCTACCTGACTCAGAGCAGCTCGTGGATCTCGCTTAATATCTGGTCGACCCACTGCTCGATGCGGGATTCGGTCTGGTCGTACTGGTTGGCGTCGTCGAGAGCCAGGCCGACGAAGTGACGGCCATCGTCGATCAGCGCCTTGGAAGCATCGAACTCGTACCCTTCGTTGGGCCAGTAACCCACCAGCCTGACCCCCTTGGGCACCAGCTGATCGTGCAGCAGGCCGAGGGCATCCTGATACCACTCGCCGTACCCCAGCTGATCGCCCATGCCGAACAGGGCGATGATGCGCCCTTCCAGAGGCACATCCTTGATATCTTCCCAGCGGGATTCCCAGTCTTCCTGCAGCTCGCCGAAGTCCCAGGTGGAGATGCCGAGGATCAGGATGTCGTACTCCTGCATGCGGGCCAGGGGCACGTCCTTGATGTTGTGGAGATCAACCAGCTCGGGGCCAATGAGGGCGCGGATCTTCTCGGCGGCCATCTCGGTGTAGCAGGTGGTGGAGCCGTAAAACAAACCTATCTTCATCGCTCTTCTCTTGATCGCAGTAGGCAAGGGGGTGTCGGGCAACCATGGGGTCGGACCGCCCGAGTGAGGGCGCCAGTCTAGCAGATTGCCCCTCGCGCTTCACCGCCTGGTGTGCCTGCCCCTGGTGTATGCGCCGGCCTGGCAGGCTACAATGGGCCACCGTTTGCCCAAGACCGACACCCCATGACCAAGCCTGCCCCTGCCGTGCACAACCATCCCCTGATCGAGCCCTTCCTCGATGCCCTCTGGCTGGAGCGGGGGCTGTCCGACAATACGGTGAGCTCCTATCGCACGGATCTGGAAAAGTTTGCCCTCTGGCTCGATGGTCAGGGTGGCTCCCTGCTGCTGGCGGGGATGGATGACATCCAGCACTACCTCGCCTGGCGGGTGGACCAGCAGTTTGCGGCGAGCAGCACGGCCCGCTTCCTCTCGGCCCTGCGCCGCTTCTATCAGTATCTCAATCGCGAGAAGCTGCGCAGCGACGACCCGACAGTGCTGCTGGAGGGGCCCAAGCTGCCCAAGAAGCTGCCCTCGGATCTCAGCGAGGCCGAGGTGGATGCGCTGCTCACGGCGCCCCTGGTGGACGATCCGCTGGAGCTGCGGGACAAGGCGATGCTCGAGTTGCTCTATGCCACCGGGCTGCGGGTCTCCGAGCTGGTGGGGCTCACCGCCGAGCATGTTAGCCTGCGCCAGGGGCTGGTGCGGGTGGTGGGCAAGGGCAACAAGGAGCGGCTGGTGCCCATGGGGGAGGAGGCGGTGTACTGGCTGGAGCGCTACTACCGGGAGGGGCGCACCCTGCTGCTGGGGGGCACCAGCTCGGACGTGGTCTTCCCCTCCAAGCAGGCCAGGATGATGACCCGCCAGACCTTCTGGCATCGCATCAAGCTCTATGCCCAGCGGGCGGGGATCAGGGGGGAGCTCTCCCCCCACACCCTGCGCCACGCCTTCGCCACCCATCTGCTCAACCACGGCGCCGATCTGCGGGTGGTGCAGATGCTGCTGGGGCACGCGGATCTCTCCACCACCCAGATCTACACCCATGTGGCCAACGAGCGGCTCAAGGCGCTCCATGGGGAGCACCATCCCCGGGCCTGATCCGTGCCGCCGCCAATAAAAAACCGCCAGATGGCGGTTTTTTCATCACTGCACGACAGGAGATGGCGTCTATTTCCCCTGCTGGGATTTGAGCAAATCGCGGATTTCGGTCAGCAACTCCTGATCCTTGGTGGGGCCGGCCGGGGCGGCGGCCTCTTCCTGCTTCTTCTTCAGGGTGTTGATGGCCTTGAGCCCCATGAAGATGGCGAAGGAGATGATCAGGAAGTCGATGATGGTCTGGATGAACTTGCCGTAGGCGATGACCACGGCAGGGATGTCACCTTCGGCGGCCTTCAGGGTGACTGCCAGATCGCTGAAGTCCACCCCCCCCAGGATGAGACCGATGGGCGGCATGATGACGTCACCCACGAAGGAGGAGACTATCTTGCCGAAGGCGGCACCTATGATGATACCGACCGCCATGTCGATGACGTTGCCTCTGGCCGCAAAGGCCTTGAACTCTTGAATCAGACTCATTTTTCCCCCTAAAAATGGACGGCGTGAGGTCAGGCCGCACGTCGAATCTGGATAATAAAACATCAATAAAACAGAGGGATGACCATGATGTCTCCCGTCGTCCTGATTAGCTTGCGGGGCTCAAGCCCGATTGGCAACCTGTCAGATCGGGATTTTTTTGCGATCCACTCTATTAATCAATCGCTAATTAAGAGGTTGGGGCAAGGATGTGCACTGAGTTACCTTATGAATCCATTCAATCATGCCAGGTGAGTCATCAAGTGCGACATTTACTGCTGGGAATGATGCTGCTGTGCACCTTTGCTGCCAGCGCGGGGATGGATCCCCAGCTGTTGAAACAGACCATAGGACAGCGCCTCGGGGTGCAGGTCTTCCTGGTGGACGAGACCCCGGTGCCCGGGCTCTATCTGCTGGGCACAGCCCAGGGGCTGCTCTATAGCGATGCCAGGGGAAACTATGTGTTGCAGGGCTCCATGCTGGATCTGGCCCACGACATGCAAAACCTCACTCGCCTCAGCCAGCAGCAGCAACGCCGGCTGGCGCTGGCGCAGGTAGGCGAGGCGCGACTCTGGCTCAAGGCGCCGAACGAGCGCTACCAGGTGACCCTGTTTACCGATCTCGGCTGTCGCCGCTGTCACGCCGTGCTGGACGAGCTGCCCCAGTTGCAGGCCAGGGGGGTGAGCGTGCAGTTGCTGCCCCTGGCTACCCCCTTCGCCGAACTGGCCGAGACGCAGGCGCTCTGGTGCGATCCCGCGCTGCTGGGTGAACTCAGCCTCAGTGATCGTTTGCCTGCGGCCGGATGTAATGAGATCCTTGCCCATCATATCGGCCTGAGCCAGTGGCTCGGGATCAAGGCGTCACCGAGCTGGGTCCTGCCAAACGGGGATCTGGTGCGGGGATATCAGAGCCCCGAACAACTGCTCAAGATACTGGATCACATCAATGCCCCTGCAAATCCGTCGTCGTCCGCGAGTTGATGATTCCCATCTGCCCGCCACCCTGCACCCCCTGCTTCGCCAAATCTTCGCCAGCCGCGGGGTGGAAGATCCCGCCCTGCTGGAGCGCAGCGCCAGTCAGCTGCTGCCGCCCCAGCGCCTGTTCGGCATGGAGCAGGCGGTGCCCCTGCTGGCGGATGCCCTGACGGCGCAGCAGCGCATCCTCATCGTCGGCGACTTCGACTGCGATGGCGCCACCAGCTCGGCCCTGTGCGTGCTGGCCCTGCGGGCCATGGGGGGACGCCACATCGATTTTCTGGTGCCCAACCGCTTCGAGTTCGGCTACGGCCTCACCCCCGAAATCGTCGAGCTGGCGGTGGCCAGGGGCGCCGAGTTTCTCATCACGGTGGACAACGGCATCTCCAGCATTGCCGGGGTGGCGGCGGCCAAGGCGGCCGGAATGCGGGTACTGGTTACCGATCACCACCTGCCGGGCCAGGAGCTGCCTGATGCCGATGCGATAGTGAACCCCAACCAGCGTGGCTGCGATTTTCCCTCCAAGTCTCTGGCCGGGGTCGGGGTGGCCTTCTATCTGATGGCGGCCCTCAACACCCACCTGCGTCAGTGCGGCTGGTATGAGCGCCAGGGCATTCGTGCCCCCAACGTGGCGGATTATCTGGATCTGGTGGCCCTCGGCACTGTCGCCGACGTGGTGGCGCTGGATGGCAATAACCGCATCCTGGTGCATCAGGGCTTGCAGCGGATCCGGGCCGGCCGTTGCCGCCCCGGCATCCAGGCGCTGGTGGATGTCTCCGGCCGCGACGGCCGCCGCCTGTGCGCCGCCGATCTCGGCTTTGCCCTGGGGCCCCGCCTCAATGCGGTGGGTCGCCTGGATGACATGTCCCTCGGGGTCGCCTGTCTGCTCAGCGATGACATCAACCTGGCGCGCCAGCTTGCGGCCGAGATGGACAGCCTCAACCAGGAGCGCAAGGAGATAGAGCAGGGGATGCAGCAGGAGGCCCTCGCCACCCTGGAGCAGATCCGTTTTCGTGATGGTGAAGTCCCCTCCGGCATAGTGCTGCACAGGGACGAGTGGCATCAGGGGGTGGTGGGGCTGGTGGCCTCCAAGATCAAGGAGAAGTACTACAGACCCGTGATCGCCTTTGCCGAGAGTAGCGACACCGAGCTCAAGGGCTCGGGCCGCTCCATCCCCGGAGTACATCTGCGCGATGCCCTCGAGCTGCTCGATACCCGCCATCCGGGCCTGATGGGCAAGTTTGGCGGCCACGCCATGGCGGCCGGGCTGACCCTGCCCAAGGTCAATATAGAGGCGTTCGGTCGCGCATTTGAGGCGGTGATCGGCGAGCTGGTGACCCCTGAGCTGCTGACCGGGGTGCTGCTCACCGACGGCGAGCTGCTGCCGGACGAGCTCAGCCTGGAGCTGGCGGAGCTCATTCGTGCCTCCGGCCCCTGGGGCCAGGCCTTCCCCGAGCCGCTGTTCGACGGCGAGTTCGTGCTGGTGGCGCAGCGGCTGGTGGGGGAGAAGCACCTCAAGATGATGCTGACCACGGATTCCGGCCATGCGGTGGATGCCATCGCCTTCGGGGTGGATCTCAAGCGCTGGCCCGATGCCTCGGTGAAACGGGTGCGGCTGGTCTACCGGCTCGATGTCAACGAGTGGCGCGGCAACCGCAGCGTCCAGCTGCTGGTGGAGCATCTGGAGGCCGCCGGTCTCTGAGCCGGCGGCGACTCCACCCTGACGATGACAGCGGCCACCCTGGGGTGGCCGTTTTTGTTGCCGGCTCGGCTATGCCCCCACAGAATAGGGCCCCAGGGTCTAGGATGGTAGTCGTTCCCCGCGGTTTTCATTGAGGGCGTTAAATGCCCTCTTTGTGGAGAAAGCAGGTTGTTTGTATCGAATTTTCCAGGTTAGCGGATGCCAAAATTCAATATGAAGGGGAATTGTGATATATTCGGCCCCGTTCAACCCCTTGCCTTTTCAAGGAGCCCGTCCCTTGCCACCCCTTGGCCGATCATTGCGCTGGCCGATGGCGATCGCCGTCGCCTGCCTGCTGTGGCTTGCCGCCTCTGCCGCGGCAGGGCCAGGTGCGCCCGCACTGTCGACCCAGGGGACATCGACATCCTCGATGCAGCTGCACGAGCCTCCCGCATCGGAGTTGGCCGACAGCGTCAGCCTGCCTCCCGCCTCCCAGTGGCGGCTCAGCGTCGAGCAGGGGCGGCGGCTGGAAGGGACCAGGGACCCGGATCTCTACCAGATGCTGCTGGCCTGGTTCCAGCACGAGATCCTCGGTCTGCTCTGCGGCCTGCTGTTTTTCCTGCCCCTCATCTATCTCAGGCAATGGCCGAACTGCCTTGGTCATCTGCACCAGCGGCAACTGCTCTGCCATCACCTGCAATTTCGCTTCTGCCAGGGCGACTAGCGCTGCTCGCCTCGCCGGGCGCACGCCGACGCCGTCTCTGGCGCTGATCCCTTTTTGTTGATCCGCCGACCCCCGTCGTCTGCGATCGCGCCCGTGCTGACTGTCATCCGGTTTCTGCCGCTGGCCCCTGGCCAGGGGCGGACTCTCTCTTTGCACAATCTCGTGGTGAGCTGCCTTCATGGACTATTACGTCAATTTGTTTATTCAGTCGATCTTTGTGGAAAACCTGGCCCTGGCCTTCTTTCTCGGCATGTGTACCTTCCTCGCGGTGTCGAAGAACATCAACACAGCCTTCGGCCTTGGCATGACGGTGCTGGTGGTCATGGTGATCGCCATCCCCCTCAACAACCTGATCTACCGCCATATACTGCGCCCGGACAGCACCTTCCTGGGGGAGTTTGACCTGAGCTTTCTCGATTTCATCATCTACATAGGCGTGCTGGCGGCCCTGGTGCAGGTGATGGAGATGGTGCTGGACAAGCATTTCCCGGCGCTCCATCAGGCCCTGGGGATCTATCTGCCGCTGTTGACGGTGCACTGCGCCATCTTCGGCGGGGTGATGTTCATGGCCCAGCGGGATTACGACTTCATCGAATCCGTGGTCTACGGGGCTGGCTCCGGGCTCGGCTGGCTGCTGGCCATAGTCGCCATCGCCGGCCTGCGCCAGAAGATGAAGTATTCGGACGTGCCAGAGGGATTGAGGGGCATCGGCATCACCTTCATAGTGGCGGGGCTGATGTCGCTCGGCTTCATGTCGTTTTCCGGGATCTCGCTGTGAGCGTCGGCTCGCCATGGCATGACGGAAGGGGGTTGATGACGGGGGCCATCAACCCAGCGTCTTGGCCATGTTGTAGCCCGTGATGCGAAAGCCTATCTCTTCGTAGAGCGCCCTGGCTCTGGGGTTGTCATGGGCGACCCTCAGCTTGATCTGGCTGACGCCAAGGCACTTCAATTCGGCCTCCAGCACCGCCATGGCGGTCTTGCCATATCCCAGCCCGCGATGGGTCGGGAATATGTAGAAGTCATAGATGAAGGTGGTGTGGGCGGCGCTGTCGACACAGTGCCAGAGATAGCCGGCGATGGCCGTCGTCGGTGCGACTGCGCCCCCGACACTGTCACTCACAGGGAGGATGCAGAGCAGGCTCTGGCCCGGCGTGGCGGCCCCTTGGGGCAGGTGTTGCAGCAAGGAGGCCTCGGCCTGTTGGCGGGCATCGGCCAGGATCAGCCCGTGATTGCTGGCAAGATCCTGGGCGTAGTCGTCGATGAAGTAGTCGCGATAGGCGGGGAATGCCGCCTCATCCATGGGGATCAGCCGAACGATAGGGGTTGGCATCTGAGTGTCACTCAAGGAAAGGGAGTCGTCACCTTAACCCCGGCGCCGGGAATTAGCCAAGGGATTGGTCGGGCGTGTCGAGTCAGACAGGTTCAACAAGAAGAGCGCCCTTGGGCGCTCTTCTTTTAGCAGGAGAGGTTATTTGACCCCTCTTTCGGGTGAGGTCATTTGACCTCTTCACCCTTGGCTTGCAGATCCGCGTGGTAGGAGGAGCGCACGAAGGGGCCGCAGGCGGCGTGGCTGAAGCCGAGATCCATGGCGACCTCTTTCAGCTCGTCGAACTCTGCGGGCGGCACGTAGCGCTTCACCGGCAGGTGGTGACGGCTCGGCTGCAGGTACTGGCCCAGGGTCAGCATGTTGACGCCGTGCTCGCGCAGATCCTTGAGCACCTGGACAATCTCTTCGTTGGTCTCGCCAAGACCCATCATGACGCCGGACTTGGTCGGCACATGGGGGTGCATCTCCTTGATGCGGCGCAGCAGCTCCAGGGACCACTTGTAGTCGGCACCCGGGCGGGCGACCCGGTACATGCGCGGAGCGGTTTCCAGGTTGTGGTTGAACACATCAGGAGGCGTCTCGCGGAACACCTCCAGCGCCTGCTCCATGCGGCCGCGGAAGTCCGGGGTCAGGATCTCGATGCGGGTCTGGGGGCTGTGCTCGCGGATCTGCTTGATGCAGTCGGCGAAGTGCTGGGCACCGCCGTCCCGCAGGTCATCGCGGTCCACCGAGGTGATGACCACGTATTTCAGTCCCATCTCCTTGATGGTGAGCGCCAGCTTCTTCGGCTCTTCGGGATCCAGCGCCAGCGGGCGGCCGTGGGCCACGTCACAGAAGGGGCAGCGGCGGGTGCAGATGGCGCCCATGATCATGAAGGTGGCCGTGCCGTGGTTGAAGCACTCCGCCAGGTTGGGGCAGGAGGCCTCCTCACATACCGAGTGCAGCTTGTTCTTGCGCAGGGTGCTCTTGATGTGCTCGATCTTCTGGCTCGACGGCGGCAGCTTGATCCGCATCCAGTCCGGCTTGCGCAGCACTTCCTCGTTGGGATCCGGCATGAATTTCACCGGGATCAGGGCCATCTTGTCGCCATCGCGCAGCTTGACGCCCGGCTCCATACGAACGGGTTTGCTCATGATTCACTCTCGGTGTTTGTTATTGTCTGATTGGTAGCCATTAGGGTCTGCTCTGAGCCCTCATGGTTGCACGGCATGGGGTTGCTCATGCCGCCTCTTCGGTATGGGTGATCGTTTGGTAGCCAATCAGGCGGGCCAGTTCGGCCACCAGAATGGATTGCGCCTCGGCCACGCTCTGCGGGCCGCCCAGGGCGCTGGTCTGGGTCATGGCCATGCCCGCATAACCGCACGGATTGATGCGCAGGAAGGGGGTCATGTCCATGTTGATATTGAGGGCCAGTCCGTGGAAGGAGCAGCCCTTGCGGATCCTCAGGCCCAGGGAGGCGAGCTTGGCCTCCATGCCGAGGTCATTCTTCACGTAGACGCCGGGGGCATCGGCCTTGGCATAGGCCTGGATGTCGCTTCTGGCCAGGGTGTTGATGATGGCGGTTTCCAGGCAGGTTACCAGCTCGCGCACCGAGAGCTTGCTGCGGCGCACGTCCACCAGCACATAGAGCACCAGCTGGCCGGGACCGTGATAGGTCACCTGGCCGCCGCGATCGCTCTGCACCACAGGGATGTCACCGGGGGCGAGCAGATGCTCGGCCTTGCCGGCCTGGCCCTGGGTGTAGACGGGATCGTGCTCCACCACCCAGAACTCGTCGGGTGTCTCGCTGGTGCGGTTGTCGGTGAAGGCCTTCATGGCGTCCCACACCGGCTGGTAGGGGCGACGGCCCAACTGTCTGACTAACAGCCGTGGCTGGGCGGGGATCTGTGATGACATCTTTCCTCACTGACTGGCGCTTGCGTCGGCAAAACAGAATGGCAAATAATCGCTCGCCCCGATGGCGGGGCGAGAGAGGCGACTCACAGAACGTAGCGAACCAGCTCGATCTTGCCGAGTGCGGTGTACATGGCTTCGATGTGCTCCTTGCTCTGGGCAGTGACCGTCACTCGTACCGAGTGATAGTTGCCCTTGGTGCTGGGCTGAACGGTCGGGCTGTAAGTGCCCGGGGCATGTTGCTGCAGCACTTCAACCACCTGATCCGGCAGGGCGGGATCGGCCACGCCAAGCACCTTGAACGGGAACTTGCAGGGGAACTCCAGCAGCTCATCAAACTTGGTATTCATCTCACTCACCTTTAGCGTCGTCACGAAACGACTTCATCTTGCATCTTGTCTGGCCGAGGGACTCGGGCCGCCAGTCGCGTCAATCATGGGCACGGCTCCATCTTATATGGGCACTGCCCGGCGCGGGATCAAGCCCGCCAGGTCGACAGGACGTGGGAATGCTGCTTTTTACCACAAATGGAGCGTCGGCGGAACCTGCAGATTGCAGGGTTATTCACTGCCATGATGCGGTAAAGACAGCAGCGGCGCCTGTTGGCGCCGCTGCTTGGTCAGGATCGTGCGCAGGTTACTTGAACCAGCTGGCGACCAGCATCACCAGGTAATCCCACAGACGGCTCATCAGGCCACCTTCCTGCACCTCTTCCAGGGCGACCAGCGGAACCTGCTTGATCTCCTTGTCACCCTGCTTGAGGAACACGGTACCGACGCGCTGACCCTTGGCCAGCGGGGCCTTCAGCTCGCTCTCGAGCTGGAAGTCCGCCTTCAGGTTGTTGCCCTGGCCACGGGTGACCAGCACGGAGACATCCTGATCGACGCCCAGTTTCACTTCGGACTTGTCGCCCATCCAGATCTTCTGGGTCACCAGCTCGGTACCCGCCTTGTAGGGGGTCAGGCTCTGGAAGAAGCGGAAACCGTAGGTGAGCAGCTTCTTGCTCTCGGCGGCGCGGGAACCTTCGCTGCTGGCGCCCAGCACCACGGCGATCAGGCGCATGCCCTCGTTGTTGGTGGCGGAGGAGACCAGGTTGTAGCCGACCTGGCTGACGTGGCCGGTCTTGATGCCATCCACTTGCAGGGACTGATCCCACAGCAGGCGGTTGCGGTTGTGTTGGGTGATGCCGTTGAACACGAACGACTTCTGGGAGTAGATCTTGTACTCCTCCGGCAGGTCGCGGATCAGCGCCTGACCCAGGCGGGCCATGTCATGGGCGGTACTGTAGTGGCCTTCCGCATCCAGACCGTGGGGGTTCATGAAGTGACTGTCGTTCATGCCGAGCTTGGCGGCCCAGGAGTTCATCAGGCTGGCGAAGGAGTCGGTGCTGCCCGCCAGGTGTTCGGCCATGGCGACGCAGGCGTCGTTGCCGGACTGGATGATGATGCCCTTGTTGAGATCATCGACCGAGACCTGCTTGCCCACCTCGATGAACATCTTGGAGGAGTCGGAGTAGTTCTTGGACCAGGCGTTCTGGCTGATGGTCACCATGTCGGTGCGCTTGATGTTCCCCTTCAGCAGCTCCTGGCCGATGATGTAGGAGGTCATCATCTTGGTCAGGCTGGCGGGGGGCAGACGCTCTTCGGCGTTCTGCTCTGCCAGCACCTGACCGGAGTAGTAGTCGATCAGAATATGGGCCTTGGCGGAGATCTCCGGCGCGGCAGGCACCACCATGGGGGCGCTGTTCAGGGTGGGGACCGGCTGGGCAGTCGGCAGCGCCGAATCCGGCGTCGGTACCGGCTGGTTGGCCTGGGCGGTCGCGCTTAGCAGGGAGGCCAGAATAACGGAACGGGCAAATTTGGACATCTTGAAATTCCTGGTGCCTGGATGGGGATTACCCAAGTTGAAAAAAAGCGGGCTCCACTATACCAGATGTGCCGGTCGGTCATAGTCCGGTGTGCCATCTGGTCTGGTTTTTTATCCATCGGTTGTCGGCGTCACGCCGGGAAACGACGTGACGCCTGGATAAGGTTGTGTTCCGTTTCTATCAAGGAACGATAAAGGCCTGCTCCAGCCCTCCCTGCCGGATCTGTTCCAGCAGGCTTGCCTGCTGATCGGCGGCGACCGGTCCCAGCAGCACCCGGAAGATGGCGTCGTGGGCCACCACCTGGTAGGGCACGCCGTAGCGCTGGGTCATCACCTTGCCCATGGCCTCGGCCCTGGGTTGGGAGCCGCTGGCCAGCACCTGGATCATCTTGCCCTGGCCGGTTGCGGCCTTGGGCGTGGAGAGGGTGCCGGTCGCCGTGGCGGCGGCCGCGGGAGCCGCCTTGGCCGGGGTGACTGTGGTTGCAGCCGCAGGCTGGGCCTCACCCAGGAAGGCGGCCTCCTGGGCAGCCGGCTGCATGGGTTGCATCGGTGTCATGGGCACCATCTCGACCATCTGATCCGGCTGATCGGTGATGAGCTCGAGACGCACCCTGGCCTCGCCCCCATCGACCATCTCCAGCTGCTTGGCCGCGGCATGGGAGAGATCGATCAGGCGCTCGCTGCCGAAGGGGCCGCGATCATTGACCCGCACTATGGTCTCCAGCCCGTTGTCCAGGTTGGTGACCCGCACATAGCTCGGCAGCGGCAGGTTGCGGTGGGCGGCGCTGAACAGGGTGCTGTCCTGCACGTCGCCGTTGGCGGTCTTGTTGCCATCGAGATCCTGGGACAGCCAGCTGGCGGTGCCCTCCTCACTGTAGTGCTTGATGTCGCGCCACACCTCGTACTTCTGCTTGCCGATCCAGTAGTCCCGGTTGCCGCTCTCGCTCATGGGTTCGGGGCGCGGGATGGCGCCGGTCGCCTGCGGTATCTCGATCACCTGGGGTTTTTCCGGCTGCACCTGGACCGGCGGCGGGGGAGCCTGCTCCGGTTGGCTGCTACAGGCGGCCAGCAACAAGGTCAGCGTGAGGGGGAGAAGTTTGTGGCTGTAATGCATATGCGTCCTGGATGGCTTGACTGAGTTGATGCACCGCCATCGCATAGAGAGGGCTGCGGTTGTAGCGGGTGATCACATAAAAATTGTGGCGCGCGACCCAGTATTCCGGTCCATCGGCCTGCTCCAATGCCAGCAGTTTCACTGGCGTGTCCGGTGCCAGCGGGGTGGCGAGTTCAATCCCGGCGGCAGCCAGCTCGGCCCAGCGCTGCTTGAGCTCGGGCTCGGGCGCAAGCAGGGTACCTACAGGCGCCAATCCGATCAAGGCGGGTTCCACCACAGACTCCCCCCAGCGCCAGCGGTGCTCGGCAAAGTAGTTGGCCACGCTGCCGATGGCGTCCGCCGGGTTGGCAAACAGATCCCGCTTGCCGTCGCCATCGAAGTCGACGGCGTAGTGGCGATAGCTGGAGGGCATGAACTGGCCCATGCCCATGGCGCCGGCATAGGAGCCCTTGAGAGCGGTGAGTGGCCACTTCTCTTCCCGGGCAAGCAGCACCAGCTGAGCGAACTCCTTGGCGAAGAACTCCTCGCGGGCGGGGTAGTGGAACCCCAGGGTATAGAGGCTGTCGAGCACCGGGTGGCGGCCCATCTGGCGGCCATAGAAGGTCTCTATGCCGATGATGGCGACGATGAGGGAGGCTGGCACCCGGTAGTGCTGCTCGGCCCTGGTCAGGGTGGCGGCGTGGCGTTGCCAGAAGCCGACCCCGTCCCGGATCCGCTCCGGGGTGACGAACAGCGGCCGGTAGCGATGCCAGGGCTTGGCCTCCCAGGGACGGCTGATGGTGTCGAGCACCTCCTGGCGCAGCCGCGCCTGGGCGGTCGCGGCCTGCAACTCGGCCAGCGGCACGGATTGCTGCTCGGCCAGCAGGCTCAGCCGCTCGGGGGAGACGCTCGCGCCCGCCGTGAGCGAACAGGCGCAGAGCACCAGCCAGCCAGCTCTCATCAGGCCAGCAGTCGTCTGTGGGTCTGGATGGACATCAGGATGCCGAAGCCTGCCATCAGGGTCACCATGGAGGTGCCGCCGTAGCTCACCAGGGGCAGGGGCACCCCCACCACAGGAAGGATGCCGCTCACCATGCCCATGTTGACGAACACATAGACGAAGAAGGTGAGGGTCAGGGCACCGCCGAGCAGGCGCTCGAAGCTGTTCTGGGCCTGCATGGAGATGAAGAGGCAGCGGCTGATGATATAGAGGTAGATCACCAGCAAGAGGGCCACCCCCACCAGGCCGAACTCCTCGCTGAACACCGCAAAGATGAAGTCGGTGTGGCGCTCGGGCAGAAACTCCAGCTGGGACTGGGTGCCCTGCAGCCAGCCCTTGCCGAACACGCCGCCTGAGCCGATGGCTATCTTGGACTGGATGATGTGGTAGCCGCGGCCGAGGGGATCTTTCTCCGGGTCCAGCAGCATCAGCACCCGCTGGCGCTGGTAGTCGTGCATCAGGAAGAACCAGAGCACCGGCATGAAGGCGCAGATGAGCAAGACAGCGAGCCCGATCAGCCACCAGCTGATCCCCGCCAGGAAGATGACGAAGAAGCCGGAGGCCGCCACCAGGATGGAGGTGCCGAGATCGGGCTGGGCGGCGATGAGCAGGGTGGGCAGCAGCACCATCACCAGGGCTATCATCACATGGCTGAACTTCGGCGGCAGCGAATGCCGGCTGAGCCAGGCTGCCACCATGATGGGCATGGAGAGCTTCATCACCTCGGAGGGCTGGAACTTCATGAAACCGAGGTCCAGCCAGCGCTGGGCCCCCTTGCCGATATGGCCGAACACGTCCACCGCGATGAGCAGCAGCACCACCAGGGTGAACAGGGGCACGGACCAGCGCGCATAGAGGGAGGGGGGCAGCTGGGCCAGGCCTATCATCAGGCCGAAGGCGAGGCCGCCACGCACCAGCTGGCGCACTATGGAGTCGAAGTCCTGGCCCGAGGCGGAGTAGAGCACCACCATGGAGAGGGTCATCAGCGCCAGCAGGCCGAGCAGCAGCGGCAGGTCGATGTGCAGCTTGTACCAGATACTCTGCTGGCGGGCGGAGTTACTCATGAGAGAAGACCTCGTTCTGCATGGATGGCCTCGGGCGGGGAGGCAAGAGGCGGGCGTGCGACGTTATTCATTGGGCACGGCCTCGCTCTGATCCGGGCTTTGGGTGGACGGCTTGTCGGGCGCCGGCGGCAGTTGGGGTTCTGGCGGCAGCAGGTAGGCGTCCAGCATGTGGCGGGCGACCGGCGCCCCCATGGCACTGCCGCCACCGGCGTTTTCCAGCACCAGGGCCACCACGGCCTTGGGGGCCTCGAACGGTGCGAAGGCGACGAAGAGGGCGTTGTCACGGTGCTCCACCTTGGTGGTGGCTGCGTTGTAGACCTGGTTCTCCTTGAGGCCCACCACCTGGGCGGTGCCGGACTTGCCCGCCGCCTTGTAGGGGGTATTGGCAAAGGCGCGGCGGCCGGTGCCCTCATGGCCGTTGATGACGCGCCACATGCCATCCTTGGCCACCTGCCAGTAGGTGTCGCTCTTGGCGGCGATGGCCACGTTCGGGTTGATGGGGGCGTTGACCACGCCATCCGCCGAGGCGGTGCTCTTGAGCAGGTGCGGCGTCACGTCGTGACCGTTCTGGGTCAGTATGCTGATCGCCTTGGCGAGCTGGATGGGGGTGGAGCTCCAGTAGCCCTGACCGATGCCGATGGAGATGGTGTCCCCCTGATACCAGGGCTGACGCCAGCGCGCCATCTTCCAGTCGCGGGACGGCATGACCCCCTTGGTCTCTTCATAGAGGTCGACGCCACTGTACTGACCGAAGCCGAACTTGGTCATGTAGCTGTGGATCTTGTCGATGCCGACCCGGTAGGCGAGATCGTAGAAGTAGGTGTCAGCCGATACCTCGATGGCGCGATAGACGTCGAGCCAGCCATGGCCCCAGCGGCGCCAGTCGCGAAACTTCTTGGTGGTGCCCGGGATGGAGAAGCTGGGACCGCCGAAGTAGCGATAGTTGGGGGTGATGGCCCCCTCGTTCAGCCCCATCACCGCCATCATGGGCTTGACGGTGGAGGCGGGAGCATAGATGCCCTGGGTGGTGCGGTTCACCAGCGGGCGCGCCGGATCGTTGAGCAGCGCCGAGTAGTTGGTGTTGGAGATGCCGGTCACGAACAGGTTGGGGTCGTAGCTCGGGCTCGACTCCATGGCCAGGATGGCGCCGGTATTGGGATCCATCATGACGATTGCGCCCCGACGGCCGGCCAGCAGCTCCTGCGCCTTCAACTGCAGGCGGATGTCGATGTTGAGGTAGATGTCCTTGCCCGGCTCCGGCGGCTGGAACTTGAGGGTGCGCACCACCCGGCCGCGGTTGTTGACCTCGACCTCCTGGTAGCCCGCCACGCCGTGCAGCTGATCCTCGTAGAACTTCTCCACCCCCTGCTTGCCGATGTCCTTGGTGGCGGCATAGTTGGCGAGCTTGTCCTCCTTGTCGAGGCGCTCCACGTCACGGGTGTTGATCTTGGCCACATAGCCCAGCGCATGGGTCAGGGTATCGCCAAACGGGTAGTAGCGCTTGAGATAGGCCTCAATGCTGGCGCCCGGGTAGTTGTGCTGGTTGACCGAGAAGAGCGCGACCTGATACTCGGTCAGCTTCTCGAACAGGGGCACCGGCTTGAAGCGGCGCTGGCGCTTCACCTCGGCCAGGAACCGCTCCTTGGTCCCCTCCGGCAGGGCCAGCAGGGTGATCAGCTCGTCGGCCGTCCTCTCCAGATCCTCGGTCTCTTCCGGCACTATCTCCAGGCTGTAGACAGGGCGGTTCTCCGCCAGCAGCACCCCGTTGGCGTCATAGATGAGGCCCCGTGGCGGTGCCACCGGCACGACCCGGATCCGGTTGTCGTTGGAGCGGGTCTGATAGGTTTCGTAAGACTCTACCTGCAGGTAGTAGAGATTACCCAGCAGCACCAGCATGAGGACGACCATGCCGATGTAGGCTACCAGGGTGCGCCGGAAGAACAGACGTCCCTCGGCACTGTGATCGCGCATTTCGATGCGATTCTTCAGCATGCCGTTACCTTATGGCTGACGGGGAGCAAGGGCGGGTACCACATGGACTATTCCCTGTGGTACTGGGTGTATGGGGGCGTGATGTGCCAAGGGATCATGGCTCATTCCCTGTGATACGGATGATTGGTAGTAATGCTCCAGGCCCGGTAGAGGCTCTCGGCCACCAGCACCCGCACCAATGGATGGGGCAGGGTCAGCGGTGACAGGGACCAGCTCTGTTCGGCGGCGGCCTTGCACTCGGGGGACAGGCCTTCAGGCCCGCCCACCAGCAGCGCCACATCCCGGCCATCGAGCTTCCAGGCTTCCAGTTGCACGGCGAGCTGCTCCGTGGTCCAGGGCTTGCCGGGAATGTCCAGGGTGACGATGCGCGAGCGGCCGGCGGCGGCCAGCATGGCTTCCCCCTCCTTTTGCAGGATGCGGGGAATGTCGGCATTCTTGCCGCGTTTGCCCGCGCCTATCTCGACGAGTTCGAACGGCATGTCTTTCGGGAAACGGCGACGGTACTCTTCGAAGCCATGCTCTACCCAGGCAGGCATCTTGGTGCCCACTGCAATCAACTGGATCTTCATCGTTCGTTACGCTTGCACCTGGGTGCCACCCCAGAGTTTCTCCAGTTGGTAGAAGTCGCGGTACTCATCCTGCATCACATGGACGATGACGGAACCCATGTCCACCAGCACCCATTCACCGGTGAGCTGACCTTCCACGCTGAGCAGATCGAGCCCCGCATGGCGGGCCTCGCTGGCCAGGTGGTGGGCGATGGCGCTGACGTGGCGATTGGAGTTGCCGGAGCAGATGATCATGGTGTCCGTGATGCTGGATTTGCCGCGTACATCCAGGGTGATGATGTCGCGGCCTTTCATGTCATCGATCTTGTCGACGATAAAGGCGAGCAGTTCTTGGCCTTGCAATGTCTTCTCCTATCTTCCGGCGCCAGAGGGCGGCGGATTATATCATGGTCACTCCCGTTTCCCAGTCTGGCAAAGGGGAATGGATCCGGGGCCGCCGCCCGTGGGCAAGGCAGGCCCCTGTTGATCACTATAGTGCGCAACCGGGCGGGACAATAGTCAAGCCTGTGCCGGCTGCGCCTCAGGGTGTCGGCTGACAAACCCGCGTGGCGCCGCTCACCGGCCTGGCGATGGCTGATAGAGCCGGTGCTGCCGGATGTAGTCGGCGACCGGGGCCGGCAGCAGGTACCTGGGATCCTGCCCCGCCGCCAGCAGAGCCCGCAGCCGGGTGGCCGACAGCTCTATGGGCAGGTTGTCGGCGATCCAGACATGGCCCTGGCGGTGTCGATGCAGATCCTGCACATCCCGGGTCTGGTGGCGGGCCAGCAGGCTGGCCACTTCGCCCGGGTAATCCGGTTGCCAGCCCGGGCGCTTGCTCACCACCAGGTGGGCATGATCGAGCAGCTCCTGCCAGCGATGCCAGCTCGGCAAGCCGAGCAGGGAGTCCATGCCCATCAGGAAACAGATTGGGGTATCCGGCAGCTCCTGCTTGAGCTCGATGAGGGTGTCTATGGTCCAGGAGGGCTTGTCCCGTTGCAGCTCCCGCTCATCCACCACGAAGCCCGGGTTCTCCGCCGCCGCCAGTGCGACCATGGCGAGCCGCTGCTCGCTGGAGCAGAAGGGGTTGGCGCGATGGGGCGGGATATGGTTCGGGAGCAGGCGCACCTCGGCCAGGCCCAGGGCGTCGCGGGCCTCGATAGCGGGCCTCAGATGACCGATGTGGATGGGGTCGAAGGTGCCGCCCAGGATGCCGATGGGGGCCTTCAGCATGAGATTCTCCCAGTCAGATCATGGAGGGTCCCCAAGGGGCTGGCCCTGCGTTCAACCGGGGCGCTCAGCATGGTCCTGCCTCC
Organism: Aeromonas genomosp. paramedia; assembly: GCF_023093515.1. NCBI lineage: Bacteria > Pseudomonadati > Pseudomonadota > Gammaproteobacteria > Aeromonadales > Aeromonadaceae > Aeromonas > Aeromonas genomosp. paramedia. Next base: position 172,212 of record NZ_JAAROG010000003.1, read on the forward strand.
AGCAGGGGCAGCGGCGTGCCATCGCGAAAACCCAGGGCTATGGTCTGCAACATCAGCCAGGCCTGCTCGGTGTCGAACCGGCGCTGGGCGTCGTCGAGCCGGGCCATCAGTTGCCACAGCTGCTGTATCTTGCCAACGGGCAGCCGGGTCAGGGCCTGCTGAATGAGTTGCTGGCGGCTCTGCCAGATGCGCAACCGGCTGAAGTGTTCCACCAGCGGCTGACCGGCGCGGGCGGCCAGGGCCAGCTCGGTGAGCTGCTCCAGCTCCCGGCACAGGGTCCAGGCCAGCATGCCGGGCTCGGTGCCCTCGGCCCGCAGCGCCAGCAGGATGCGCTGGGCCCGGTTCACCTTGCCCTCCAGCAGGGTATCGACGAGCTGGAACGGGGTGAAGTGGGCGTGCCGTATGATGGTCTCTTGCAGATAGGCGACGCTGATGGGCTGGGGCGGGCCGAGCAGGGTCAGCTTCTCTATCTCCTGGCTCGCGGCCAGCAGGTTGCCCTCAAAGGCGTGACACATGAAGTTGACCGCATCCGGCAGCGCCTTGAGGCCGAAACGCTGAAATCGTGCGCTCATCCAGCGCGGGAAAAAACGGGGCTCGGGGTGATTGACCGGCACATAGGTGCCGCTCTGGCTCAGCTTGTCGAACCAGGCTGCCTTCATCTGGGTCTGGTTGAGACGCCCCCCCGAGAGCACCAGCAGCAGGTCGGGATGAAGCTGCTTGCCGATCTCCGTGATGCGGGCGGCGAGATCCTTGTCGACCTTGGCGGGCAGCTCCAGCTCGATGATCTGGCGGGCCGAGAAGAGGCTCATGGCCTGACAGGCATCATAGACCTGATTCCAGTCCAGCCCGGCTTCCACCACGAAGCTGTGGCGTTCATCGAACCCCTGTTTGCGGGCCACCTGGCGCACGGCGTCGATGGCCTCGAGCTTGAGCAGCGGCTCGTCACCAAAAACGAGATAGCAGGGCTTGAGCCCTGCCTTGAGATGATCGCTGAACTGCTCGGGATAGACTCTCATCAACACACTCTCATCAAGATACGCACATCAGAACTTGACCTGGCTCAGCTGACGGATCACCAGGTTCGCGGCCTGCTCCTGCATCTCCTTGCCAAGCTGCTCCTGCTCGCGGGAGGAGGCCAGCGCCGCATCCGGCTTGTTCAGGAAGCTGCGGTTGAAGGTGATGGGGAAGACCTGGGTCGGTTTGCCCGGCATGGAGACGGTGAACTGGGTGTTGTAGCCCAGCAGGTACTCACGGGCCTGGCCGATGGAGTCGACCGAGGCAACCTGACTGGTGCTGCCGACGCCGGACAGGGTCAGCACCGGAATGCCCTCCTTGTCTGCCAGGGTCACCCCGGAGGCCTTGAGGCGGGTGGTCACCAGCCGATAGAAGTCGCTCTTGTTGTCACCGACCACCTTCATGGTCATCAGCTCCGGGGGGATGGCGGTTCCCCGCATCTGAAAACCGCAGGCCTGCAGCAGCAGGCCCGTCAGCATGATGGCAATCCAGCGAGTGAGGGACATGCCCATGTGAATTCCTCTTTGCATCAAGTGAAGAACGGCGGGCGCTTGCCCGCCGTCACATATGGATTCAGACCCCGGCAGCCCTCCTCCCCCGACAGGGGGAGGAGGTCGGGAGTGCTGGTCATCCTCAGTTTGCGACTATGTTGAGCAGCTTGCCCGGTACGTAGACCACCTTGCGTACTGTCAGGCCTTCGGTGAACTTCTGCACCGAGGCATCGGCCATGGCCAGCTTCTCGAGGTCGGCCTGGCTTATCTCGGCCGGGACGGTCAGCTTGCCGCGCATCTTGCCATTGATCTGCACCACCACCAGCTTCTCGGTCTCGACCATGGCCGCTTCATCCGCCACCGGCCAGGCCGCGACGTCGATGTCCCCTTCCTTGCCCAGCATCTTCCACAGCTCGAAGCCGATGTGCGGGGTGATGGGGTAGAGCATGACGACCACGGCTTCCAGCGCTTCCTGCATCAGGGCGCGGTCCTGCTCGTCAGAGCCCAGCTTGGCCAGGTTGTTCATCAGCTCCATGATGGCGGCGATGGCGGTGTTGAAGGTCTGACGGCGACCCACGTCATCGCTCACCTTGGCGATGGTCTTGTGCAGCTCGCGGCGCACAGCCTTCTGCTCGTTGGAGAGGGCGGCGGCATCCAGTGCCGGTGCGGCACCTGCAGAGACGTGCTCGAAGGTGGTGCGCCACAGGCGACGCAGGAAGCGCTGGGCGCCCTCTACGCCGGAGTCGGACCACTCCAGGGTCATGTCGGCCGGGGAGGCGAACATCATGAACAGGCGGACGGTATCGGCGCCGTAACGCTCCACCATCAGCTGCGGGTCTATGCCGTTGTTCTTGGACTTGGACATCTTGGTCATGCCGGAGTGGATCACCTCGCGGCCCTCAAGATCGACGGCCTTGGTGATGCGGCCCTTGTCGTCACGCTCCACCTTGACGTCGGTCGGGCTGACCCAGACGTTGCCGCCCTTCTCGTCCTTGTAGTAGAAGGCGTCGGCCAGCACCATGCCCTGGCAGAGCAGGCGCTTGAACGGCTCGTCGCTGTTCACCAGGCCTGCGTCCCGCAGCAGCTTGTGGAAGAAACGGGCGTAGAGCAGGTGCATACAGGCGTGCTCGATACCGCCGATATACTGATCCACCGGCAGCCAGTGGTTGGCGGCCGCCGGATCCAGCATGCCCTTGTCGTAGTCCGGGGAGCAGTAACGGGCGTAGTACCAGGAGGACTCCATGAAGGTGTCAAAAGTGTCAGTTTCCCGGAACGCTTCCTGGCCGCTGTAGGTGGTCTTGGCCCACTCGGCGTCGGCCTTGATGGGGCTCTGGATGCCGTCCATCACCACGTCTTCGGGCAGCAGCACCGGCAGTTGATCTTCCGGGGTCGGGACCACGGTGCCGTCAGCCAGGGTCAGCATGGGAATGGGGGCACCCCAGTAACGCTGACGGGAGACGCCCCAGTCACGCAGGCGGTAGTTGACGGTACGCTTGCCGTGACCGAGGCCTTCCAGCTTGCTGGCGATGGCATCGAAGGCGCCCTGGAAGTCCAGACCGTCGAATTCGCCGGAGTTGAACAGCACGCCCTTCTCGGTGTAAGCCGCTTCGCTCACGTCCACGTCGCCATCGACCGGCTTGATCACCGCCTTGATGTCGAGGCCGTATTTGGTGGCGAACTCGAAGTCACGCTGGTCGTGGCCCGGCACAGCCATGACGGCGCCGGTGCCGTAGTTCATCAGCACGAAGTTGGCGACCCAGACCGGCACCTTGCGGCCATCCAGCGGGTGAATGGCGTACAGGCCGGTGGCCATGCCCTTCTTCTCCATGGTCGCCATGTCAGCCTCGGCGACCTTGGTGTGCTTGCACTCCTCGATAAAGGCAGCCAGCTCGGGATTGGTTGCGGCAGCCTGGGCGGCCAGCGGGTGACCGGCGGCAATGCCCACATAGGTCACGCCCATGAAGGTGTCCGGGCGGGTGGTGTAGACCTCCAGCTGCTCGTCCTGACCCTCGATATTGAAGCTGATGTTGACCCCTTCGGAGCGGCCAATCCAGTTGCGCTGCATGGTCTTGACCATCTCCGGCCAGCCTTCCAGATTGTCGATGTCGCTGAGCAGCTCTTCGGCGTAGTCGGTGATCTTGATGAACCACTGGGGGATCTCTTTCTGCTCCACCGGGGTGTCGCAGCGCCAGCAGCAGTTGTCGATCACCTGCTCGTTGGCCAGCACCGTCATGTCGTTCGGGCACCAGTTGACGGAGGAGGTCTTCTTGTAGACCAGACCCTTCTCGTAGAGCTTGGTGAAGAACCACTGCTCCCAGCGGTAGTAGTCCGGCTTGCAGGTGGCAAGCTCTCTGTCCCAGTCATAGCCCAGACCCAGCATCTTCAGCTGGTTCTTCATGTATTCGATGTTTTCGTAGGTCCAGGGGGCCGGTGCCGTGCTGTTCTTGATGGCGGCGTTTTCCGCCGGCAGACCGAAGGCGTCCCAGCCGATGGGTTGCAGCACATTCTTGCCATTGAGCCGTTGATAACGGGAGATCACATCACCTATGGTGTAGTTACGCACGTGCCCCATGTGTAGACGACCAGACGGATAAGGGAACATGGAGAGGCAGTAGAACTTTTCCTTGTCTACTTTCTCCACGGCCTTGAAGGTTTTCTTGGCATCCCAGTGCTGTTGCACTGCTGGTTCTATGGATTGGGGAACGTATTGCTCTTGCATTGGTGACATCCGGATCTGTGAAATGAATAGATAAATCAGCTGGGAAATCCCGATAGAATACCCATATCCTGCGGCGGCAACAACCGCCAGCATCCGCCCGGCCTCAGGCCGCCCCGGGCAGCATCGAGGTTTCACGGAGCAGCAGGGGTGACAGAGGGCGGCAACCACCGCCAGCACGGCTCAGTCTCTGGCTCAGGCCGGGCACGATCAGGGTTCAGCAGAGGAGTAATGGCCATGGACAAACGTCGACAAGGGTATGAAGCCTTCATCGCCCAGCTCAAGAAGCAGTGGGAGGAGACCGAAGAGTTTCAGGGAGAGCGCCTCAACCGGATGATCGCCAAGGTACAGGCCTATCTGGAGGCGGCCGGCGATCTGACCCAGGACGAGCTGGCGCTGATCGCAGAATACGTGAAGCGGGATCTCGGCAACTATGACGAGAGCCGCGCCGAGGTGCCCGAGTCCGCCTTTATGCTGGCATTGAAGGATACAGTGTGGTCCTGGCTGGCGGACGTGACCGACCGCGCCCAGGTGGAGTGGAGCGAGCTGGCGGACGAGCTGGAACACAAGGGCATCTATCGGGCTGGCGACTGGGTGGGGCTGGGGGTGCTGGTATGCGATCACTGCGAGTGGCGCCAGACTGTGCTGCACCCGCAGCAGCTCGGTACCTGCCCAGAGTGCGGGGCCAACGAGTATCATCGCGAACCGCTCTCACCTTGACATAGGGTGATGAGGTTATAAAAAAGAGGCGCCCTTGGGCGCCTCTTTTTATGTTCTTAACATGCTCAGAGCTTGCGCGCCCAGGGGTGGGCGCGGGGGCGCAGCACCAGCGCCAGGCCGAGCAGCAGGGCGGCCAGCGCGTACATGGGCCAGCTGCCAAAGCGCAGGTAGGGGGTCGCGCCGTGGGCGGGGCGCACCTCGGTTCTCAATACCCCCGCCTCGAACTGGGGGATCTGGGCGATGATGCTGCCGTCTATCTCGGTGACTATGGTGATGCCGGTGTTGGTGTCGCGCAGCAGCGGACGGGCCAGCTCCAGGGCGCGCATCCGGGCTATCTCCATGTGCTGCCAGGGGCCTATGCTGGTGCCGAACCAGGCGTCGTTGGAGACGGTCAGCAGGAAGTCGGTGTCCGGCTGCACATTACGGCGCACCTCGTCCGGGAAGATGATCTCGTAGCAGATGGCGGCGGCGAACTTGAGCCCCTTGGCGATCAGGTTCGGTTGCACCGCATCTCCCGGGCTGAAGGAGGACATGGGCAGGTTGAAGAAGGGGGCTATGGGGCGCAGCAGATCTTCAAACGGCACATATTCGCCGATGGGCAGCAGGTGGTACTTGTAGTAGCGGTTCTTGTGCTCGTAGTGATAGGACTCCTTGCCGTCCAGATCCTGCACCCCCATGCCGAGCACGGTATTGAAGAAACGCTGCTGCTTCAGATCGTAATGGATGATCCCCGCCAGCAGGCCGGTGTCGTTCACCTTCATCGCCTTGTCCAGGCTCTCCAGATAGGTGCCCATCTCCTTCTCGATGGCCGGGATCGCCGATTCAGGCCAGATGATGATGTCGGCGTCCTGATTCTCGCGGCTGAGATCCTGATAGGTGCGCACCGTGGGGATCAGGGCCTCGGGATCCCACTTGAGGGACTGGGCTATGTTGCCCTGCACCAGGGCCACCTTGACCGGCTCGCCCCGGGTCACCCAGTTGAGCTGCATCAGCCCCTGGGCGGCACCGACCAGCACGACGGGCAGCAGCAGCCAGGCGGGCTTGCGGCTCTGCCAGGTGAGCCAGAGGGCGGAGGTGGTGAGCAGCAGGGCGAGCGTGATGCCCTGAACCCCGAGGATGGGGGCGAAGCCCTTGAGGGGGCCGTCTATCTGGGTATAACCAAACCAGAGCCAGGGATAGCCGGTCATCACCCAGCCCCGCAGCCAGTCGGCCATCAGCCAGAGCGCCGGGAAGGCGAGCAGCCAGCGGCTCCAGTGGCGGCCGCCAAAGAAGCGGGCGAAGACCCAGCAGGCCAGGGTCGGGTAGAGGGAGAGATAGGCGCAGAGGCCGGCCAGCAGCACGAAGGCGGCGGGCAGCGGGATGCCGCCAAACTCCGTCATGCTGACATGGATCCACCACTGTCCGGGCAGAAACAGCCCCATGGCATAACCGAAGCCGCGCCAGGCCGCCTGTTTGGGGTTGGCCTTGTCCAGCAGGGCATAGAGGCCAAGCAGGGAGAGGATCACCAGAGGCCAGTAGCCGAAAGGGGAGAAGGCCAGCACGGCGATGGCGCCAGAGGCCAGGGCGAACAGGCTTGTCAGAAGTTTCGATTTCACGGGGGATCGGGGCTCGAATTGGGCTGAATAATGTGGAATGGCCGACATCTTAACCGCAAACCGCGCCAACGACGAGCCTCCCGGCCAGCCGGATGTCGAAGGGGCGCGCAGCAGGGGAATGGGAAGGCGCAAGGGCGGCAGAATGACAAACGCCCCTGAGTGCAGGGGCGTTGATTGACGGCGCGGAGAGGGCGGGATCAGGACTCCGGCTGGGCCGCCGCGTGATTCTCCGGGATCTTCACCTGCAACTGCTGCAGGCGGCGACGGTCCGCGTGCATCACCTTGAACAGATAGCCGTCCAGCTCAATCTCCTCGCCCTTCTTGGGCAGGTGGCTGAAGGCGTGCATCACCAGGCCGCCCACGGTATCCACCTCTTCATCGCTGAACTGGGTGCCGAAGAAGTCGTTGAAATCCTCGATCTCGGTCAGGGCGCTGACGGAGAAGACCCGCTTGCTGATGCGGCGGATCTCTTCCGGCTCATCCTCGATGTCGTCAAACTCGTCGTCGATCTCGCCGACGATAAGTTCCAGTATGTCTTCTATGGTCACCAGACCGGAGACGCCGCCGAACTCGTCCACCACTATGGCCATGTGGTAGCGCTCTTCGCGGAACTCCTTGAGCAGGCGATCGACCCGCTTGCTCTCCGGCACTATCACAGTGGGGCGCAGGATCTTCTCGAGCTGCAGCGGCTCGCTGGCGTGATGGCCGCCAAAGCCGAACGGCAGCAGATCCTTGGCGAGCAAGATACCCTCCACGTGATCCTTGTCTTCGTTGATCACCGGGAAGCGGGAGTGGCCGGATTCGATGATGACGGGCAGGAAGTCGTCCACCGGCTGGGACTTCTCTATGGTCACCATCTGGGAGCGGGGGATCATGATGTCACGCACGCGCAGCTCGGCAATTTCGAGCACGCCTTCGATCATGTCCTTGGTGTCCTGATCGATGAGGTCACGTTCTTCCGCATCGGCGATGACTTCCACCAGATCGTTGCGGTCTTTTGGCTCGCCCTGGAAGAGTTGGCTGAGCTTGTCGAGCCAGGTTTTCTTCGGCGAGCCGGTACTAGGGTGATCGTCGGTCATTTTCTCTCTTGGTTACTCGTGTGAACACAGGGGATATTGTCTTGGTTATATAAGGATGACAGCGGCGTGTTTCAATGCCGTGATCGCCTCGTCAGCCCTTACTCTTCATCATTTAGATAGGGGTCGGGGAAACCGAGTTCCTGCATGATGTCGCGCTCGAGCGCCTCCATCTCCTCGGCCTCCTCGTCCTCGATATGGTCATAACCTAGCAGATGCAGACTGCCGTGCACAACCATGTGAGCCCAGTGGGCCATGAGGGGCTTGCCCTGTTCGACCGCCTCGGCCTCGACCACCTGGCGACAGATCACCAGATCCCCGAGCAGGGGGAGTTCCATGCCGGGGGGGGCTTCGAACGGGAAGGAGAGCACGTTGGTGGGCTTGTCCTTGCCGCGATAGGTGTGGTTGAGCTCGCGGCTCTCCGCCTCGTCCACCAGGCGCACCGTCACCTCGGCCTCGTCCTGGAAACCCGAAATGGTGCCATCGAGCCAGCCTTGCAGCTGGGCTTCGGTCGGCAGGCCGTCGGTGCTGGCGCAGGCCAGCTGCAGATCCAGGGTCACGCTCATTGGGCACTCTCTTTGCTGGTGTTCTCGTTACGGGTATTGGGGGCGCTCTTCTCGGCCGCCTGCTGGGCGTCGAACGCCTCGTAGGCCTGCACTATGCGGGCCACCACGGGGTGGCGCACCACGTCTTTGGATTCGAAGAAGTTGAACGACAGGCCATCGACCCCCTGCAGTACTTCCAGGGCGTGGCGCAGGCCGGATTTGGTGCTGCGCGGCAGATCCACCTGAGTAATGTCGCCGGTGACCACCGCCTTGGAGTTGAAGCCGATGCGGGTCAGGAACATCTTCATCTGCTCGGTGGTGGTGTTCTGGGCCTCGTCCAGGATGATAAAGGCGTCATTCAAGGTTCTTCCGCGCATGTAGGCAAGCGGTGCCACCTCTATGATGTTGCGCTCCATCAGCTTCTCGACGCGCTCGAAGCCCAGCATCTCGAACAGGGCGTCGTAGAGGGGGCGCAGGTAAGGGTCCACCTTCTGGGAGAGATCCCCGGGCAGGAAGCCGAGCTTCTCACCGGCTTCCACCGCCGGGCGGGTCAGCAGGATGCGGCGGATCTCCTGGCGCTCCAGGGCATCCACGGCGGCGGCCACCGCGAGATAGGTCTTGCCGGTACCGGCCGGGCCAATACCGAAGCTGATGTCGTGGCGCACTATGTTGGCGATGTACTGGGCCTGGTTCGGGCTCCTCGGCTTGATGAGACCACGCTTGGTCTTGACCGTCACCTCCTTGCCATAGGGCTGGGATGAGACCGCTTCATCGTCCTGCTCCAACACACGGGACTCCTGCACCGTCAGGTGCACCATCTCCGGGGTGATGTCATTCACCTTGCCCCCCTTGAGGGGCTGGGTCTCCACATAGAGGTGCTTGAGGATGGCGGCCGCCGCATCAATCTGGGCCTGCTTGCCGAGCACCTGAAAGTGGTTGTCACGGTAGCTTATCTCGATGCCGAGACGGCGCTCCAGCTGCTTGAGGTTGTCGTCAAAGGGGCCGCACAGGCTGGCGAGACGCAGGTTGTCGGCGGGCTCCAGGTGCAGGTTCAGGGTCGAGATGTGTCGGCTCAAAATGTCCTCGTATCGGCTGTTCCCCCCGCCCTCGGGAGGGGGGAGAAAATTAATGGGGTCTGAAGGCCGCCACCCCGAGATCATCGGGGACGTTATCCGGGCGGCGAGCCAGGATTTCGCTCGGCGCGGTGGCGATGCGCAGATTCATCTCGTCCTCGCCGCGGATGAAGCGGCCACGCAGGGAGTAGGGGCGCACGTCGGTGATCTCCACGTCGGCGAAGCCGCCGATGAGGCGGTGCGGCCCCTCGAAGTTGACCACCCGGTTGTTCTCGGTACGGCCACTGAGCTGCATGGGATCCATCTTGGAGGGGCCCTCCACCAGGATGCGCTGTACCGAGCCCAGCATGGCGCGGCCGATGAGCATGGACTGGTGATTGATCTGGTTCTGCAGGCGGGTGAGACGGGCCTTCTTCACCTCCATGTCGACGTCGTCCGGCAGATCGGCGGCCGGGGTGCCGGGGCGCGGGCTGTAGATGAAGCTGAAGCTCATGTCGTAGTTGATCTCCTCGATGAGCTTCATGGTGGCCTCGAAATCCTCGTCCGTCTCGTTCGGGAAGCCGACGATGAAGTCGGAGCTCATGGTGATGTCGGGACGGGCGGCGCGCAGGCGGCGGATCTTGGACTTGTACTCCAGCACTGTGTGCGGGCGCTTCATCATGGTCAGGATGCGATCCGAGCCGCTCTGCACCGGCAGGTGCAGGAAGCTGACCACTTCCGGCGTGTCCTTGTAGACCTCGATGATGTCGTCGGTAAATTCGATGGGATGGCTGGTGGTGTAGCGAATGCGGTCGATGCCGTCGATGGCGGCCACCAGGCGCAGCAGCTCGGCGAAGGTGCAGTCATTGCCATCGAAGGTCGGGCCGCGGTAGGCGTTGACGTTCTGACCGAGCAGGTTCACCTCGCGCACCCCCTGCTGGGCGAGCTGGGCGATTTCGTAGAGCACGTCGTCGAGCGGCCGGCTCACCTCCTCGCCGCGGGTGTAGGGCACCACGCAGAAGGAGCAGTATTTGGAGCAGCCTTCCATGATGGAGACGAAGGCGGTGACCCCCTCGGCGCGGGGCTCCGGCAGGTTGTCGAACTTCTCTATCTCGGGGAAGGCGATGTCCACCTGGGCGCCGCGTCCCTCCTGGACCTGCTTGATCATGGCGGGCAGGCGGTGCAGGGTCTGGGGGCCGAAGACGATGTCCACATAGGGCGCCCGGCTGCGCAGGGCTTCCCCCTCCTGGGAGGCGACACAGCCCCCCACGCCGATCACCAGTCCCGGTTTTTTCAGCTTGAGCTTCTTCCAGCGACCGAGCTGGTGGAACACCTTCTCCTGGGCCTTTTCACGGATGGAGCAGGTGTTGAGCAGCAGGACGTCTGCCTCCTCGGGCTCTTCGGTCAGCGTGTAACCATTGCTGGCGTCCAACAGGTCGGCCATCTTGGACGAGTCGTACTCGTTCATCTGGCAGCCCCAGGTCTTGATATGAAGTTTCTTGCTCATTGCTACTCTTGACTGTGTTTGAGATCGGCAGGGTCAAAGGACCGGCCATTTTACTCCGCAATCCCGGTGCTGACCAGTCTGGGGCCGCGCCGCCGCCATATGGTCTGGCCCGTCGCGGCAATTGCCCGCCTGACGCACTGTTTATCCGGTCTCCTTGCGTTATCATGCCCCATTCGGTTCGCCCCTCTCTTCCTTGTTCGGGGCGACCCCTTGCAGGAATCAAGTTATGGAACAGTGTGATATCGCCATCGTCGGCGCCGGCATGGTGGGCGCCGCCACCGCCTGCCTGCTGGCGGCAGAGGGTCTCAACGTGCGGGTCATCGAGACCCGGTTGCCGGAACATTACGCCCCGGATCAGCCGCTGGATCTGCGGGTCTCCGCCATCAGCCAGGCCTCGGTGGCGCTGCTGGACAAGGCCGGCGCCTGGTCGCATCTGCAGCAGATGCGGCTGTGCCCCTACCGCCGGCTGGAGACCTGGGAGCTGGACGGCTTTGCCACCCGCTTCGACGCGGCGGATCTGGGGCTGCCCCAGCTCGGCTACATCATAGAGAACCGGCTGGTGCAGATCGCCCTGCTGAGGCGAATGGAGGATTTCCCCAACATCCAGACCCACACCCCGGCGGCTGTGGTCCGGCTGCAGCAAGGTGCCGAGCACGCCAGCCTGCTGCTCGATGACGGCACCGAGCTGCAGGCGCGCTGGGTGCTGGCCTGCGACGGCGCCGAGTCGCTCACCCGCCGCCTCGCCGGGATCGGGGTGTCGCGCTTCGAGTACCGCCAGCACTGCATGCTGATCAATATCGACACCGAGTTCGAGCAGGAAGACATCACCTGGCAGCAGTTTACTCCGCAGGGCCCGCGCGCCTTCCTGCCGCTGCCCGGCCGGCACGGCTCCCTGGTGTGGTACGACAGCCCGGCCCGCATCCGGGCGCTCACCGCCATGAGCAACGAGAAGCTGGGGGAGGAGGTGCGTCGTCACTTCCCGGCCCGGCTCGGCGGCTTCACCGTCACCGGCAAGGGGAGCTTCCCCCTGGTGCGCCGCCACGCCAACCACTACCACGCCGGACGGGTGCTGCTGCTCGGCGACGCCGCCCACACCATCAACCCGCTGGCGGGGCAGGGGGTCAACCTCGGCTTCAAGGACGTGGCCTGCTGGGCCGAGCTGCTCGGCAAGGCGGGGGCTGACTGGCACGACATCGCCCTGGCCAGCCGCTACGAGCGGCGTCGGCACCCCGACAACCTGCTGATGCAGTCTGGGATGGATCTCTTCTACGGGGTGTTCAGCAACGACATAGGGCCGCTGCGCCTGACCCGCAACCTGGCCCTGACCCTGGCGGACAAGGCGGGCCCGCTCAAGGAGATGGCGCTGCGCTATGCTCTGGGGCTGGTGTAAGGGGCCGGATATTGACGCCGAGGAGGCAGACCCATGAACAAGGCATTGCTGGTGATCGACTTTATCAACGACATCGCCCACCCGGACGGACGCATCGCCGCCTCGGCGGCCCATGTGCAGGAGCAGGATGCCATTCTCCATGCCAACCAGGCGCTGGCCCATGCCCGAGCGAGGGGCTGGCTGGTGGTGCTCATCAAGGTCGGCTTCGATGGCGGCTATCTGCTGCAGCCCAAGGGCTCCCCCATGTTTGGCCGGGCCCACCAGCTCGGCGCCCTCTCCCTGGCTGAGGCAGGCACCGACTTTCACCCCGAGCTCGACGTGCAACCCGGGGATCTGGTGCTGACCAAGCCCAGGGTCAGCCCCTTCTACGGCACGGCGCTGGAGCCCGCACTGCGGGCCAATCACATCGATCACCTCTATCTGTGCGGCGTCAGCACCGGCTGGGCCATTCAGGCCGCCGCCCGGGATGGCCACGATCGGGACTACGCCATCACCATACTGGAAGATGCCTGCGCCGCCGCCGATGCCAATGAGCATCATGCCTCCCTGCGCCAGCTCGGCCGCATCGCCGAGGTGATCAAGGTGGCCCGGCTGTTGTCAGATCCCGGCTGAGCCTTGAGGGCGCGCACATCAGATGATGTGTGTGTCCCTTCTCCCGCCCTTCCTGCCAGCACGAGAGTGCGTGCTCATCCGTTTGCCTTGCCGCCGTTTTGTTCCGCCTCCGGGTGCATGACCCTGACCAGGGTCAGGAAGCGATCCCGAATGGGATCCGCAAAGTCGGGGTTCCACACCAGGCTTATCTCCCACTCGGACCAGGGGCCGGACAGGGGATAGAGGGTCACGTCCTTGCCCGCGATGAAGCCGACGCTGCGGGGCAGTATGGCGTTGCCTATGCCGGCGGCCACCAGGGCCACCAGGGTCTGGATGTCTTCCGCCTCCTGGATCATGCCGGTCAGCCGGTTGGCGCCGAGGAAGCGCGCGATCTGCTGGCTGAGGCCGGGGCAGCGGTGGCCCACCATCTGCAACAGCGGCTGCGTGGTCAGCGCCCGCTCCACGTCGAACGCAGCCGGATCCGGCCCCGTCATCTGGCTCGGCACCGCCAGCACCAGCCGGTCGGTCAGCAACCTGTGCTCCCTCAGCTGTGGCGCCTGCGGCCTTCGCATAAAGCCGATCTGCAGCCGCCCCGCCAGCAGCAGATCGTGCTGGACGGCGGAGGTCATGTCCTGCAGGTGCACCATCACATCCGGGGCCTGCTGCTTGAAGCGGGCCACCAGGGAGGGGGCCAGTGCGAAGCTCGACAGCCCGAACCCTATCTTGAGGCGCCCGGCAGCGCCACTCGCCAGCGCCAGGGCGTGGTGCTCGAATCCCTTGCCGTGTTCCACCAGGGCGCGGGCCTGGGGCAGCAACTGGGTGCCGATGGCGGTCAGCTCGGCGCCGTGGCGGCCCCGGTTGAACAGGGTGCTGCCGAGCGCCAGCTCCAGCCCCTGGATCTGCTTGGTCAGCGCCGGTTGCGTGATGAAGAGCCGACTGGCGGCCTCCCGGTAGTTGGCGGTCTCGGCCAGCATGACGAAGGCCTGCAGCTGTCTTAAGTCGAATTTCATTCCATTTGGTTATCTAATGTGGCGATTTATTGATTATAAATTATCTAACACCCTTGTTCTAATGGTCTCGAAACGGGCCTTTGGCCCTCTGACCAGCCACAAGGAGTCATGTCATGTCGAGCGAACGCTATCTGTTCTTGATCAAGGGAAGCCTGGTAATGGCCCAGCCACTGGCTGCGCCGGAGACGGGGGAGCTTCTGACCAGCCTGTTGCAGCAGGGATTTGCCGTCGGGCCCCTGCCGGTGTGGGCGAGCAATACCGAGCAGGCGCTCGCCTGCTATGAGCAGTCGGCCCAGCGACAGGCCTTCGTCGACGTGCTGGCGGGGAGAACCCCATGACAGTGCTCACCCTGAGGGCCGAGGCCCTGTTGCTGGACATGGACGGCACCCTGGTGCACTCCACCACCGAGGTGGAGACCGTCTGGCGGCTCTGGTGCCAGGGCCATCGGCTGGATCCCGCGCCTGTGCTGGCCATGTGCCACGGGGTGCGCTCGCGGGAGGTGATACGCGCACTGGCGCCACAGCTGGGTCTGGCCAGGGAGGTGGCGCTGCTCGACGAGCTGGAGATCCAGCATGCGGGAGTGGCCGAGCCGATCGCCGGGGCCCGCACCCTGCTGGCAGCCCTGCCGCCGGCGCGCTGGGCGCTGGTGACCTCCGCGAGCCAGCGGGTGGCGCGGCACCGCCTGGCCAGTGCCGGGCTGCCGTTGCCGAGATGGTTGATTGGGGCAGAAGATGTGGAGCGGGGCAAGCCGGATCCCGAGCCTTACCTGCTCGCGGCGCGCCACCTTGGCCTTGCCCCTGCCGACTGTCTGGTGTTCGAGGATGCCCCGGCGGGGATACGCAGCGCCCTGCAGGCCGGTTGTCAGGTGGTGCAGATCGGGGGCGACAAGCGGTTCGATGGCGGGGTCAGGGCGCGGCTGGAGGACTGGCGGCAGATCCGGCTGACCGAGGACGAGGCTGGCCTGCAGCTTTGCATGGCAAGCCTGCTGCCGGACTGAGGCTGCCCTCTTTGAGTCAAGGGGGATCCGAGTCCATGGCGGGCGCCGCCTCCCCCGAGCACCTGTCTGCCTCCTCGCCCCCGTGCAGCTCCACCCGGTTGCGGCCATGATGCTTGGCCCGATAGAGGGCCTGATCGGCGCGGGAGAGCAGCCTGTCCAGATTGAAGTGACCCTGGTGCTGGCAGGCTATCCCTACGCTCACAGTGACCGAGACCGGCTTGCCTTCCCCATCCAGAACCTTCAGCCGGGCAACCGCCTCCCGTAGCCGCTCGACCACGTCCAGCGCCCGGGCCCCGGTGGCATCGGGCAGCAGCACCGCAAACTCCTCGCCCCCCAGCCGGCCGAACAGGTCTTCCTGGCGCAGATGCTGGCTCACCGTGGTGGTGAAGGCCTTCAACAGCCTGTCGCCCGTCTCGTGACCATGGTGGTCGTTGATGCCCTTGAAGTTGTCCAGATCCAGCATGCAGACCGCGAGGGGGCGTTTCCCCCGTTCCAGCTTCTCCGCCATCTGTTCGGCACCGGGCCAGAAGCCGGCCCGATTGAGGACGCCGGTGAGGTGATCGTGGTGCGCCAGGTATTCCATCCTGCGCAGCAGGTTATTGCGTGTCGCCATTATGCTGGCGGCGGTGAGCGGGGTGAGGGCAATCAGCATGACGCCGATCCGCACCGAGAACATCCAGTACTGGGTCTGGACATCCTGACTGATGGTCAGATAGCCGTTGGAGAGGGCGAGCAGGATCAGGGTGCTGAAGGAGAGCGAGAGCAGGCTGGTGGCAAAGACGGAGTAGTTGATGGCGCACCAGAGCAGGGCCGGGACCGGGAAGGCAATGGAGCCAGGCCCCTCGATCAGCAGGGTCAGCAGCAGGGTGCCAACCAGGCTCAGCAGGGGCAGCAGCCTGCGCCAGGAGATATTCGTCTGATACAGGAGGCGGCGCCAGTCCGGCAGTGTGCCCGGCGGGGGCAGGGTCAGGATCACCGGCAGTATGGCCATGTAGTTGACCAGCTCGCTGGCGAACCAGAAGCCGAGCCCGTAGAGGTGTGAGCCCTGAAACAGCATGGGGTTGATCGCCGCCCCCACCAGGCCGGCGGCGAGGGAGGCCGTCATGGCGATCAGCAGCAGATAGACGATGGAGGCGGGCCGCCGGAGCCGCTTGTCTTCGAGATCCAGCCGGCGGAACAGCAGGTAGCCGACGCTGACGCCAGCCAGGTTGCCGAGGGTGAGCAGTGCCGTCTTGAGGGGCGGGTCCTCGGTGAACAGGGAGGCGAGCAGATAGCCCAGCAGGCCCCCCAGCCAGCCTGGGGGCGAGGCCAGGCGCGGGTAACGCAGCAGTATGCCGAGCAGGACGGCATTGGCGGGCCAGAAGGCCGCCAGCAGGCTGGGAGGCCGGGTGAAGATGCCGACAAGTGAAAACAGCAGGATGATGGTGGCGACACAGAGCAGGGCAAACAAGGGATAGAGAGTGGACAAGATACGCTGGCGTCTGGCTTCTCCCATGCGTCTCTCCTGAGGGCGGTTGGCGTGATAGCCCTGAGTATGGTTGCACACCATGGAAAATGCGGGGGAAGCAGGGGCAAAGGCCCCCTCGGCGAGGGGGCCTGAGGGGTTAGCCGAAGACCCGGAAACGGACCTCGTCATCCATGAAGGTCTTGTCACCGGCCGGTTGCTCTATGCTGCCAAAGGGCATCTGGGCACGGAGCAGCCAGCTGGCGGGCAGGTCCCACTCCTTGCGGACCGCCTCGTCGATCAGCGGGTTGTAGTGCTGCAAGGAGGCGCCAATGCCTTCCTGGGCCAGGGTGGTCCAGACCGCAAACTGGGCGATCCCGGTGGCATGTTCGGACCAGATGGGGAAGTTGTCGGCATAGAGGGCGAACTTCTGCTGCAGATCCTGGATGACGGCGGTGTCCTCGAAGAACAGCACGGTGCCGAAACCGGCGCGGAAGCTGCCGTTGACCTTGGCTTCGCTCTGGGGATAAGCCTCTGGCGGCACAATCTTTTTCAGTTCAGCTTTGACGATGTCCCACAGCTTGTGGTGCTGCTCGCCAAACAGGATGACGGCACGGGAGCTCTGGGAGTTGAAGGAGGAGGGGCTGTGCTTGACGGCATCCTTGATGAGGGCCGTCAGCTGGGCCTCGGAATGGGTCACCTGGTCACCCAGGGCATAGATGGTACGACGTACTTTGATCTGTTCGATAAACGGACTGCTCATAACATCTCCTTGGTTGATGAATCGTGGCTGCCAGCGTTGCCGACAAAGGTCATCTGGCTCCGATTTCTCGAGTGATGGACTATAACACCTTCTGTGCAAGAAACCGTCAACGCTGGGTGATGACTGTTTCTACTTTTTATGGATATTCACATGACCAAAGCGGGTATGCCCCCTTGATGTCTTTGTTGTCATTAACGGTGGGGTTAATGACTTCAATCAATATGTTGGTGGTGTTTTCAACTATAAAATGCATGCCACACGACATTTTATAGAGAGTGGCATGGCTGCAACCATCATCAAGGAACGCTACTACATACTGACGCCGCTGTCGTTTCTGCTCGGTGCCCTGGTGCTGGTCGCCACCCTGTTGCTGGCGGCGACCAGCTACCTGCGCAGCATCGACAAGACCCTGGCCGGCTATAACCACATGCTCACCTCCATCGATGCCACCCTGATCCACGAGATGGTGCTGGCCAATCGACGGCAGCTCGGCGTGCTGGAAGCGTCCCTGGACAAGCAGGCCATTGCGAGGGGCGGCTCGGCCATCAACGGGATCTGGGCCATAGCCCACCAGTTCAAGCACGACGCCCACTTCCTCTACTTCTACAACACCCGCTTCGACCGTTTCGACAGCTATCCCGACTGGCAGATGCCGACCGGCTACCAGGTGCAGAAGCGCCCCTGGTATCAGACCCTGGCCAGCGACAGCGACGAACTGGTCTGGTTTGGTCCCTACCAGGAGTTCGGCGGCAACGCAGAGGTCCTGACCCTGATCAAGCGGGTCAAGGATGACGAGGGGCAGCTGCTGGGCCTGCTGATGGTCGACATGTCGTTCAACTCGCTGCAGGCGGCGCTGCGACGGGCGATGGGCAGCGATCAGGCCGCCATCTACATCACAGAGCGCAAGGGCGGCCGGCTGGTGGTCGGGCACAATCTGTCACTGCTGCCCGCGGTGTCCGGCACGCCGAGCCAGGGCGCCGTGTTGAACGTGATCCGGGAGGGCTGCTACCTGAAGCAGCCGCTGTCGGATATCGACTGGGATCTCAACATCTATCTGCCCCCCGCCCACTTTCATGGCAACCTGCAAGATACCCTGCTGATGGTGGTGCTGCCCGCACTGGCGCTGCTCGGTATCTGGCTGTGCAGCCTGTTGTTTCTGGTGCGGATCTTTCGTCAGGAGCAGACCCTGGTGCAGCGCTCCCTCAGCGGCCTCGTTCAGGATGAGGCGCTGATGGAGATCCAGCTGCGCCAGCGCACCTGGTTCGTGCACGGCAGCCTGGGGGAGATCCATCAGGTGAGAAACAGCCTGCTGCAGGGGCAGGATGCCCTGCTGCACGATCCTCTCACCGGCATCATGAACCGGCGTGCCTTCGAGCAGGACAGGGCCAGGCTGGCGCAGGAGGATAGGCCCCACTGGCTGGTGCTGTTTGATGTGGATTGCTTCAAGCGCGTCAATGACAGCTGGGGGCACGGGGTGGGGGATGCTGTGCTGTTCCGGGTGGCCACCATCATGGCAAGAACCCTGGGAGAGGCCCAGGTCTACCGCATCGGGGGGGATGAGTTCGCGGCCCTGCTGCCCTGGGAGCGGGAGGAGGTCGAGGATCGCCTGACCCGTCTGCTGGCCCGGGTGCGGGCGCTGCAGTGGCGCGAGTTTGAGGAGTCCATCACCCTGAGTGCGGGCGGAGCACACTACCCGGATGACGCCGCAGCCCTGCTCGATCGAGCGGACGAGTGCCTGTACCAGAGCAAGCGGCAGGGACGGGACTGCTGGCATCTGTCCGCCACTTCGCCTCCCTCCAAAGGGGCTGTAGTGACAGTATCTGTCTGACCGCCATCGGGAGAAAAAGGGCCTGAATGGCCGGGAAAGGGGTCACGGTGGGGATAATTTCCCATGTGACCTTTTTTTTTAATTCATTTTCAGTCGGTTAGCCCATGTGATTGGGCAATGTCGCGAAGGAGAGACAGTCAGCCTGTCGGCGAAGACGCCGTAATCCCGGTAGCGGAGTCCGGGGCGCTTTGTATAGTGCAGGGAAAAATAATCAATCAGACATCAGGTTTGACAGGAGTACCCCATGGAGATGAACAAATACGGCATGAGCGCGGTGGCGCTGCTGGGCGCGCTGCTGTTGGGCAATGGTCAGGCGCAGGCGTCCGAGACCCTCAACACCATACTCGGCGGCGGTGTCGGCGGGGTGGCGGGCACCATGATAGGCAAGCAGCTGGGGGGCGACACCGGCGCCCTGGTGGGGGCCGCCGTCGGCGGCGCGGCGGGCGGTGCGGCGACGGCCGACAGGGGCAACAAGAATGAGGCTGCCCTGGGTGGCGCCGTCGGTGCCCTGGGTGGCGCCGCCATCGGCAAGAGCGTGGGTGGCAGCACGGGCCAGCTGATCGGCGCCGGCATTGGCGGGGCCGGTGGCTCCGCCATCGGTGCCAGAACCGGCGATAGCCACGAGAGCAAGAACGAACGCTATTACGACGACAGGCGCTATCACAAGCACCACAAGAAATACAAGAAGCACCGCAAGCACAGATGGCATGACGACGACTGAGATCTGCCAGGAGAGAGAAAGGGGCCCAGGGGCCCCTTTTTCGTGTCCGTCCTCTAGACCAGTCGGTGCTGGCGCCTGCCGAGGGCGAAGGCGTTGATGTTGTCGATCAGCTGATCCGCGAGGCGCTGCATCGACTCCTCGCTGGCCCAGGCCACATGGGGCGTCAGGATGAAGTTGGGGTAACGCAGCGCCTGCATCAGGGGGTGGTTGGGGGGCGGCGGCTCCACGCTTGCCACGTCGAACCCGGCACCGCCGAGGCGACCGTTGCCGAGCGCCTCCAGCAGGGCCTGCTCGTCCACCAGGCCGCCGCGGCCCACGTTGATGAGCAGGGCCCCCGGTTTCATCATGGCCAGCTCCCGCTCCCCGATGAGGTGGTGGGTGTAGGGAGTGAGCGGGCAGTGCAGGCTGATCACATCCGAACTCTGCAGCAGGGCCTCCAGGGGCAGTCTGTCTTCATCCCCGGGGGCGCCGACCTGGCTCTGGGCATAGAAGACCTCCATGCCGATGGCGCTGGCCCGCTGCCCCAGGGCCTGACCCAGGGTGCCCTTGCCTATGATGCCGAGGTGCTTGCCGTGCAGATCCATGATGGGGTGATCGAAGAAACAGAACTGGCCGCTCTGCTGCCAGCGCCCCTCTTGCAGGGACTGGTGCCAGGCGAACAGGTTGCGTGACAGGGCCAGCATCAGTGCCATGGCGTGTTCGGGGACCGAGGGGCCCGAATAGTTGCGGATGTTGCACACGGCGACATTGGCGGCGCGGCACGCCTCCAGATCCAGGTTGTCGCTGCCGGTGGCCGCCAGGGCGATCAGGCGCAGCTCCGGCAGCTGGGCCAGCTCGTCCTTGCCGATGCGGATCTTGTTGATGATGGCGATGCTGGCGCACCTGAGCCGCTCCACCACCTGTTCCGGTCTCGTCTCGGGGTAGCTTTGCCAGTGATGGGGGAAATCGGGGCGACGCAGATTGATGCCGGCGTCCAGGGTGTCACTGTCGAGAAACACGATTTGCTGCATGAAGCCTCCTGCCGTTCGCTGCCGCGTGGGAGTCGCCATGATGCCAAAGATGGGGGGCGGCTGACCAGCACGGATGCAGACGGGCCGGATGGCCCAACTCCATGCTCTCTAGCAGTTCGGGTCAGATCCAGCCCAGATGGGTCAGCCAGCCCTGGATGCGCCCCGGCGTTTCGTCCAGTGCCATCAGGGCATAGGGGCGGTAGTTGAGCTTGTGGCTGCGGCGACTCTCGCTCTGGCGCGCCTCGGCCGCCAGCAGGGGCCAGCGCCCCCCGTCTTCCTGATAGAGATCCAGGGTGGGAATGCTGGCCTGGGCCACCTGCTTGGCCAGGGTCTGGTTGCTCAGCTGGTTGGGAAAGAAACCGTCGAGCAGCACCAGGGCATCGGGGGCGGGCAACTGTTCGCTGGTGATGAGGTTGGCGGCCCAGGCCGCGCTGGTGCCTTGCGCCAGCAGCAGCTTGAAGCCGCCCTCCTGCAGCTTGGCGTCACCTAGCTTGACGATGCGCTCGGCAAATTGCTGGCGAAATGCGTCAATGTTCTCCTGCTTCTTCTCGGAGGCCGGATCCAGCTCTGTCTGCTGGGGGGAGGGGAGCAGCAGCAGGGTGTCGAAGCCGAGTCGCCCCAGCTCCCGGGTCAGCTGCCACAGCTGGCCGCTGCGCTGCCAGTCCGGCAGCAGGATGGCGAGCCCCAGGTAGCTGTCGCCGTCGTGCTTGGCAAAGAGCACCCGCTGCTTGTCGATCCGGGTACTGTCAGACATCCCCTTCCAGTCGCTCTCCTGCCAGTGATCGAGCGGGGCTGGGGGCGAGATCTCGTTGGCCGGCAAGGTGGTGCTCGCCAGCAGGGTCAAAAACAGCAGTGGTAAGGATAATCTGGCCATGATGCGCTCCCCGGTTGACTGGGTTAGCGGCGGCGTGCCGGATTTCTGAAGGGGGTCGGGGGAATCCACGAGAAAGAGGGAAGGGGCAAGCCCTTCCCTCGACGGGCTCAGGGCCGGGCAAGCCTGCCGAGCTGGCGGTCGTGCAGGGGGGAGAGCAGCAACAGGGCGCTGACGGCCCCCACCAGGGCACAAAACATGTCGGACTGGGTATCCCAGGGATCCCCCTGGGTGCCGAGGAACTCGTCGGCGCCCTGACCCAGTGCCAGTGCGGCGCCCCACTCGATGAGCTCATAGCTGGCGCTGACGGCGAGCACCACGCAGATCACCAGAAACACCAGCATCTTCTTGCCCTGCACGTGGTGGCCGCGCAGCAGTATCTCGCGGCAGGCCAGGGCGGGCACGAATCCCTGGAAGAAGTGGCCAATCTTGTCATAGGGGTTGCGACTGAGATCGAACCACTGCTGCAGATCGAAACCGAGCGGCACCCGGGCATAGGTGTAAGCGCCCCCCAGCATCAGCACGGCCCCGTGCAGGAAGATGCACAAGTAGAGCAGGCTGGTGAGGGGGTAGCTGCGCTGGCTCAGCAGCAACAGCGGCACGACGATGAGCACGGGGGCGACTTCCAGCAGCCAGGTGACCCTGTCATAGGGTTGCCAGCCGGAGAGCACCAGCAGGACCAGGGTGAGCAGCAACAGCAGGAGTTTTTGATGAGATGTCATAGGGAGCCTGTGGCGAAGGAAGAACCTGACTTCATGGTGTAGCCCCAATCGGCGCGAGACGAAAGGGGGCAGGGGAATTCTCCCTCAATGGGCGGGCCGCTGTCACTGACCGGGGCTGAATGATCGCAGGGCCGGTGCCCATAAAGAAAAAGCGAGCCTGGGGCTCGCTTTTTTCAACACGGGCGTGAAGCCGTCAACTCAGTTGACGCGACGCTTGAACTCGCCGGTGCGGGTGTCGATTTCGATCTTGTCGCCGATCTCTACGAAGGCGGCAACGGCCAGCTCGTAGGTGGTGCCTTTCAGGCGGGCCGGCTTGGTCACTTTACCGGAGGTGTCGCCACGGGCGGCCGGCTCGGTGTACTCGACTTCGCGAACGATGGTGGTCGGCAGTTCGACGGAGATGGCTTTCTCGTTGTAGAAAGTCACTTCGCAGATGTCTTCCATGCCGTCAACCATGTAGTTCAGGGCGTCACCCAGGTTGTCTTTCTCGACGTCGTACTGGTTGTACTCGGTGTCCATGAAGACATACAGGGGGTCGGAGAAGTAAGAGTAGGTGCACTCTTTACGCTCCAGCTGAACGACTTCCAGCTTGTCGTCGGCCTTGAATACGGTCTCGGTGGCGCTGCCGTTCAGCAGGCCTTTCAGCTTCATCTTGACCACGGCGGAGTTACGGCCGGATTTGTTGAATTCGGCTTTCTGGACCACCATCGGCTCGGTACCGATCATGACGACGTTACCAGCGCGGATTTCCTGTGCGGTTTTCATGTAAAAATTCCTGTTCGTATACGGGCAGATAAAAACTGCCAGATTATATACGGCTTTCTAAAAATTTCACCAGCCGAGTGACGAGATCCCCATCGGCAAGCAACTTCTGTGACCAGCTTCGCGCATGTTGTTGCCAAATAGTACCGAATTGCGGCCATTGGGCCCAGAGTTCGCGCACATCCTGCCCATGGTTGAGGGCATGGTTGAAGGCGCGCAGCCACTGGCCGCCATCGGCGGGCAGCGCCCCCAGATAGTGATCGAGGAAATCATCCAGCTTGGCAATGTGAGCCTGATCGTCCTGGGGATAGATGTGCCACAGGAAGGGCCGTGCCGCCCACTGGGCCCGCACGAAGGAGTCCTCGCCGCGCACCAGGTTGAGATCGCAGCTCCACAGCAGCCGATCGTAGCCCGCCTGGCTCGTCATCGGCAGCAGCTTGATGGCGAGCTGGCCCGATTGCAGCAGATCCCCCGCCCGGGCCGTGCCGATGGCACTCTCAAGCCCTGCGCCGCTGAGCACGTCGGGGAGGGCGCGCCCCATGGGCAGCAGCAGGGTGACCGGGGTGGCGCCCTGGCTCCAGCACTGGACCAGGCTTTTCAGCGCCTCGCTCTCGTAGGTGAAGAGGCTGATCCGCAGCTCGTCTTGCGCCCTGGGCGACAGCCCCAGGCTCGCCCAGTAGGCGGCAAGGCCAGCCTCATCCTGCTGCCACCGCTCCCGTTCGGCGATGAGCCCCTGCTCGCACAGCAAGCCACCGGTTTTAGCCGTGAAGCCCGGGAAGAAAAAGTATTTGTTGAGACTCTGGTTACCCACCCGCTGGGGGGAGGCGAGGCCGTGGCAATCCTCGACCCAGCTCTCCGCCGAGAGATACTCCAGATTGATCCAGCAGGGGGGCGGGCTCTGCTCGGCCATGCGTTCGATGAAGGGGGCGGGCAGCTCGCAGGCAAAGGCTTCTATGACGACCTTGGCCGGGATGGCATCCGCTGGCAGGGGGCCCTGCCAGCGCTGGATGTGAATTCCCTCAACCCACTGGCGATCCCGCGCGGGATCCAGCCCCGGGCAGATGCGGGCGAAGCTCGCCAGATCGTCCACCCAGAGTCGCACCTCTCCATGCCCCTCCCGCTCCAGCTGGCGGGCCAGCCGCCAGGTGACGCCGATGTCGCCGAAGTTGTCCACCACGGTGCAGAAGATGTCCCAGTCAAAGGGGGGCAGGGGGCTTGTCATGGCTCGGGGTTCCAGATGCAAAAAACCGGTGCGCAGGGTAGCACACCGGTGACTTGGCTTCTAACCGTCAGCGCGTGACGGTGGCTGCGGCAGGTTACTCCTTGCCGTAGACGTTGTTCTCCTGCTCGCGGACCCGGATAAAGGTGGTGCGCTTGGTGAGCTCCTTGAGCTGGCTGGCGCCGACATAGGTGCAGGTGGATCGCACGCCGCCAAGGATGTCGCGCACGGCGTTCTCGACCGGGCCGCGGTAGGGCAGCAGCACCGTCTTGCCCTCGGAGGCACGGTACTCGGCGACGCCACCGGCGTGCTTGTCCATGGCGCTGGAGGAGCTCATGCCGTAGAACTTCATGAAGGGGGCGCCATCGACATCCACCACCTCGCCGCCGCACTCCTCGTGGGCCGCCAGCATGCCTCCCAGCATCACGAAGTCGGCGCCGCCGCCGAACGCCTTGGCCACATCACCCGGGCAGGTGCAGCCGCCGTCACCGACGATCTGGCCGCCGAGGCCGTGGGCCGCATCGGCGCACTCTATGATGGCGGATAGCTGCGGATAGCCGACGCCGGTCTTGACCCGGGTGGTGCAGACCGAGCCCGGGCCTATGCCCACCTTGACGATGTCGGCGCCGGAGAGGATCAGCTCCTCCACCATCTCGCCGGTGACCACGTTGCCCGCCAGGATGACGTGGTTCGGGCAGGCTTCACGGATCTTGCGCAGGAACTCGACGAAGTGCTGGGAGTAGCCGTTGGCCACGTCCACGCAGATGAAGCGCAGTGCCTCGGACATGGCGAGGATCTGGCGAGTCTTGATGAAGTCCTCTTCCGAGGTGCCGGTGGAGACCATCACATGGCCGAGCAGGGCCGGATCTGTGTCGTTCACGAAGGCTTGCCACTGCGCGAGGCTGTAGTGCTTGTGTACCGCCGTCATCATCTCGAAGCCCGCCAGGGTGCGCGCCATGGCGAAGGTGCCGACGGTGTCCATGTTGGCGGCGATGACGGGCACCCCCTGCCACTGGGTCCGGGTGTGCTTGAAGGTGAACTGGCGGGTCAGGCTGACCTGGGAACGGCTCTTGAGGGTAGAGCGCTTGGGACGAAACAGGACATCCTTGAAACCGAGCTTCAAGTCTTCTTCGATACGCATTGCAAATTCCTTATTGAGCCTTGTGAACGTCACTTTGCAGTGGCTTATTTTCGGCAGGCACAAAAAAACCGCAGGTTTTCAAGGCCTCCGGTTTACAACAGTCTAGGCAAAAATCCCGCCAGAACAAGACTGATAATTCGCTCATCATTGTGGTAGCCTTTGGCGTCACAACCCGAGGTTGGCCACCAGCTTCATCCAGCACCTCGCCATGGCCCCTCTCTCCCCTCTTTATTGCCCCTGCCTCAGAGTCAACGGCTGTCGGATCCCCCATGCCGTGAACGCCAGAAGCCCGGGTTCTGGGCGCCTGAGCCGCGTTTGTCAGTTGACAGGGGCCTGCGTGCTGCCCACTCTGGCGCAGAGGGCCAGCGTGGGCCCGCTTCGACGAGGAGAACACATTGTCCGTATCACACAAAGCCGGCTGGTTGCTGCTGGCCAGCCTCTGCCTCTCATCGGGCGCCTGGGCCGCCCCCACCGTCTATGGCTGGATAGAGAAGGGCGTGCTCATGCCCGGTGGGGTGGCGGTCAAGATGAAGCTGGATACCGGCGCCCTCACGTCCTCGCTGGATGCACGGGAGCTGCACCACTTCAAGCGTGACGGCAAGCCCTGGGTGCGCTTCACCCTGGCACTGACCGATGCCAACACCGACAAGGAGGTGCGCCAGACCCTGGAGCGGCCGGTGGAGCGCAGCGTGACGGTGCGCGGCGCCGGTGGCATGGAGGAGCGCCCCACGGTCACCATGTCCATCTGTGTCGGTGACAAGGTCTACAAGGAGTGGTTCACCCTGCGGGATCGCAGCGACATGATCTATCCCGTGCTGCTGGGTCGTCGCCTGCTGGCGGAGCTGGGGCCGGTGGACTCTTCCCGCACCTTCACGGTGCAGCCGAGCTGCGGCTAGGAAGGCCGCGTTGGGATCATCTATGGTGCGCGGGGGCTTGGGCCCCCGCGCTTTTTCTTTGCTGAGGCCTGCGCCACCTATGCCGGGCGCGGCGGGGCGGGCAGCAGCACGCTCACCTCAAGCCCCCCCTCTGGCCGGTTGTGGATGTCGAGATCCGCGCCGTGCAGCTGCACTATGCGCTGGACTATGGCCATGCCAAGGCCCACCCCGTCCCCCTGCTGGGGGTTGACCCGGAAGAAGCGCTCGCACAGGCGCGACAGGGCGGCGGTGGGGATGCCGGGGCCGTTGTCCCGCACATCCACCCTGACCCTGTTGCCCTCCTGGCTGATCACCACGGCGACCTCGCCGCCCACCTGGGTGTAGCGCAGCGCGTTGTCGATGAGGTTGCCAAACATCAGCTCCAGCAACATGGCCTGCCCCATCACCTGCAGATGCTCGTCCCCCTCCAGTGAGAGCTGCAGATCCTTCTTCAGGGCGATGGGGGCCAGGGTGGCCAGGGTGCCCTGCAACAGCAGACTCAGATCCAGCTTGCCGAGCGCGGGGGCCTGCTGGTTGTCGATGCGGGCCTGGGTCAGCAGCTGGCGGATCAGGCGGTCGCTGCGATCGAGCGCCAGCAGCATCTTGCGCAGTGCCTGCTCCCGGCTCTGCTCATCCTCGGCGGCCAGGGCGTTCTCGCTGTGGATGCGCAGCACCGCGAGCGGGGTACGCAGCTCGTGGGCCGCCTCGTTGGTGAACTGTTTCTCCCGCTCTATGGTGTCTGCCAGGGTATGCATCAGCCGGTTGATCTCCGCCACCAGGGGCGTCAGTTCCTCGGCCTTGATGGCCAGGTTGAGCGGGCTCAGGTTGGCGGGATGGCGCTCCCCTATGGCCTGGGTCAGCTGGTGCAGCGGGGCCAGCCCCCGGGTGACCAGCCACCACAGCAGGGCGAGCAGAAAGGGCAGGGTGATGAAGAGCGGCAGCATGGTCAGGGTGGCCATCTTGCTGGCCAGCTCTCCGCGCTCGTCATCCCGCTCCGCGACGATGAGCCAGGTGTGTTCATCCTCGTTGTAGAGGGTGAAGGTGCGCCACTCGTGGTGATCCTTGGTCTCGCTGCCGAAGCCGCGCTCCAGGGTGGCCAGGGGCTGACTCGGCGCATTGGGTGAGCGCAGCAGTATGTTGCCCTGCTCGTCGAGCAGCTGGAAGGTGAGGTTGCGCTCGAACTCGTGGCCGTAGGGGGTGAACTCGTTGTCCCGCCCCAGCTGGCTGAAGCTGCGCTTCTCCTGATGGGGGTCGTCGGGCACGGCCTGCTCCCACTCCTGGTAGACGGCCCCGTTGCTGGGCAGCTCGCCGCGCTGCTTCAGATAACGGCTGAGCAGCTGGTTGGTGATGCGGGCGGACTGGGCGAGACGGGCATCGAACAGCTCCTCCATCTCGTGGTTGGCCTCCAGGTAGCCGATGAGGCCGCTGACGGCCAGGCTGACGCTGACCAGGGCCAGGATGCCGGAGAGCAGGAAGCGGCGGATGGAGCGGACGCGACTCATCGGGCGGGCATCCCTCTGCTGCCCGGGGTATCTGGCTGCGGCACTATGTAGCCGACGCCGCGGATGTTGCGGATGAGCTCGGGGAAGAACTTCTTGCGCAGGTGGTGGATGTGCACCTCCACCGCATTGCTCTCGGCCCCCTCGTCCCAGCCATAGAGGCTCTGCTGCAGCTGATCCCGGCTCAGGACCCGGCCGCTCTGGGTGATGAGCTCCTGCAGCAGCTTGTATTCGTGGGGGGTCAGCCTGACCACCTCCCCCTGATAGGTGACCTGCTGGGACTCGGGGTAGATGAGGATGTCGCCATACTCCAGCACCGCCTGGGCCTGCCCCTTGCTGCGGCGCACCAGGGCGCGCAGGCGGGCGTTGAGCTCCTGCAGGGCGAAGGGCTTGACCATGTAGTCATCGGAGCCCGCATCCAGCCCCAGCACCCTATCGTCCAGGGCATCCCGGGCGGTGAGGATGAGCACCGGCAGCGTCTGCCCCTCCCGGCGCAGCTTGCGCAGCAGGCTGATGCCGTCGATGTCCGGCAGGTTGAGATCCAGGATTAAGGCGGCGAACTCCTCGCTCTTGAGCACCGACAGGACGGGCAGCCCCTGCTGCAGCCAGTCCACCGTGTAGCCGCTGCTGCGCAGGGCATCCACCATGCCATCCCCCAGCATCACATCATCTTCCACCAACAGGATCCGCATTGTTCTCTCCCTCAAATGACGCTGCCCACCAGTATGCAAGTTGGTGGGCAGAGTTTAAATAGCGCACTGATCTGCTTGCGTTTATAGCTTGGCGAGACGCTCGCGGATTTCCGTCCTGCGCCCTTCGTCCGCCAGCTCGCGGCCCGGTCTGGCCGGGGCGGCCAGGGCCTTGTCCAGGTAGCGCTTCGCCTGGGCCTTGTCCCCCTGATCCAGCAGGAAGTCGCCGTAGAAGAAGTTGGGATCGATGCCGTTGGGGTTGATGGCGAGCGCCTGCTTGAGCAACTGCTCGGCCTTGTCGTCATCCCCGAAGCCGACCGGCCAGCCCGGCACCTGGTAGTAGAGCGAACCCAGGCTGGTGTAGGCGGAGCCCTCCAGCGCCTTGGGATCCTGCTTGATGGCGATCTCCAGCCTGGCCTTGGCCTCCTTCACCAGGCTGAGGGCCCCGAGGCCGCCCTTGGCGCCGGCCCAGGTGCTCTTGACGATGGCGGACCAGATCAGCAGATCGGTGCGAAAGGCCTCCTTGGCACTGGCCTGATCCGCCTGGGCGCTCAGGGCCTCCAGGCAGCTCTCCTTGGCCTTGCCGGTCTCCTGATACTGGCAGTGGGCCCACTGCTGCTGAATGGTGGGCAGGGCATCGGCGGCCTGAACCAGGCTGCTTGCCAGGGCGAGCAGCAGGAGGCTGTGACCAAATCGGGGGCGCAAAGTGGCGTGTTTCATCTCAATGTTCCTTCTCGTTCGTGGCACAGGTGGAGTTGTCCCCGTGATCTGTGGCCAGGGGGGCGGGGTGGCGGGCATGGCGTTCGATGACGGGCAGCTGTCTGGCCAGCGCCTGGTCGACCAGGGCGGGTAACAGGGCATTGAGCCGCACGAACAGCTTCTCCGGCCAGCCAAGCCAGCGGCGGCGCGTCTCGTTGCACAGGGCGATGACGGCCTCCTCGGCCACGTCCTGGGGGCTGTCGGTCCGGGTGCCGAGCTCCGCATTCATGGCGTAGGCCGCCTCGGAGTTGAGGTGGGTGCGGGTGGCGCGGGGGGCAAAGTGCAGCACCTTGATGCCGGTGCCCTCCAGCTCCCGCCCTAGGGCCTCGCTAAAGCCGCGCAGGGCGAACTTGCTGGCGCAATAGACGCTGTAGCCGGCATAGCCGATGGCCCCGAGGCTGGAGCCTATGTTCATGATGACGGCGGGCTTGCGCAGCCGGGGCAGCAGGGCGCGGGTGAGCTGGATGGGCGCCTCGATGTTGAGCTGCAGCTGGCGCGTCACCTGCTCGCCGCTCTGATCCTCCAGCCAGGCGAACTGGTTGCAGCCCGCGCTGTTGATCAGCACATCCAGCCCCTCTTCCAGCGCCGGGTGCTGCAACAGCCTGGCCCGCTCCTGGGGCGAGCCCAGATCGGCGGTCACCGTCTGATGGCGCTCCGAGTGAGGCAGCTCCTTGCGCAGGCGCTCCAGGGCGCTGGCCCGGCGTCCGTGCAGCAGCAGGTGCGCCCCCTGGGCCGCCAGCTCCATGGCCAGGGCTTCCCCTATGCCGCCGCTGGCGCCGGTGAGCAGTATGCGTTTCCCTTCAAGCTTCATTGGCAGGATCCCGTGAGCTGATGGAGCATGTCGCCATAGAGGCGGTAGACCACCCTGGCCGAGTGAATGATGGCCGCCTGATCGGCGACGTCTTCCACCCGGTTCATCAGGGACTCGAAGAACTTGAGGTGCTCCTGATCCAGGGCGCCGTGGGAGCTCAGGTAGCTCATTGCCTGGGGTGGCAGGCCCAGACCGCGCTTGAGCTGGTCCGCCACCGTCAGGGCGATGGCGACGCTGGTGCCTTCCAGCACCTGTACCATGCCGAAGAAGCCCATGGGGTTGCCGCGCTGGATCTGGTCGTAGAGGAAGGCCACCATCAGCTCGATGGGCAGGCCGGGCCGGCCGTGGCGCACCGCCTCGGCGTCACCGCCGCAGGCGCGGATGTCGCTTAAGATCCACTCCTGGTGGCCGTACTCCTCGTCGATGTACTCCCGGATGGCGCCGCGCACCCATTCGTACTCCTGTCCCAGCTTGCCGCCGGTAGCCATCAGGAGCGGCACAGTGTGGCGCACGTGGTAGTAAGCCTCTGCCAGGAAGGCGAGGTAGGTCTCCCGGCTGATGTCGCCGCGGCGGCAGGCCTCGATGATGGGGGCGTTGAACAGGTGCTCGCGCTCGCAGGCGGTGGCTTGTTGCAGGGTCTGGTAGAAGCTCATGAGGTCTCTCCTGTGAGGCCTTGGGTCAGGCATTGGTCGATCTGCCGGGAAAAGTGGTGATAAATCTCGTTGCGACGGGGGCGGCCGTTGGCGGTCAGCAGGCCGGGGTGCTGATCCAGCGCCACCGGCAGCCAGTGATGGATGCGGGCGTAGTCGGGCAGTTGCTGGTTGAGCCGGGCAATCTGCTCGGCCAGCTGGAACTGGGTGCCCGGCAGCGGCTGGATCAGGGCCACGTTGGCGGGCTGGCCGTCACCGAAGATCACGATGCGGGCGATGGCCGGGCAGAGCTGGGCCTGGGCCTCCACCCATTCGGGGGAGAAGTTGCGGCCAAAGGCGGTGATCTGCACGTTCTTCTTGCGCCCCGTGATGTGGAGAAAACCATCCTCGTCGATCCGCCCCAGATCACCGGTGGCGATGAGCGGGATGGCGGGCGCCTCTTCCCCCAGATAGCCGAGCATGGCGCTGCCGCTCACCATGACTTCGCCGTCGGCGGCGATCGATACCCGGCAGTGGGGCAGGGGGCGGCCGACGCTGCCCGGACGGTCGGCGTCCGGGCCGTTGAGCGCCACGACAGAGCCGCATTCCGACAGGCCATAGCCCTCATAGACAGGGAGCCCCAGGGCGCGGGCATGGGCGATGAGCTCGGGGGCCACCTTGCCGCCACCGACGGCGACGAAGCGCAGCCCCTTGAGCCGCTCGGCCAGGGCCGGGGTATTGGCGCACAGCGCCAGCAGCAGGCGCAGCAGCTCGGGCACCAGCACCAGGCTGTGGCTGGGCCAGCGTGCCAGAGCCTGGCCCAGCATGGCCGGGTTGAGGGTGCTGGAGCCGGTGAAGCCAAGCTCGCCGAGGGACGGGATGCGGCTGCAGGCGCCGGTGAGCAGCGGCACGTACAGACCGGTCAGATTCTCCAGCAGGGTGGCCAGGGGCAGCAGGGTCAGGTGCTGCTCGACCCGGGCAGGGGCGACCCGCAGGGCCAGGGACTCGCAGACCGAGGTCATCTGGGCAAGGGAGAGGCAGACCCCCTTGGGCTGGCCCGTGGTGCCCGAGGTATAGGTGATCTTGGCGGTGCCCGCCGGTAGCTCGGGCAGGCTGGCCGGGATGCGGCGCCACAGGGGCAGCGCCTGTTCATCCGGCCTGCCCGTCATCAGGATGAGGGGGGCGGCGGCCTGCCAGCCCTCATGCTCGGGGCCCACCAGGGCATCGGCCCCGCTGCTCTCCAGCAGCCATGACTGCTGGGCCGGGCTGAAGAAGTGGGGCACCGGGATGACCACTATGCCGGCCCGGGTGCAGGCCAGATCGATCAGCGCCCAGGGCAGGCCGTTGTCGAGCTGCAGTGCCAGGCGGCGAATGCCGGCTTGCCGCAGGCGGTCGGCCAGGTGCTGGATCTGCTGCCACAGGGTCTGGTAATCCAGCTCCCCCTGGCTGCCTTGCAGCGCCGGTTGGTGCGGCGTCAGGCTGGCGTGGCGGGCGATAGCGTCGAACAGGCTCATTGGGCGCACCTCTTGTCATGGCCAGCCTGGTTAAAAAGCATGGGCATGGGCCCCAGCAGGTTGAGCAGCAGGCTGCTCTGGGCGAGCACCTCGCGCCCCTGGTTGATGTCCCCGGCCATCACCTTGGGCTGGCAGCGGTAGTACTCCCCCCATGCGCTGGCGTCTTCCCCCACCTGATAGGCCTGGGCGGGGGCCAGCTCCACCGGGTTGAGGCGCAGCCGGGCAAAGCTGTTGCGCAGTTTGGCGGTGCCGGTGAACACCACGTAGTCGAGGGCGTTGTCGCACAAGAGCCGGCACAGGGCGGCAAACATCAGGCGGGCATTGCCCGGCTCGCTGCAGGCCAGGTTGCCCACTTCGATGATGCGGCTGCGGGCCGGACGCACCCCGAGGCGGGTTTCGATGGCGGCCTCGATGGGCTGCTCCAGATACTGCTCCAGATAGAGGGGCTGCTCGCCCTCACCGTTGCAGGCCTGGTTGAGGCCGCAGGCGCCGACCAGCACCCCATCGGCCCGGTAGAGCCCGAGCAGGCAGGGCAGAAAATGGGGGATGCGGGCGTTGAATTCGAGGGTGTAGGCGGCCTGGATATAAACTTGCAGCGCCATGACCTGCTGCGGGGAGTCGGCCAGGATCAACCTGTAGGGGGCTTGGATCTCTATGGTCATGGTTGGCTCCTTCTCTTGGGATGGCTTGAGAGTAAAAGGGCAAACTTAAGAAACCCTTAAGGAGTAAAAAAAGTTGTCAGGGAGGCGGCGGGCAGGCAATCTGCGCGGCTGTCACCCAGGAGGATCCGTCATGTCATCAAGCGCCAGCTGCCCCCTCTGCTCGGCTCGCCACAGCTACCCCCTGCCGGTGGCGGGCAAGCGCTATCACCGTTGTCTGGACTGCGAGCTGGTCTGGCTGGATGAGGCGGATCACCTTGACGAGGGCGCCGAGAAGGCGGTCTATGACGGGCACGACAACCAAGTGGACGATCCCCGTTATCGCGGTTTTCTGATGCGGGCCTTCGGCGAGGTGCTCTCCCGGGTGAGCCCTCCTGCCAGCGGCCTCGATTTCGGCTGCGGTCCCGGGCCTGCCCTCATCGCCATGGGGCGGGAATCGGGCTTTGATATGGCGGGTTACGACAAGTTCTATGCCGACCAGCCCGAGCTGCTCACCCGTCGCTACGATTTCATCACCAGCACCGAGGTGATAGAGCACCTGGCCGCTCCCCGCGCCGTGCTGGACGGGCTCTGGGCCTGCCTCAACCCCGGCGGGGTGCTGGTGTTGCAGACCCAGCGGGTGCTGGGGGACGAGCGTTTCAAGAGCTGGCGCTACCGTCACGATCCGACCCACATCGTCTTCTTCGCCGAGGCCTCGTTCCGCGCCCTGGCGGCCCGCTGGCAGGCGCAGCTCGAGTTTCCCCACGCCGATGTGGCCGTGCTCGTCAAACCCTGAGACGGGCGTTTTCATTTGGCCATGAGTTGGGCATGCTGGTGGCCTGAAACCCAGGAACGGATGCCCCTATTTCCATGTCGATCCCCCATTTGTCATTGCAAGACGCCCGCCACCTGCAACTCGCCGCCCAGGGGCTGCTGACCCCGCGCCGCGCCAAGGCTTCTCCCTCCGATCTGCTGGCCTGCATCAGGCGCATGGCGCTGCTGCAGATAGACACCATATCTGTGGTGGCCCGCAGCCCCTATCTGGTGCTGTTCAGCCGGCTCGGCCATTACGATCCGCGCTGGCTGGAGCAGTTGCTGGCCGATGGCGAAATCTATGAATACTGGGCCCACGAGGCCTGCTTCGTCCCCCGGGAAGATTACCGGCTGCTGCGCCATCGCATGCTGGATCCCGCCGCCATGGGCTGGAAGTTCTCCGCCCAGTGGCTCAAGACCCACGGCGGCGAGATAGAGCAGATAGTCGAGCGCATTCGCCGGGATGGCCCGGTGCGGGCCAGCGATTTCGAACGCAAGGAGGGCAAGGGCAACGGCTGGTGGGACTGGAAGCCCGAGAAGCGCCACCTGGAGGTGCTGTTCACCGCAGGGCGCCTGATGGTGCGCGAGCGGCGCAACTTCCAGCGGGTCTACGATCTCGCCGAGCGGGTCATGCCTGAGTGGAACGACGAGCGGGATCTGCCGAGTGTCGAGCAGGCCCAGCGGGACATGGTGCGGGCCAGCTGCCGGGCGCTGGGGCTGGTCAAGACCGGCTGGGTGGCGGATTACTACCGGCTCAAGCGAGGCAAATACGATGCTCTGCTCCATCAGCTGGCGGACGAGGGGGAGCTGTTGCCGGTGCGGGTGGAGGGGTGGCAGCACGGCGCTTTCGTTCACGCCTCTCTGGCCGATGAGCTGGCCCAGGCCCAGGCTGGCAGCCTCAAGGCGACCCACACCGCCGTGCTCTCACCCTTCGATCCCCTGGTGTGGGATCGCAAGCGTGCCAGCGAGCTCTTTGGCTTTGACTACCGCATCGAGTGCTACACCCCGGCCCCCAAGCGCCAGTACGGCTACTTCGTGCTGCCCCTGCTGCATCGCGGCAAGCTGGTGGGCAGGATGGACGCCAAGGCCCATCGCAAGGAGGGGGTGTTCGAGGTCAAGAGCCTCTATCTGGAAGACGGGGTCAGGGTGACGCGCACCCTGGCGCAGGATCTGGAGAAGGCGCTGCAAAAGCTGGCCGACTGGCACCAGACCCCGACCCTGAAACTTGGCGCCATCCCCGCGCCCCTGCTGGCCCTGTGGCCAACGCCGGGCCCTTAGCCCGCCGCTGCATATCAGCCAAACAAAAACCGGGCACTGGGCCCGGTTTTATCATCTGTTGCTGGCAACTTAAGGATTACTGGAGCACCAGCACCATCAGCAGGCCGACCGTGATGGCGGACACCAGGAAGGCGAAGCCATAGAACACGTAGTGGTGCAGCTTGGTGGTGTGGATCCCCAGATCATGCAGGCCGTGGTAGATGCGGTGCATGCCGTGCCAGATGGGCAGGGCTATGATGACCAGCAGGATGCAGGCACCCCACCAGGAGCTGGCGAAGGCGAGCACGCGCTCGTAGCTCATGGTCTCCACGTCCATGATGCCCATGGGCACCAGCAGACCGGTAATGAGGACAATCACCGGCAGCAGCATGGCAACCACCATGCCACCGGCACCAAAGAGTCCCCAGTAAATGGGTTCGTCAGAACGTCTCATCATTAATCTCCTCAAGCCACGATGATCAGGATCAGCAGGGATACCGCCGCCAGTGCCACATACTGGGCAATGACGATTGGCTTCTCCGGCACCAGGTCTTCGCCACGGAAGATGCGCATGGCTTTCGGGGCCAGTGCGAACCAGGTCTTGGCGTGGAACAGGCAGGCGGCCAGGGCGATGACGTGGAACAGGATGGCGATGGGGCTCTGCAGGGACTCCAGCCAGCCGTTGAACGCCTCCTGACCTTGCACCAGACGCATCAGACCCCACATCAGCACCACGGCGTAGATGGAGACGAAGATGCTGGTGCCTTCGCGGATCATGTAGCCGGTGTAGAAGGCATTCTTCAGCCACCAGTCTTTCTTCATCTCGCGCACGTAGGGCTTACGTTTGCTCTCTGTGTTGTTCATGGTCTCACTCCTCAATCCGGCTTGAACATGGCGATCATGTAGTCCTTGGCGCTCTCGACCTTGCCAAGCTGGATGGCGGCGGCCGGGTCCACGCCCTTCGGACAGACATCAGAGCAGTAACCCACGAAGGTACAGCCCCAGACGCCCTCGTCCTGGCTGATGATCTTCATCCGCTCCCTGGACGCGCTGTCGCGGTTGTCGGCGTTGTAGCGATAGGCCAGCGCCAGGGCCGCCGGGCCGGTGAACTTCTTGTTGATGCCATACTGCGGGCAGGCGGCGTAGCACAGACCGCAGTTGATGCACATGGAGAACTGGTGATACTTCGCCATGTCGGCCGGGGTCTGGGTGTACTCGCCGTCGCACAGGCTGCGCGGCTCGCTCGGGATGATGTAGGGCTTGATGCTCTCCAGCTTCTCGATGAAATCGGACATGTCGACCACCAGGTCGCGCTCGATCGGGAAGTTGTTGAGGGGCTCTATGGTCATCTTGCCCGGCAGGTAGTCCCGCAGGAAGGTCTTGCAACCCAGCTTCGGAATGCCGTTGACCATCATGCCGCAGGAGCCGCAGATCGCCATCCGGCAGGACCAGCGGAAGCTCAGGGTGGAGTCCAGCTGATCCTTGATGTATTGCAGGGCATCCAGCAGGGACATTTCTTTGAGGTAAGGTACCTGGAAGGTCTGCATCCAGGGCTCGTTATCCTGCTCGGGACGGTAGCGCAGGATTTCAATTTCGATCATCTCAGCCATTCTTCTTAGCCTCGTCTTGTTTCTCACCCTCGGAACCGTACACACGTTTTGCCGGTTGGGATTTAGTGATCTTCACATCGGAGTAATCGATGGTCGGGGCGCCTTCCTGGTTGTAGAAGGAGAGGGTGTGCTTGAGGTAGTTCACGTCATCCCGCTCCTCGTAACCGTCCAGACGCTGGTGGGAGCCACGAGACTCTTTGCGGTTGAGGGCGGAGTGGGCCATGGCTTCGGCCACTTCCAGCATGTAGCCCAGTTCGATGGCGTACAGCAGGTCGGTGTTGAAGACAGAGGACTTGTCGTTGATCTTGACCTTCTTGTAACGGGCCTTGAGCTCGTTGATCTTGTCGATGGTGCCCTGCATCAGCTCTTCGGTACGGTAGATACCGACGCCGGCTTCCATGGACATGCCCAGCTCGTTGCGGATATCGGCCGGGTTTTCTGTGCCGTCGATGTCGAGCAGGGAGAGGTGCTGCTTGATCAGTGCCTCGGCCTTGGCGGCCAGCGCCTGGGTGTTGCCGTGCTGCTGGGTCGCCGCGAATTCGGCTGCCTGCTCACCGGCCACCTTGCCGAACACCACGATCTCGGACAGGGAGTTGGAGCCCAGACGGTTGGCGCCGTGCAGACCGACGGAGGCGCACTCGCCAGCGGCGTAGAGGCCCGGCATGCGGGTGGCGCATTTGCCGTCAGTCTCGATGCCGCCCATGGTGTAGTGGGCAGTCGGACGGACCGGGATCGGCTCCTTGACCGGATCCACACCCACGTAGGCCTTGGCTAGTTCGCAGATGAAGGGCAGACGCTCTTTCAGGTACTTCTCGCCGAGGTGGCGCAGGTCGAGGTGAACCACGTCGCCCATGGGGCCCTGGATCACGCGGCCTTTCTGCTGCTCCTGCCAGAATGCCTGGGAGAGACGATCGCGCGGACCCAGCTCCATGTGCTTGTTCTTCGGCTGGCCGACCGGGGTTTCCGGGCCCAGACCGTAGTCTTGTAGGTAGCGGTAGCCATCCTTGTTGAGCAGGATGCCACCCTCGCCACGACAGCCTTCGGTCATCAGTATGCCGGTGCCCGGCAGGCCGGTCGGGTGATACTGGACGAACTCCATGTCACGCAGAGGCACGCCGTGACGGTAGGCCAGCGCCATGCCGTCGCCGGTGACGATGCCGCCGTTGGTGTTGTAGCGGTAGACGCGACCGGCACCGCCGGTGGCCAGCACCACGGACTTGGCCTGGATGAAGCGGGTGATGCCGTTCTGGATGTCGAAGGTCAGTACCCCCTGGACGCGGCCATCGTCCACGATGAGATCCAGACAGAAGTGCTCGTCATAGCGCTTGATGGTCGGGTACTTGATGGAGGTCTGGAACAGGGTATGCAGAATGTGGAAACCGGACTTGTCTGCGGCGAACCAGGTGCGCGGGATCTTCATCCCGCCGAAACGGCGGACGTTGGCCTTGCCATCCGGCTTGCGGCTCCAGGGGCAGCCCCAGTGCTCCAGCTGGATCATCTCGTTGGTGGCATTGTTGACGAAGTACTCGACCACGTCCTGCTCACACAACCAGTCGCCACCGGAGACGGTGTCGTTGAAGTGGTTTTCGAGGGAGTCGTCATCACGGACGACGCCTGCGGCGCCACCTTCGGCGGCCACGGTGTGGCTGCGCATCGGATAAACCTTGGAAATCAGGGCGATTTCCAGCTCCGGGTGGGCTTCTGCAATGGCGATTGCGGCACGCAGGCCACCGCCACCGGCACCGATGATGGCAACATCGGTCTTGATAATATCCACATCTGCCTCCTTAGGGATAGATTTGCTGGGCACGATTTTGCTCTATGAAAAAAATTCAGGCTTGATGCAAGTCAAACTGCTTTGTTTTAGTGCTTGGCAACGGTGATTTTTATTACAACCACCCCATTCCTTGGATGAAAATGCCGTCATTATCGCCATCCATCAGTGATCTGGATCAGCCGTACTCGCTACTCTGGTGATTTTAACCCCAAGATTGTACGTAGTTTTCTTTCAAAAAAATGAGAAATGCCTCTCTTTTTAGGTATTACCCCTAAAGTTTTTAAGTTTTTTATCAGAAATGTTTAGTGATAACTATTATCACCTTGGGGATGCTGAAAAAACATCGAAAAAAGTAATGCGAATATAGTCAGGGCAGGCACCAGTCGCGTCAGAATGATACTCGAATGGAGAGGCGGATCACAGGGTGTCCGGTGTCGAAAGGGAATTATAACCATTGAAACGAAAAGGGTTTATATAAAAAAAGGGGCCTGGACGGCCCCTTTTGATTGGTTCGATCAGATGCGGAACATACCGACCTGATTGTTGAGCTCACCTGAAATATTTTTAAGTTGAGCCGACAGATTGCGTGAACTGTCCGCATCCACCGCCAGCTCGTCCGAGACGTCCTTGACCGCCTGGATGTTGCGGCTGACCTCGTCGGTCACCGCCCGCTGCTCCTCGGCGGCACTGGAGATCTGGGTCGCCATGTCGGAGATCTGGTTGATGGAGGTGGTGATCTGCTCCAGGGCCTGGGTGGCATCGTTCGCATCTTCCACGCTGTTCTGGGCCAGCAGCTGGCCCTCGTGCATGGTGCTGACGGCCCCCTGGGTGTTGCGCTGCAGCGTCTCTATCATGCTGCGGATCTCGACGGTGGAGCTGTGGGTGCGTTGTGACAGCACCCGTACCTCGTCGGCGACCACCGCAAAGCCGCGACCTTGCTCACCGGCCCGGGCGGCCTCGATGGCGGCGTTCAGTGCCAGCAGGTTGGTCTGCTCGGCGATGCCCTGGATGGTGGAGAGTATGGTGTTGATCTCCTGGGCGTTCTTCTCCAGCTCCTGGATGATGCCGGAGGCCTGCTTGACCTGGGTGGCGAGATCCGTGATGGAACGCTGGTTGCGGGCGATCACCTGCTTGCCGTGCTCGCAACTGCTGGAGGAGCTGCGGGCTGCCTCCGCGGTCTGCTCGGCATTGCTGGCGACCTCGACGGCGGTGGCGGACATCTCGTGCACCGCTGTGGCTATCTGGGAGATCTCGTTCTGCTGGCGCGCCAGACCCTGGTTGGATTTCTCCGCCATGTCGTGGGAGGACCTGGCCTGCTGGTTCAGCTGCCCGGAGGAGTTGGAGATGTCCTGCACCATGACGTGGATGCGCTCGATGAAGGTGTTGACGTGCTTGGCGACGGTGCCGACCTCGTCTTCCCGCTCGATCTTGATGCGGCGGGTCAGGTCGCCGTTGCCGCGGGAGAGATCCGCGATCGCCTCGCCGAGGGTCTTCAGCGGGGCCAGGGAGCTGTTGATGGCCACGTAGGAGAAGCCCGCGACGATGAGTATGGTCAGCAGGCCCTGCAGCAGGGCAGAGGTGACCATGCGGGAGACGGACTGGTAGGCGACCGCCTCGTCCACCACTATGCCGAAATACCAGTTGGTATTGGGGATCTCGGTAAGGTCGAACACGCTGGCCTTGCCGCTGATATCCATCTCGGAGATGGTGTTGTCATGGGCCAGCTCGTTGACCTTGGCCGCCGTCAGCTCGGGGGAGAGGGCGGTGGCGGGCTTGAGGGTCAGCGCCTTGTCCGGGTGGGCTATGATGGTGCCGTTGCTGTCCACCAGGATGGCGTAGGTGCCTTCCGAGTTGATGGCCAGCACGTCGCGCACCAGGCCGTCGATGGAGACGTCACCGGCGATGACGCCGTCGGTGTTGCCACGGCTGAAGGGCTCGGCGATGGTGATGATGAGGTTGCCAGACGAGGCATCGGCATAGGGGGCCGTGATGGCGAGCTTGCCGGCGGCCATGGCGTCCTTGTACCAGGGACGCTGGCGCGGATCATAACCGGCAGGCAGGTTGGTCTGCTTGCTCTGGATCATCCGGCCATCCTTGGTACCCACATAGACCAGGTCGAAGTTGCCTGCGTTCATGGACTGGGCCAGGTGGCTGAGGGGCTCATCCTCCTTGGTGAAGGCTTCCTTGGTGGCGGTGACGAGATTGATGCGCGCATCGAGCCAGCGGGAGATCCCCTTGACGTTGGAGATGGAGCTGTCGTCGATGAAGCTCCAGATCAGCCGCTGGGTTTCGCTGCGCAGCTGGGTGGTGTTGTACCAGACCTGCAGGCTGGAGATGACCAGGATAATGGCCCCGATGGCGAGGACCAGCTTGTTCTTGATGGATAGATTCATGTTTACATCCTTGTGAGCGTCGGTCTGAGATCTGTGTGGTGTTTGTTATTGTTATGAGCCAACTCTGTATCGGCTGAAAGTGGACTTTATGTATCCCGGTGCACAGGAAATTTTCGATCTTTTTTCACCTCCTGATGGGCCGCCAGGGCGCGCCGATACTCAGCTGAATCGATCTGGTCGGTTGGTAAAGATGCCATCGACACCCATGGCCGCCAAGGCAGCCCCATCACTCAGTTCGTCGACCGTGTAGACCAGGATCTTGAGCCCACGGCGATGGGCATCCGCCACCAGCCCGGCGTCGACAAAATCCACGTCGCAATTCAGGGACCAGGCTCCCAGCTCTTCGGCGAAACGGGCACCGTGCAGCGGCAGGCTGGCGGTCAGGGCGCCAAGCCGGATCTCTGGCCGCAGTGCCTTGAAGCGCGCCAGTTCGGGATGGTGAAAGGAGGAGACGATCCAGTGGGCCGGGGTGAAGCCAAGCTCCGCCTCGGCGCGGAGGGTCAGGGCCGCCACCGGCTCGGCGGTGTGCGCCCCCTTGAGCTCGATGTGCAGCTCGCAGCGTCCCGCCACCAGGCCCATCACCTGCCACAGGGTCGGGATCCGCTCCCCGTCCCCCGCATCCAGGCTCGCCAGATAGTCCCGGGACTGCTCGGTCAGCACCCCGTGGCCGTCGGTGCAACGCTCCAGCCGCCGGTCGTGGAAGACCCAGAGCTCGCCGTCTGCCCACTGCACGTCGAGCTCGATGGCGCCGACTCCGAGTGCGATGGCTATCTCCATCGCCTTGAGGGTGTTCTCCGGCGCCAGTTTGCTGGCACCGCGATGGGCAATGATCTGCATTCGTTGCTCCTGTTGTCGTCTTTGGGGGATGGTGATAACCCCACCCCGGCCCTCCCCTTCACAAGGGGAGGGGTCCATCATCCCCGGCTCATCCGAATGTCGATCTGCTGGTGGGGCAGAGGCATGCCGAGCTGGTTGAGTTTCTCCAGGATCAGCGAATGGACTTCATGGGTGATCGGCATCCGGTGATCCATGTTGTTGACGTAGAGGCGGATCTCGTAGATGAGGGCCGAGTCGGTGAACTCGATCAGGAACACCTCTGGGGTGGGGGTATCCAGCACCAGGGTGGACTCCTGCACGCACTGCTCCAGCAGCTGCTGCACCCGCTTGGGCTCCTGGGTCAGGCCGATGCGGATGCGCAGCTTGACCCGGGTGATGGCATCGGACAGGGACCAGTTGATGAACTGCTCCGTGATGAAGGCCTTGTTGGGGACGATGATCTCCTTCCTGTCCCAGTCCACGATAGTGGTGGCGCGGGTCTTGATCTTGGTGACAGTGCCGGTCAGATCGCGAATGGTGACGGTGTCGCCGAGCCGGATCGGCTTCTCGAACAGGATGATGAGGCCGGAGACGAAGTTCGCGAAGATCTCCTGCAGACCGAAGCCCAGCCCCACCGAGAGCGCCGCCACCAGCCACTGGGTCTTGGACCAGTCGATGCCGAGCATGGAGAAGCCGGTGAGGGCGCCGATGAGGATCACCAGATACTTGCTGACCGTGGTCAGGGCGAAGCCGGTGCCGGGGGAGAGGCTCAGGTGCTGGAGCAGGGTGAGCTCCATCAGCCCCGGCAGGTTGCGGGCGGTGACCACCGTCAGGATGAAGGCGAAGGCTGTCAGCATCAGATCCTGCAGGGTGATGGCGGAGAGCTGCTCTATGCCGGCCACCTTGCTGCTCACCTGCCACACCTCGATGCTGCTGAGGAAGCTGAAGGCCGAGTTGAGATCCGACCATTGCACCACCACCAGCATGGTGAAGCCCAGCATCAGCAGGG
This sequence comes from Aeromonas genomosp. paramedia, assembly GCF_023093515.1. NCBI lineage: Bacteria > Pseudomonadati > Pseudomonadota > Gammaproteobacteria > Aeromonadales > Aeromonadaceae > Aeromonas > Aeromonas genomosp. paramedia. The sequence continues at coordinate 214,525 of NZ_JAAROG010000003.1, forward strand.
TGCGCACCAGGCCGAGGGACTGGGCGCTGATGGTGTCCAGATCCAGCTCGGGCTCCTCCACCGCGTCCGGGATCTCGGAGCTCAAGTCGTCATCCTCTCGCTCCCGCTGGGCCAGGATCTCGGCCCGCTTGCTCTTGGCGCGATCGAAGGCGAGGCGACGGCGCTGGATCAGCATCCAGCGATGGGCCAGGTAGTAGACCAGCAGGCAGCCGAGCCCCGCCAGCAGGCTCAGCTCCAGCTGGCGCAGCAGGATGCGGGAGGTATAGAAGTAGCCGAACAGGGAGCCCAGCACCGCCAGCAGGGGGGCCAGCATCAGGCTGTTCCAGATGAAGTGGTGCAGCAGGTGGGGCTTGGTCATGTCCGCCTGGCCCCAGGTGAGCGGCAGCCTCTCCCGGTTGAGGCGGGCGAAGAAGAGCAGCAGCCAGAGGGCACCGATGATGAAGGCGAGGCGACCCAGGGAGTCGTAGACGGCGTGCTCCTGATAGCTGTTGGCCATGCCCTGCACGAAGAAGCTGGGGATCAGCACCAGCAGCAGGGTGCGGAACTGGCCCCAGACCCGCTGTACCGACTCCTTTGGCCAGCGGAAATGGAGGATGAGGATCCCCTTCTCCAGGGTCAGATGGCGGGCGACCAGCAGCGCCAGCAGCAGGAACCAGATCTCGCCAAGGCCCCGGGCCACCGCCACCGCGAAGGGGTATTGCCAGGCGCCGTCCAGCAGGCCGCGCATCATCAGCACCATGGCGGGCAGCGGCAGGGCCGCGAGCAGGGAGCGCACCAGCAGCCGGCTGGTGAGGCTGAACTTGTCCTGGGTCACCTTGCCGATGCGCGGGGCTATGTAGTGGCTGTACTGCACCAGGTGGCGCCCCAGCTTGGCCCAGCACCAGGCCAGCACCAGCAGGCCGAGCCCCGCCAGGGTCAGGGTCATGGGGTTGTTTTCCACTATGGCCCTGGGCAGTTGCAGCCAGTTGACGGGATCGAGCAGCAGGCTCAGGGCGGTGGGCACGCCGAGCAGGACGGCCGGGGTGAGCGGGCGTACGTCCGGCATCCAGAACAGGTGGCTGGCGCTGATCTCGCGGATCTCGTCGATCTTGCTGTTCTGGCGGCTGTAGAGCAGCTTGAGCCGGGTCTGCTCCTGAATGAGGGTATCCGAGGCGTCGTTGAGCCGGGTCAGCAGCTGGCGTCTGGCCTTGAGCAGGTTGTCGAGCACGGCGCGCTGGGCCCTGTCCAGGGTGATCTCATCCCCGCTCAGCAGGTTGTTGCGGATCTGCACGGGATCCTTCAGGGCATCCTGCTCTGTCTCGTACTGGTACTTCGCCATGCGCGCCTTGACGATGTCGGACTCCAGCTTCTCCAGGGGGAAGTAGGCAGGCAGATCCGCCAGCTTGCTGCGCAGGTTTTCGCCGTAGGCGTTGCTTATCTGCAGCCACTCCAGTTGCTCCCGCACCGAGTTGACCAGATCGCTCAGCCCTGACAGGGAGGTGTCGATGCCGCGCTGCTCGTCCTGTACCCGCTCTATCTGATCTTCCAGGGCGCCGAGTTGCAGGGAGAGCGCCTGGTTCTGCTGTTGCTGCTCCTGCAGCAGGGGCAGATCCGAGGTGAGCTGCCGGCGCAGCCGCTCGCTTTCCGCCAGCGCCTGCTCCGTTTTTTCTCGCCTAAGCTGGTTTTGCTGGTTGAGCAGGCTGTTCTGCCACTCGTCCTCGTCCGTGATGGCAAGGTTGAGTTCCTGCAGCTTCAGCTTGCCGAGATCGTTGCGTTGCTGGGCGGAGAGCTGCTCCAGCTCCAGCATCTGGATCCGGTCGGAGAGGCTCTGCTCCTTGAGGCGGGTGGCCAGTTGCTGGGCCTCCTGCAGCCTGTCCGACTCGTTGCTGAAGCTCAAGCGATCGAGCTGGGAGCGGGTCTGCAGCAACTGCTTGCGCAGCTCATCGACCCGCACATGGTACTCCTGGCCCGTGCTCTCCAGCTGGTTGAGGCTGTCGGTCACCGCCTGGCGCTCCTTGCGCAGGTTGATCTGGCGGTTGCTGCTCAGGCTGATGGCCTGGCGCAGCGCCTCCTCCTTGAGGGAGGAGAGGGGCGGGCGTGACTGGGGCTGATAGTTGTGCAGGCTCTCCTTGAGGCGGGCCGACTCCTTGGGATAGTCGATGAGGATCTGCTGATAGGCCTTGCCCTGCTCCCGGTAGCGCTGGGCATCCCGGGCATACTGCAGTGCCTGCTGATAGCTCTCCCGCAGTTGCTGGTTCTCGGGGCTGTCGGTCTTGGGGACGCTTTGCAGCAACTCTTCCACCTGGGTGACGGCATCATCGGCCTGGGCAGCGGAGAAGGGGAGCAGGCTGAGACAGAGCATCAGGCAGAGCAGGCGTTGCAACATGGCGCACGTTTCCGTTCATGAGAAGTCGCCTTAGCCTAAAGCAGGGGCAGGGGTGGGTAAAGCCTTCCACATTAATGATCTGCAACATAAATAACGGGTGATCCGGGTCTTGTTTGGCTATTATTCTGGCCGTTCCCCTCCCTTGAGCAATTTATGTCCACTGTCGATCTGGGCACGGCCCCCCTCTCTCGTCTCTTTTTGCGTTACGTCACCCCGACGGTCGCCGCCATGCTGGTCACCGGCATCTACGTCACCATAGACGGCATCTTCGTCGGCCATATCCTGGGTCAGGACGGCCTGGCGGGCATGATGCTGGCCTACCCCATCTGCGCCGTGCTCTATGCGGTGGGGGCGCTGATCGGCATGGGCTCCTCGTCGCTCGCCTCGTTCTATCTGGGCAAGGGGGAGCAGGCCAAGGCGCGCCACATCGTCGGCAATGCCCTGGTGATGGTGCTCATCGCCTCCGCCGTGCTCGCCTTCATCGGCATCCGGTACGGCAAGGAGATGCTGACCTGGATGGGGGCCGAGGGGGTCATCTTCGACGCCGGGTTCGCTTACCTGCAGTGGTACGCCTGGCTCGGGGTCTTTGCCGTGCTCTCCATGGCGTTCACCGCCCTGCTACGCAACGACGGGCGACCCGGCCTCACCACCTGGATCCTGGTGGGGGGCGGCGTGCTCAACGTGCTGCTCGACTACCTGCTGATGGCGGTGATCCCCTGGGGACTGGCGGGGGCGGCCATCGCCACCATGCTCTCCCAGGCGGTGACCGGGGGCCTCTGCCTGTGGCACTTCTTCACCCCCCGCAGCCAGCTGCGCATTCGCCTGGATACCCTGGTGCCGGACTGGCGCCTGATGGGGGAGACGCTGCGACTCGGGGTGTCGAGTTTCCTGATGTACCTCTATCTCTCTGTGGTGCTGGCGCTGCACAACAAGGCGCTGTTGTCGGTCGGCAGCTCCCTGCACGTGGCCGCCTACGGCGTCATCAGCTACAGCGAGGCCTTCTTCTATCTCATCTTCGAGGGGATCGCCATGGGCATCCAGCCCATCGCCAGCTTCAATGCCGGGGCGGGCAACTGGCAGCGGGTGCTGCGGGTGCGCAACCTGGCGCTGGGGGTGACCCTGGCGGTGGCGCTGTGCGGCATGATACCGCTCTATGTCTGGCCCGAGGGGGTGGTCTATCTGTTTGCGGGGGACAACGCGGCCCTCCTGCCGGTGGCGACGCTCGGGATCTGGCTCTACTTCTGGGGGCTGCCGATGGAAGGCCTGCTGCTGGTGGGGGCCACCTATTTCCAGGCCATCAACCGGGCCCGCATCGCCTCCCTGCTCACCGGGGGCAAGCTGGTGCTGATTGGCGGCTTCCTGTGGGGCTTCTCCTCCCTGTGGGGAGTGGCCGGGGTCTGGCTGGCACTGCCCACCTGCAGCACTTTGCTGGTACTGGTGATGTGGCGGGCCATGGGCAAGGAGGCCGGGCAGCATGCCGCAGCCCCGTGACTAGCCCCTCTCTCCATGAACGACAAAGGCAGCCCGGGCTGCCTTTTTCGTTTCGTGCTGCCCGGATCAGGGCTTGAAGGCGCCGATGAAGATGGCAGGGTCGACGCGGGCATCGTTGAGGCTGACGTTCCAGTGCATGTGGGGACCTGTGGCGCGACCGGTGGCGCCGACCCGGCCGACGATGCCGCCGCGGGGCAGGCTCTGGCCCAGCTTCACGTCCACCTTGGACATGTGGCAGAACATGCTGATGAGCCCCTGACCGTGATCGACGAACACCGTATTGCCATTGAAGAAGTAGTTGCCGATGAGGATCACCTTGCCGGCGGCCGGTGCCTTGATGGGGGTACCGGCACCGACCGCGAAGTCGAGACCGGAGTGGGGGTTGCGCTCCTCGCCGTTGAAAAAGCGGCGCAGCCCGAACGGGCTGGAGAGGGGGCCCTAGACCGGTTTGTCGAACAGCAGGTTGCTCGGCTGGGCCGGGCTGAAGGTCTGGTAGGCCTTGTTCTGCTCGGCCAGCTCACGGTTGATGCGGGCCATGTCCTCGGCCAGCGGATTGACCTGGCGGGTGTTCTTCAGCTTGATGTGCTGCTCCCGATAGTGCTTGTTGCCGACCGTGAAGCCCAGGGTGCGGCCATCGCTCACCTGCAGCTGATGGGGGCCCGCCTGACTCTTGAGCGGAATGCCGACGATGGCAATCCAGTGCCGCCCCTCTTCCCGCACCACCAGGACCGGTTTGTCCTGATAGCGCGCGGCGGGCGCCTTGGGCCCATCCCCCAGCGGCACCACGGCCACGCCCCCCGGCACCGGGTGGTTGAGCAATCGGCTGATGAAGCCGGGTTCGGCATGAAGGGAGGCGCTGCCGAGCAGCAGAACGAGGAAGAACAGGCGGCGCATGGTGGCTCCATCGAACAAGGCGGTGAGATAAAAGGGGGAAAATGATGCCACATTCTTGCCCGGCTGTCCGTCACCTCGGGTCATGGGGTGCGTCAGGGATTGCCTGGAACAGGGCAGGAGTGAGAACTCTGTGCTATTTACTAATGTGTCACTAAAGGTGTCTTTGAATGGCACCTATGGCGGCAGGCAGCAAGGCACTGGCAGGAGAAAAGCAGTCGCCAGCGACATCCAGGGACAGGTGGAGGTTGTGATGAAGACGAAGGCTCTCTTGATACTCGGACTCACCATGGGGATGTCGGCACCCGTTGCCGCCTTCAACGGGGTCATTACCATCAATGGCGAGGTGACCGCCGGGACCTGTGCCATCGCGGTCAATGGTGGGACGGCGTCGGCGACCGTGACCCTGCCGACCGTCAGCACCAATGCGCTCGGCAGCATAGGCCAGACCGCGGGGGCGACAGGCTTCAACCTCGCCCTCACCAGCTGCCCGACCACGGGGTCGGTGCGGGCCTACTTCGAAAACATCGGGGTGGAGCAGACCACGGGCAACCTCAGCAACAAGGCCGTCGCCTCGGGCGGCAAGAACCCGGCCCAGAACGTCGAGGTGCAGATCCTCTCGGCCAACAGCACCCCCATCGATCTGAGGACCAACACAGGCAACAACGTGCTGGTCAACTTCAGTGCCACCGGGGGGGCAACCCTCTACTACAGCGCCCAGTACATAGCCACAGGTGCCGTCGGTGCCGGCCTGGTCTCGGCGGATCTCATCTACTCCCTGGACTACCACTGAGCGCTCTGCCATGAAGGCGCTTCGCATCCATCGGCCCCGCAGGGCGGGGCTGATGCTCATGTTCTGGTGCGTGCTGCTCCTGCCCTGGCTGGCCTGGGGCCATGTCCAGATCTCGGGCACCCGGGTCATCTACCCGGCCAACGCCCGTGAGGTCACCCTGGAGCTGACCAACAAGGGGAGCACCCCCTCGCTGGTACAGGTGTGGATAGATGCGGGCGATCGCCGCATCCGGCCCGGCGCCGAGGCACTCCCCTTCCTGGTAACCCCTCCCATCACCCGCATCGAGGCCCAGCGTGGCCAGTCCCTGCGCCTGGCCTATGTGGGGCAGGGGCTGCCCCAGGATCGCGAGTCGGTGTTCTGGCTGAACGTGCTGGAGGTGCCGCCGAGCGTGAAGTCGACCCAGGCGGGTCAGAATCTGGTGCAGCTCGCCTTCCGCTCACGGATCAAGATGTTCTACCGGCCTTCCGGGCTGCCTGGCAATGTCGAGCGTTCCGCCAAGCAGTTGAGCTGGCGCCTGATCCGGCAGGGGGACGGTTACGCACTGCGTGCCAGCAACCCCAGCCTCTATCACGTCAGCATCAGCAATCTGGAGCTGCAGGCGACGGCGTCGTCGCAGCGCTACAGCAACTCAAGTGGCGGCATGGTGGCGCCGGGGGGCAGCTTCGATTTTCCCCTTGAGCCGCTGTCCGGGGTCGTCCATGCCAAGGCCGTGACCTTCTATTGGCTCAACGACTATGGTGCCCGCGAGGTGGGCCAATTCGTCTTCAATTGATCCCGGAAGATGCCGGAGCGGGCCCCAGGGGTCGGCGCTCCCGGTGCACAGGCCGGCGCTGAGGGGGAGGTTTGCCGTGACAGCCAGAATGCCCCTCTCTTGCTGCCTTCATACCACCGTCCTCTGGCACCCCGCCTGCGGTCTCTCCCTGTTGCTCTGGGGCGCCCTTGCCATGGGGGAGGAGCTGGACGGACAAGCGATCAGCCCACCCGCTGACATCGAGTTTGACAGCCGCCTGCTCGACAGCCTGGGGGTCAACATCGACCTGGCCCGCTTCTCCCGTGCCGACTTCATCCCCCCCGGGCGCTATCAGCTCGACATCACCATCAATGGCAAGGAGAGGATAAGCCAGCAGGTGGAGGTGAGAGCGGGGCAGGATCCCGGGACGCCCCTGTTCTGCTTTCATCCGGATCAGCTGACCCAGTGGGGGCTCTTGGTCGACAAGCTGCCCGACCAGGGGGCGGTGCAGCAGCAACTCCGGAGCGACTGCATCGAGGTGGGCGCCCTGGTGCCCGGCGCCAGCTTCACCTTCGATCTGGCCAGTCTGAGCGGGGCACTCAGCCTGCCCCAGGCTTATCTCGGTCAGGCCAGGCGGGACTATGTGGGGCCTGAGCAGTGGGTGCAGGGGATCAATGCGGCCTTCGTCGGCTATAACGCCAACCTCTATTACAGCGAGCAGGGGAGCACAGGGGAGCCATTGAGCAGCAGCGTCAACCTCAACACCGGCATCAACCTCGGCGCCTGGCGCCTGCGCCACAACGGCTCCTGGCAGGGCAACCAGGGAGGCGGCTATCAGCCCCTCAACAGCTATGTACAGCGGGATGTCACCTCCCGCAAAGCCCAGCTGACCCTGGGGGAGTACTTCACCCCGGGCGACAGCTTCGACAGCGTGCCCTTCACCGGCGTGCAGCTCGCCAGCGACGACGCCATGCTGCCGGATTTCGAGCGGGGCTTTGCCCCCGTGGTGCGCGGGGTGGCCCAGAGCAATGCCAGGGTCACCATACGGCAGGGCAGCGCCCTCATCTATGAGACCCAGGTCGCCCCCGGCGCCTTTGCCATAGACGATCTCTACGCCACCAGCTTTGCCGGTGATCTGGATGTGACCATCACGGAGGCGGATGGCAGCGAGCGCAGCTTCACCCTGCCGTTCTCCTCCGTGGTGCAGATGTTGCGAGACGACACCTCCCGCTTCAGCCTGACCCTGGGACGCTATCGCAATGATGCGGGCCCCGATGGTCCGGATTTTCTGCAAGGCACCTACAGGCGCGGCTTCTCGGATGCCCTGACCCTGTATGGCGGAACCATAGCCGCCGAGGATTATGGTGCCCTGCTGGGGGGCGTGGCCATGGGCTCGGACTACGGCGCCCTGGCCCTGGATGTGACCGGCTCCTGGGCGCGGGCGTTGCCCGCCAGCGCGAACGTGCCCGATTCCCTCGCCGGTCAGAGCTATCGCCTCACCTACAGCAAGCAGATGGAGAGGACCCAGACCTACTTCACCCTGGCCGCCTATCGCTTCTCCAGCGAAGGCTATCTCGACCTCAACGACGTGGCGGCGATACAGGTCCAGGCGCTGGACAGGTTGCAGCGGGAGCGCAATCGCTTCCAGCTCAACATCAACCAGCCGGTGGGGGAGTGGGGGGATCTCTACTTCAACGGCATTCGCCGCGACTACTGGGGGGGCCAGGGGGAGAGCAGCAGCTTCCAGCTCGGCTACAACCGGGGGTTTGACTGGGGCAGCCTTACCCTGTCGGCCAGCCACTCCCTGGACGAGGGGGTGGGGGATCAATACGTGCTGAGCCTCAGCATCCCCATCGGGGACAAGCTGGGGTCGCCGCGTCTTGGCAGCACCCTCTCCTATCAGGAAGGCCAGGGCGCCAGCGCCAGACTGGATCTCAACGGAGGGACCCGGGACGGACGCTTCTATTACGGTGTCTATGGCAATCAGAGTCGGGTGAGTGGCAGCTCGGCCCTGAGCTATGGCGCCAACCTGCAGTATCAGACGGCGGCTACCCAGCTGGGGTTGAGTACCAGCCAGGGGGAGGGTTACGCCCAGTACGTGGCCTCGGCCAAGGGAACCCTGCTGGTCCATGAGGAGGGCTGGGTGCTGGGGCAGACGCAAGGGGAGACGATGGCGCTGGTGGAAGCCAAGGGAGCCCAGGGGGCCAGGGTCAGCCACGGGATCGGCAGCGAGGTGGACGGGGATGGCTATGCCGTGCTGGCCGGGCTCAACCCCTATCGCACCAACATCATAGGCCTGGATCCCAGCGGCTTGCCGCTGGATGTGGAGATAGATGGCAGCGCCCAGATGGTCGCCCCGCGCCGGGGGGCCATCGTCAAGCTGGCATACGAGACCCATGTCGGCCAGCCCTTGCTGCTCAAGGCCGTGCGTCAGGATGGCAGTGCGCCGCCCTTTGGTGCCGAGGTGGTCGATGGCCGCGGCGATGCCGTGGCCGTGGTCGGTCAGGGGGGGCTCATCTTCGTGCGTGGCGAGCAGGGGACCCTCCATGTCCAGTGGGGCAGGGAGGGGGATGAGCGGTGTCGGCTCGATTATCGGGTTCCTCGGCCGGATCCTGCCGTGCCCTATCAGCAGGTCGCCGCCCGCTGCCTCGCTTTGGGAGCAAGTTCATGAGAGACCCCCTTAATTGCCATGGCTGGCGCCGGGCCCTGGAAGGATACGCCATGCTGTCATGGTTGGCGTTGTGCTCCCTGCTGTGGTGCTCAAGCAGCGAGGCCGCCCTGAACCTGATGCGTACCCGGGTGATCTATGAAGGGGGCTCAGAGGCCAGTCTGATGGTGCGCAACGACGGCAGCGAGCCCAGCCTGCTGCAGGCCTGGGTCGATGGCGGCAATGAGCAGCAGGGGCCGGCCGATGTCTCGACCCCCTTTCTGGTGGTGCCGCCCATGATGCGGCTGGGGTCGCAGAAGGGGCAGGTGCTGCGCATCTTGGGAGCGGATCTGAGCGGGCTTCCCCAAGACAGGGAGTCCCTGTTCTGGCTCAATGTCCTCGGACTGCCCCCCAAGGCACAGGCCTCGCAGGGGAGCGTGCAGCTGGCGTATCGCACCCGCATCAAGCTGTTCTATCGGCCGTCCGGCCTGGCGGGCTCCCCGGCCGAGGCGGTTAGCCGGCTTGGCTGGCAGGGGCTGGCGGGGGGCGGACTTAGGGTCAGCAATCCTGGCCCCTTTCACATCAGCCTGAGCGAGGTGCTGCTGCGCGCACCGCACCTCGCCTGGCGCGAGGGCGGGGTGCTGCCGCCTTATGGTTCCCTGTCGCTTCCCATGGCGGACGCCGTGCCGGCGGGGGCCCGCGGGCGGCTGCGCTGGATCGACGACGATGGCAATTATCATGAGCAGGAATTTGTCCTGGGCAGGAAGGGAGGAGAGCGGGATGAGTGACGGCGTCGGAAACCTGGGCCTGCCTTCCTTGCTGGTGGCGGCGCTGCTGTTGCTGGGGAGCTTGTGGGCGGGCGAAGCACGGGCCGTCAATGGCCAGTGCACCAGTCCCTTCGTGGCGACCGGCGCCATCACCGCCGATAGCGGTCTCTATCAGCCCGGAGGGACCAATGCTGCCACCTCCTTCTCGACCACGGGCACGGCCACCTGTGATTGCACCGGCATCTCGGTGGGGCTGTTTGTGACCGTCTATTACCAGGGCACCACCAGTCTGCCCACCGTCTCCGATCCTCTGGGGACACTCATCAAGCTCAATCCCTATTTCGGCCTCAAGGTCGAGTTCAATGCGGCAGGGAATTATCGGACTATACCTTTCAACGCGACCAGCAGCGGGTTGCTGGCCGTCTGCATCGGCAACGTGTTGAATCTGGCCTTGGGCGGGATTGATGTTAACGGCGGCCGCTATACCCTGAAACTGCTCAAGGGGATCACGGGTACCCAGACCTTCAGCGGCACCGTCGCCCATCTCTTCGTGCGCCGCGCCAGTGCGCCGGACACCAGCCCGGTCAATGCCTTCAGCACCCTGGCGATGAACATCAGCGTCACCTCGACGCCGACCTGCCAGTTCCCCGCCGGCACCAGCATTCCCATCGATCTTGGCGCCGTGGCGCAGAGTGCCTTCGTCGAGGGGGAGATCCCCAGGGGGTATGCCCCGCGCAGCGTCAATGTGAGCGTGACCTGCAGCCAGATCCCGAGTGACTACCTGGTGCCGCTGCAATACAGCTTCGGGGGGACGCTCAGCAGCCAGAATCGCTTCATCACCACCAGCCTGGCCGGGGTCGGGGTGGGCATGGTCGAGCAGGATACGCTGACCCCTATTCCATTTGATACTGCCATCGCGGTACCCTACTCGGCGGCCAGCCACAACACCCAATATCAGGTAAGGCTGTATCCGACCCGGTTGCCGGGTCAGGTGGTGCGCACCGGTGCTTACACGGGCACCATCATGGTCACGGTGAGCGTGCCCTGATGACAGGGTTATCTGCCCCTATTTTCGACGAGGTCAATGATGAACAGTGACAGCGCCCTGCGCCGCGAACCCAGACGCCACACCATAGGGCAGGGCTGGATCTGGATCCGCACCGGGTTCGACATCTTCAACAGGGGCATGGGTGCCAGCGTGGCCATGATAGTGATCTGGTTCCTGGTGGGCATGTTGCTGGAACAGCTGCCGGCAGGGGGCTTCATCTCCCAGCTGCTCTACATGGTGTGGGGCGCCGGCTGGGTGGCGGTGGCCCGCCGGGGTCATGAGGGTCACCCCCTGCAGTTCGCCGACTTCTTCGCCGGTTTTCGTCACCGGCTGACCCCGCTGATGCTGGGGGGGCTGATGGTGCTCGCCCTGTTCATGGGGATACTGCTCATCTGCGCCTTCATGCTGCATCAGTGGGGCCTGACCGGCCTGCTCTCCCAGGATCCGGAGACCCTGACCCTGACGCCCGAACAGGCGCAGGGGTTCCTGCTCTGCCTGTTGCTGGGGCTGGCCTTGCTGGTGCCCGTGCTGATGGCCATCACCTTTGCTCCCGCCCTCATCTTCTTCCACGGCGTGGGGGCCTGGCAGGCTGCCAGGCTCAGCTTCAAGGGCTGTCTGTGCAATATGTGGCCCTTCCTCTGGTGGGGGCTGCTGGGAGCAGTGCTGATTTTCTTTGGTGCGCTTTTGATGCTGGTGGGTCTGCTGGTGGTGTTGCCTGCCATCAACTACTCCATCTACGCCGCCTATCGCGACATCTATGTGGACGAGGAGGCTGCCGACGACGGCGAGTCGCCGGTCAAGGCGTTTGGCTTCGAGGCATAAACCGACACAGGATGACAGGGGCCGACAGGCCCCTTTTTCATGGGCCCTCAGCTGGCCTGCCACAGGGGATCGTCCGCCATGTGCGCGATCAGGAAGTCGAGGAAGCTGCGCAGCAGGGGGGACATCTGCTTGCGGGTGCCATAGACGGCATAGACGCCCAGCTGCTTGGGCTGCCACTGGGTCAGCAGAGGCACCAGGGCGCCGCTCTCCAGGTGGGCCTGCACCGAGTAGCGTGGCTGCAGGCTGATCCCCGCCCCATCCAGGGTTGCCGCCAGCAGCAGGTTGGAGATGTTGGCGCTGAGGTTGCCGCTCACCGGCACGGACTCCGGGCCCCCGGGTCCCTGAAATTCCCACAGGCTCTTGCCGAAATAGGTGTAGGTGAGGCAGTTGTGCAGGGCCAGATCCTGCACCTGCTGCAAAGGCGCATGGCGGGCCAGATAGGCGGGGCTGGCGCAGACGACGGAGTGGCAGGTGCCGAGGCGGCGCGCCACCAGGTTGGGATCCAGATCGTTGGTGATGCGCACCGCGAGATCGATCCGCTCCTCCACCAGGTTGACGGTTCTGTCCAGCAGCAGGATGTCGATGGCCGTACCGGGGTAGCGAGCCAGGTAGTCGTCCGCCGCCTTGACCAGCAGGGCTTCCGAGAGAGAGTAGCTGCTGGTGATGCGCAGTTGCCCCTTGGGGGCCTCGTCACTGCGGATGGCCAGATGCTCCATCTCTTCCCCCAGCGCCAGCATGGCCCTGGCCCGGTTCAGTGCCTCTTCCCCCGGTCCGGTCAGGCTCAGCCGACGGGTGGTGCGGTGCAGCAATCTGGCCCCCATCCAGCGCTCCAGCTCGGCCAGATAGCGCGAGACCATGGCGCGGGACATCTCCAGTTTCTCTCCGGCGCCGCTCAGGCTGCCCTGTTCGACCACGCAGACGAAGACCCGCAATGCGGTCAGTCGGTCCATGCTCAGTGCCTCTATATGTTCGATATGTGCAACAGTGATGCGCTTTTTATGCTGTATTTGCACCTTAGGCGATCCAATACACTGTGTCCATCAAATGAACCCCGAATACTTAATGAGGAATAGATGATGAACAACACCCTGGTCCGCAACCTGACTCTGGCTACCACCCTGCTCGGTGGCGCCGCGCTGGCCGCTCCCCTGAATGTGACCGTCTACAACCCTGGCGAGAAGGCGATCTTCCCGGTCTCTTCCTCACTGGTGACCGGTGACAAGGAGGCGATCCTGATCGATGCCCAGTTCGACGTGCAAAATGGCCAGGCGCTGGTCGAGATGATCAAGCAGAGCGGCAAGAAGCTGACCACTGTTTATATCAGTGCCGGTGACCCCGACTTCTACTTCGGTCTGGAGCCCGTCATGGCGGCGTTCCCGGATGTCAAAGTGCTGGCCGACCAGCATGTGGTTGACCATATCAACCAGACCAAGGATGCCAAGCTGAGCTACTGGAGCCCGATCCTGGGCGAGGGCGCACCGAAGAGTCTGACCGTGCCGCAGGTGATGACGGCCTCCCACCTGACCCTGGATGGCGAGAAGATTGAAATCAAGGAGATGAACACCCCGAATGCCTACCTCTGGGCTCCCTCCATCAAGACGGCGTTTGGCGGCGTGCCGGTATACAGCGGGGTGCACGTCTGGATGGCGGACAGCCAGACCAAGGCGGCCCGCAGCAACTGGGTCAAGGCGCTGGACAACCTGCTGACCTTGAAACCCGAGCGCGTGGTACCGGGCCACTTCCTGGGCACCGCACCCAAAGGCACTGCCGCCGTGACCTTTACCCGTGACTACGTCCAGCGCTTCGAGCAGGCGTTGGCCTCCGCCAAGAACAGCGATCAGCTGATCGACGGCCTGAAGAAGGCGTTCCCGTCCCTGCCGGTGGACGATGGCCTGGCCATAGGTGCCAAGGTCAACATGGGCGAGATGAAGTGGTAATGGCCTGAGTCCCTTTCCCTGTGTTTTTTGCCGGGCATTGACTGCCCGGTTTTTTGATCAACTGCCGAGGATCACTCAGATGAACGACATCACACTGCACTATGTCTATGACCCCCTCTGTGGCTGGTGCTATGGCGCCGCCCCCCTGCTCGAGGCCGCAGCCGGGATCCCGGATTTGCAGATCGCGCTGCATGCGGGCGGCCTCTGGCTGGGCCCGCGCCGCCAGCCTATGGGCCAGGCCCTGCGGGACCATGTCCGCCCCCATGACGAACGGATCCAGGCCCTGACCGGCCAGCCTTTTGGTGAGCGCTACTTCAACGATCTCTTGCTCAGGGACGGCCTCCTGCTCGACTCAGAGCCCCCCATCCGGGCCATACTGGCGGTCACCGAGCTGGGTGGTGATGGTTTGAGCCTGCTGCATCGCATTCAGCAGTCCCATTACCTTGACGGTCAGTGGGTCGGCGACCAGGCCCATCTCGCGCGGCTGGCGCAGGAGCAGGGCATAGCGCCGGAGGCATTCGCCCTGGCCTTTGGTCAGGTGGATCTCGCCGGGCATCTGGCCCAAAGCCAGGGCTGGCTGCGTCGGCTCGGCGGGCAGGGGTTCCCGACCCTCGGGCTGATGCGGGGGGGAAGCCTCATCCCGCTGCCCGTCTCCTCGTTCTTGGGGGAGCCGCAAGCATTCGCGAGCCATCTCGCCGCCCTGATGGCGGCCTGATCCGTGCCATGCCCGGGTTTGCCGCACCGGCCCTCAGGGTCACGGCAATGGGCATGTCGGGTGAGCGGGGCAGGGGAGAGCACTCCCCGTTTCGGGCTTCCCTTGTCCCCCGCACCGTTCTTGGGCATGCTAACGGCCTCTTTGATTGGCAGGATGCAGTACCTATGAACCTTCGCGATCTCGAGTACCTGGTAGCGCTGGAAGAGGAGAAACATTTTCGCAAGGCGGCGGAGCGCTGCTTCGTCAGCCAGCCGACCCTGAGCGGCCAGCTGCGCAAGCTGGAAGATGAACTGGGGGTGATCCTGATCGAGCGCACCTCCCGCAAGGTGTTGTTTACCCCGGCCGGCGATGCCATGGCCCGGCAGGCCCGCAAGGTGCTCAAAGAAGTGCGCGAGCTCAAGAGCATAGGCCAGCACTTCGCCGAGCCCATGTCCGGCGAAATCCACATCGGCTTCATTCCCACCGTGGGCCCCTATCTCTTGCCCCACATCATTCAGGATCTGCGGGAACACTTCCCCAAGCTGGAGTTCTATCTCTACGAAGAGCAGACCCAGGTGCTGCTCAAGCGGCTGGAGGAGGGGGAGCTGGATTGCCTGGTGCTCGCCGAGCTGGAGGGCATGGACGGTTTTGGTTCCATCCCTCTCTATCAGGAGCCCATGTGGCTGGCGGTGCCCCAGCATCATCCTGAAGCCAGTGCCAGGGCGGTGCCGCTTGGCAATCTCAAGGGCAAGAAGTTGCTGATGCTGGCCGACGGTCACTGCCTGCGGGATCAGGCGATGGGCTTCTGTTTTGCCGCCGGCATCGGCGAGGATCAGCGCTTCAAGGGCACCAGTCTCGAGACCCTGCGCAACATGGTGGCGGCCGGCAGCGGCATGACGCTGGTGCCCAGGCTGGCGGTGCCCGCCAACGCCGAGGAGGGAGGCGTCAGCTATCGTCCGGTGATAGACCCGGTGCCGGGGCGCACCATCTCCCTGCTCTATCGCCACTACTCGGTGCGTCGCCCCTGCTTCAATGAACTGGCCTCCCGCATCTCGGCCCTGATGAAGGGGCTGCTCGGCTGAGGGCAGATAAAAAAACCGGCGCCAGGGCGCCGGTTTTTTTTGCCTCAACGGGCAGCTTAGAAGATGTCGTCGGTGGAGACGGGGCCATCGCTGCTGGAGCCATCGCCGCCGTAGACCTGATTGCCATCGGAGAGCTGGCTCGCATAGCGGGTCGGTTCAGTCCCCTCCTTGAAGAACTCCTCCATGCTGGCGCCATCGGTGCGGTTGGTCAGCAGACCCGTCTCCCGATCGATGCGTACCTGCATGATCCCTTCGGGAACCGGCATCTTGCGCTCGGGCACTTGCTGCAGGGCCGTCTTCATGAAGTCGATCCAGATGGGCTGGGCGGCGCCGCCACCGAATTCGGCCCGGCCGAGACCGCGCTGGTGGTTGTCAAAACCTATCCAGGAGGTGGCCACCAGATTCGGGGTGTAACCGGAGAACCAGGCATCCCTCGATTCGTTGGTGGTCCCCGTCTTGCCCGAGATGTCGTGACGCTTGAGGTCACGGGCCGCGCGCCAGCCGGTACCACGCCAGCCATTGCCACCCCAGATGGCGGTGGTCAGGGTGTCGGTGATCAGGAAGGCGCTCTGGGCACTGATGGTCTGGGGCGCCATGTTGTTGGGCACGACAGGGTCAATCGGGCACTGGGCCTTCCAGTCAGGGACGGTATTGGCGTAGGCATCGGCGCTGTCGAGCCCGGCGGCGGCCAGCACACCGCAGTCACGGCAGGCGGCGGCCGGATTGGCCTGATACAGGGGGGTGCCAAAGCTATCGGTCACTTCGGTGATGAAGTAAGGCGTCACCTGGAAGCCGCCATTGGCCAGTACCGAGTAGCCGCGCACCACTTCCAGCGGGGTGAACTCGGCGGCCCCCAGGGCCAGGGATTCGTTGGCCGAGATGTGCTCGCGGGCGAAGCCGAAGCGGGTCAGGCCATCGATATAGGTATCCAGCCCGATGGCACGCATCAGCCGGACCGACATCACGTTCTTGGACTTGGCGAGGCCAAGGCGCAGTGTGGTCGGGCCCTCATAGATGGCCGGCGAGTTCTTGGGCTGCCACATGGGGCCCTTGGCGGGATCCCACTGATTGATCGGGGCGTCGTTGATGAGGGACGCCAGGGTATAGCCCTGCTCCAGCGCGGTGGCATAGAGGAAGGGCTTGATGTTGGAGCCGACCTGGCGGCGAGCCTGATCGACCCGGTTGAACTTGGAGATCTCGAAGCTGAAGCCGCCGACCAGGGCCTCGATGGCACCGTCCTGCGGGTTCATGGCGACCAGGGCGGCGTTGACGTCAGGGATCTGGGAGAGCAGCAGCTCTTCCCCTTTCTCCCGCACCCAGATCTGGGCGCCGGCCTTCAGCACGTCCCGTGCCGATTTAGGGGGATAGGTCTGGCGATCGTCGGTGATGAAGGTTCGGGCCCACTTGATGCCGTTCCAGCCGAGTTCGGCCTGCTTGCCATTCTTCAGCACCAGAGTAGCGCTCTTGTCACCGACCTTGGTGACCACGGCGGCCATCAGCGGCTGGTAGGTCGGTTGCTTGGCCAGGTGGGCCATGATCTGGTCGTAGTCCCAGGCCGTTTCCCCGGCCTTCCACAGCAGGGCGGTCGGGCCGCGATAGCCGTGGCGGGTGTCATAGTCGAATACGCCGTCCAGCAGCGCCTGGTGGGCGGCACGCTGACGCTTGGCGGTGACAGTGGTGTAGACGTGCAGCCCCATGGTGTAGGCATCTTCACCAAACTGCTCCACCATCTTCTGGCGCACCATCTCGCTCAGGTAAGGGGCATTGAGAGTCGTTTCGGCACCGTGGTAACGGGCCTTGACCGGCATCTTGGAGGCCTCGTCAAACTGGGCCTGGGTGATCTTGCCGGTCTCCAGCATGCGGCCCAGCACCACGTTGCGGCGCGCAAAGGCACGCTCAGGCGAACGTATGGGGTTCAGCATGGAGGGGGCTTTCGGCAACCCGGCTATGATGGCGATTTCGTCCAGAGTCAGATCCTTGACGTCTTTGCCGAAGTAGACCTGGGCGGCGGCGCCGACCCCGAATGCTCTATAACCGAGGGGGATCTTGTTGAGATAAAGGGTGAGGATCTCATCCTTGGAGAGATTCTGCTCGATGCGCCAGGCCAGGAAGACTTCCTTTATCTTGCGCACCAAGGTCTTCTCGTTGCTCAGGAAGAAGTTGCGCGCAACCTGCTGGGTGATGGTACTGGCGCCCTGGCGGGCCTGGCCGGAGACGGCCCAGACGGTGGCGGCCCGGATAATGCCGATGGGGTCTATGCCCGGGTGCTCATAGAAGCGGGCATCTTCGGTGGCAAGCACGGCATCTATCATGGACTGGGGAATTTCATCCAGCCGCAACGGGATACGACGAATTTCGCCAAATTGGGAGATCAACTCCCCATCCCGGCTGTACACCTTCATCGGGGTGGCCAGTTTGACATCGCGCAGGGCGCTCACATCCGGCAACTGGGGCTTGATGTAGAAGTAGATGCCGATGAGGCTGGCAACACCCAGCACTGCACCCAGCATCATGACAATAAACAGGCGAACGAGCCATTTCAGCATGGAAGAACTACCAATCGTCTTAAAATTAGCCAACGGGCGCAGAGTATAGCCTTTTTACCCTCGCGGATTCGAGGTTTTCCTGTCCGGGGACATCGACCTCGAGAAGAGGCGGGAGGGTAGCATTCCAGAACGCAATTACCAAGGGGGCCGCAATCAAGGCCGAAAGGAGAGCAGCGTCAACTTTTGACATAAACTTTATGACATTGATAGATAGAGCATTATATTGAGTTAAGTCATCACCTCGTGATGCGCTGTCCTACAATAAGTCCTAAAACCCAATAACGCATGGATGTGTATATGTTTGGGCTATTAAGTAAGGGATCCCTCCTCTCCTTGGCGGGCATTGATTTTGGCAGTCAAACCATCAAGGCCGTCACCCTCAGCGGACGTCCTGGCAAGGTGCATCTCGAATCGGTTGCCGAGATACCCATGCCCAAGGGCACCCTGGTCGATTATCAACTGCAGGACATTGAACGGGTCAGCCAGTCCCTCAAGTCGCTCAAGCGGCTCATTCAAGGGGATTGTCAGCAGGTGGCCACCGCCGTGACAGGCTCCAATGTCATCACCAAGGTTATTCAGGTTGATGCCAACATCAACGAGAACGAGCTGGAGAACCAGGTTCACCTGGAGGCAGAACAGCTCATTCCCTTCCCCCTCGACGAGGTCAGCCTGGATTTCGAGATCCTCGGCCTGACGGCCGACGAGAGCCGCCAGGAGGTGCTGCTGAGCGCGGCGCGCACCGAGAGCGTCAACGGTCGGGTCAGTGCGCTGACGGAGGCAGGCATGAATACCATGGTGGTGGACGTGGGGGCCCATGCGCTGGGACGTGCCGTGCTGGCCTGTCTGCCCGAGCTGCAAACCTGGGACAAGCCGGTCGGCATCGTCGACATCGGCGCCAGTGCCATGACCTTTGCCGCCCTGCTCAGGGGGGAGGTCGTCTACTCCCGCCTGCAGAATTTCGGTGGCGATCAATACAGCCAGGCCCTGGCCTCTTTTTACAGCATGAGCCTGGACGAGGCGGAGCTTGCCAAGGTTCAGGGCAGCTTGCCTGCCGACCATGAAGTGGATGTGTTGTTGCCCCACCTCAGCACCCTGGTGCTGCAGGTCAGGCGCAATGTGCAGCTCTTTTGCAGCTCGTCCGGCAACAAGGAGCTGTCAAAACTGGTGCTGACGGGAGGGGGCAGTCTGCTGCCTGGTCTCGTCGGGCAGATAGGCAGCGAGCTCAACTGTGAAGTGCTGCATCCCGACCCCTTCGCCTTGTTTGGCAAGCCGAAGGGGGAGGGCGGCCTCATCCATGGAGCCAAATACATGGCGGCATTCGGTCTGGCACTGCGGAGCTTCACACCATGTCAAATATAAACCTCCTGCCATGGCGGCTGGCCAGGGCCCAGCGCCAGAAGAAGCAGTTTGGCATCATGATCGGCCTTTTTCTGGCGGCCACCGCCTCTCTTGCCTTTGCTGTCGACTGGCTGGTGCAGCAGCAGATCGGGTCTCAACAGCAACGCAACCAGCGTCTGCAGCAGGAGATGGCCACGCTCGATACCCAGCTCGGCGAGATCCGGCTGCTCAAGGAGCGCCGCAAGGAGCTGATCGATCGAATGCAGCTTATCGAGCAGTTGCAGACAAGGCGCAACATACCGGTACGTCTGTTCAACCAGCTACCCGTGCTGGTGCCCAATGGGGTCTATCTCAATACCCTGGCCTTGCAGGCAAACAGAATCGATGTCAACGGCAAGGCAGAAGCTTATGGCCGGGTTGCCAGCATGATGAGGCGCATCGACGGGTCTGGCTGGTTGGGACAGTCCCAGCTCAGTACCATCTTCTCGGCAGACGTGGCGCCCGTGGCTCTCAGCCAGTTCTCCATGATGTTCCAGATTGCCGGCGTCGCTCCGGTCGCGACTAAGGGGCAACAATGAACCTGCAACAGCTCAATGACCTGGATCTCAATGACATTGCGCGCTGGCCGAAAGTCGCCAAGGGGATCTTCATCCTGTTCTGCTGCGCCCTGCTGGGCGGCGCCATTTACTACTATGTGATTGCCAACTCCCTGACGGCCTTGCGCCAGGAAGCCGCTAAAGAGCAGGAGCTGAAGGCCCAATTCGAGAGCAAGGCCATGCTGGCCGCCAATCTGGAGGCGTACAGGAAGCAGATGGTGCAACTGGAGCATCTGGTGGATACCCAGCTCAAGCAGTTGCCCAACACCCATGAAGTGGCGGGGTTGCTGGATGACATCAGCTTCATTGCCACCGATAACGGGCTCAAATTGAACAGGATCAACTGGGAGGCAGAGGTCAAACACGAGTTCTCGACCGAACTGCCCATGCGCATCGAGGTGGTGGGCACCTATCATGAGCTCGGCAAGTTCACGGCAGACATGGCCGCGTTGCCGCGCATCGTGATCCTGGAGTCGTTTCAGCTCAATCAAGGCCCGGGTCAGGACGAGTTGATAGGCATGTCCATGCAGGCCAAGACCTACAAATACAACGGTAAAAACCTGGAGCAGAAGCCATGAGCATGAGAGTGATCGCACTCCTCTTGCCGGTGCTGTTGTTGACGGCCTGCGGCGGGCAGGAGGACATGGACGAGTACGTACAACA
This sequence comes from Aeromonas genomosp. paramedia, assembly GCF_023093515.1. Lineage (NCBI taxonomy): Bacteria > Pseudomonadati > Pseudomonadota > Gammaproteobacteria > Aeromonadales > Aeromonadaceae > Aeromonas > Aeromonas genomosp. paramedia. Next base: position 234,935 of record NZ_JAAROG010000003.1, read on the forward strand.
AACCAAGGCGAGGAAACCCATCCCGATCGAGCCCTTGCCGGAGATAAAGCCATTCTCCCCTATGGCCTATCAGCACAGCGATCAGCGCAGTCCCTTCATTGAACCGCAACCGGAGACCAGCTCCAGGGTGGATGCCAAGACCAAGCCGGACTGCGCCCAGATAGTGGCCAGTCGGGAGAAGGAGGTGCTGGAGCGTTACTCGCTGGCCAGTCTGAGCATGAAGGGGTCCATCGGCAAGCAGGGACAGTTGTGGGCACTGATCAGGACTCCGGACGGGCAAGCCGTGCGTGTGGGGCTCAATCAGTACATGGGACTGGATCAGGGAAGAGTCATCAAGATAACGAATACCCATGTTGACTTGATGGAAACGGTACCGGATGGCAAAGGATGCTGGGTCACCCGAGAAACTCAGCTGGCCATGGCCAATCTCGACGCAAAACTATGATCAGGGATGAGCAGAGATGAGAACAACAATAAGAAGGATGAGGGGTGTGGCGCTGCTGTGGCTGGGCGCATGTACCCAGGTGTGGGCGGTGCCGGCGTTGCAGGAGGTCAAGGTGAATCCGCTGCTGGCCGATCAACTCCTGCTGGAGCTGAGCTTCAGCGAGCCAGTGAGCGGATTTACCGACAGACTGTCGTATGAGCCCAATCAGCTCCTGCTGCACGTGCCAGGCGCCATAGGGGCGCTGACGGTCAATCCGCTGCCCATCAAGCAGCAGGGGGTGGACAACCTCAAGGTGGAGGGCAAGGGAGAGGGGCTGGATATCAAGATAGCGCTCGATCAACTGACCCCTTATCAGGTCCATCAGCAGGGCAACAAATTGCTGGTGTCATTGGGAGAGAAGGCCGGCCAGCCGGTGGCTGCGACGACGAGCTCCCCTGCTGCCAGTCCGTCGGCACTAGTCAGGAGTCAGCCTGTGACCCAGTCTGCACTGATTGATACCCAGCGGGTTGCCCAGAACCAGTCTCAGTACCAGCCCGCGGCTGTCTCCTCTCCCGTGGCGGCTCCCGCCCCCGTTGCGGCCAGCAAACCCGTGCTGTCCGTCTCTCAGGCGAATGCGGGCGGCGCTTATTTCAACTCGGTCAAGGGGGTGGATTTTCGCCGTGGCAAGGAGGGGCAGGGGGAGTTTCTCGTGACCCTGGACAACAGCTCGGCGGCGGTGGATGTGAGCAGTCGTGGCCAGAAGGTGCTCGCCAAGTTCCACGGTACCCGGATCCCGGATGATCAGCTGAATCTTATCAATGTGCAGGATTTTGCGACCCCGGTCTCTCAGGTGGAGGTGTTCCGCCAGGGCAATGACACCCTGTTTGAGCTCTCGGTCAACGGCCAGTTTGATTATCGCTACGACCAGGCCGACAAGATGTTCATCATAGAGGTGAAAAAACGGGTTGCCACCACGACAGCGAAACAATATCAGGGCAAGCCAATCTCGTTGAACTTCCAGGATATTCCTGTACGAACCGTGCTGCAGATCATCGCCGACTTCAATAATCTCAACCTGGTGACCACGGATTCCGTCTCCGGCAACATCACGTTGCGCCTCGACGGTGTGCCCTGGGAGCAGGCGCTCGACATCATCCTCAAGGTCAGAGGGCTCGACAAGCGGCTGGACAACAACATACTGCTGGTGGCCCCGGCGGACGAGATTGCCGCACGAGAGAAACAGCAGCTGGAGAGCCGCAACCAGGTGGCCGATCTCGCACCGCTCTATACCGAATATCTGCAGATCAACTATGCCAAGGCATCCGAAGTGGCGGCCCTGCTCTCCTCCGAGAGTACCAAGCTGCTCTCTCCCAGAGGGGCGGTGAGCGTGGATGAGCGCACCAACGTGCTGGTGGTCAAGGACACGGCGGATGTCATCGGCAACGTCAAACGGATGCTGGACATCCTCGATATTCCGGTCAAGCAGGTGGTGATCGAGGCGCGCATGGTGACCATAGACGACGGCTTCGACGAGGCATTGGGGGTGCGGTGGGGGGTGACCAAGAATGACGGTCACGGTAACAGTACCTCGGGCACCATAGAGGGCAATGACGGGTCGGGTAATGGTACAGGGATAAATACTCGTCCTGAGATTGAAGACAGGCTGAACGTCAACCTGCCGGTGACCAATGCCGCCGGTACCCTGGCCTTCCAGGTTGCCCGTCTGGCCAATGGCACTCTGCTCGACCTTGAACTGTCGGCGCTGGAGAAGGAGAGCAAGGCCGAGATCATCGCGAGTCCTCGGGTCACCACGGCGAACCAGAAGCCGGCCCTGATCGAGCAGGGGACAGAGATCCCCTATGTGGAGTCCTCGTCCAGCGGGGCGACCTCGGTCACCTTCAAGAAGGCGGTGCTGAGTCTCAAGGTCACGCCACAGATCACCCCGGACAACAGGGTCATCCTGGATTTGACCGTGACTCAGGATACCAAGGGGGAAACCGTCCCGACCGGTACCGGGGATGCGGTCTCGATCAACGCTCAGTCCATCACCACCCAGGTGCTGGTCAACAACGGCGAGACCCTGGTGCTGGGCGGCATCTATCAGCAGACCATCAAGAGCGACGTCAGCAAGGTGCCGTTGCTGGGGGATATTCCCGGTCTCGGTTACCTGTTCAAGAAAACCACCAGCGAGAACAAGAAGCGTGAACTGCTGATCTTCGTGACCCCGAGGATAGTCACCGACGCCCTCTGAAAACTTTACATGTGAGGGTAAAACACATATAACCTTACGCCCCGATGAGGCTGGGGCGTAAGGGCTGCGGTTGCCAGTCCTGGTTTCTATTGAGATAATCCCCCTCCTGATCCATCGCAAGATAAGGTTCATAGGTACCCCGGTCGAGTAGTTACCGGGGCCATACAGTTTGTAATTACTAACGAAAAGACATGGCTGAGAAACGCAATATTTTCCTGATAGGTCCCATGGGTGCGGGCAAGAGCACCATAGGTAGACATCTGGCAGAACAACTGCACATGGAGTTTTTCGACTCAGATCATGAGATTGAGCGCCGCAGTGGTGCCGATATCGGCTGGGTGTTCGATGTTGAAGGCGAAGAGGGTTTCCGGATCCGCGAAGAGAAGGTGATCGGTGAACTCGCCGAGCAGCAGGGTATCGTGCTGGCAACGGGCGGCGGCGCCATCAAGAGCCGTGAAACCCGCAACAAACTCTCTGCGCGCGGCATCGTGGTCTACCTCGAAACCACCATTGAAAAGCAACTGGCGCGTACCCAGAGAGACAAGCGTCGCCCCTTGTTGCAAACCGAAGAGCCGCCCCGCGAAGTGCTGGAGCGTCTGGCCCTCGAGCGCAACGCCCTGTATGAAGAAGTCGCTGACTTTGTCATCCAGACGGATGATCAAAGTGCAAAAGTTGTAGCTAATCAAATCGTTAAGTTGATTGGCATGTAATCAATAGAGGACGTCCATGGAAAGGTTGAAGGTCGAACTGGGTGAGCGCAGCTACCCGATTGAGATAGCTGCTGGTCTGTTGCAACGCCCCGAGGTGCTGGCGCAGACGATCAAGGGCAAGCGGGTCATGATAGTGACCAACACTGTCGTCGCCCCCTTGTATCTTGAGCAGATCATTCAGTTGCTGCCCGGTTTTCAGGTTGAACACCTGATCCTGCCGGATGGCGAGGCCTACAAGACCCTGGCTACCTTCGAGCGGATCATGTCTGCTCTGCTGGAAACCAGTCATGGTCGTGACACCACCCTCATCGCCCTGGGGGGCGGCGTGATAGGCGACGTTGTCGGCTTTGCTGCGGCAAGCTATCAACGAGGCATTCCGTTCATTCAGGTGCCTACCACACTGCTCTCCCAGGTTGACTCCTCCGTCGGCGGCAAGACCGCCGTCAACCACCCTCTTGGCAAAAACATGGTGGGTGCCTTCTATCAGCCCAAGCATGTGATCATCGATACCGATTGCCTCAAGACCCTGCCTGCGCGGGAATTTGCCGCCGGCATGGCCGAGGTGATCAAGTACGGCATCATCTGGGATGCGGCCTTCTTCTCCTGGCTCGAAGTCAACATGGCGCGGCTGCAACGCCTTGACGCCGATGCCCTTTCTTATGCCATTCGCCGTTGCTGCGAAATCAAGGCCGACGTGGTCGGTCAGGACGAGACCGAGCATGGCGTGCGCGCCCTGCTGAACCTGGGTCACACCTTCGGCCATGCCATCGAGGCCGAGAAGGGCTATGGCAACTGGCTCCATGGGGAGGCGGTGGCGGCGGGCATGATGCTGGCGGCCGAGACTGCCCTGGCCCGTGGCGACATGACGGCGCAAGAGGTTGCACGAGTCCGCGATCTGCTGCTGGCGGCGGACCTGCCGGTGCTGGCGCCGCCCGAGATGGATTTTGCCGCCTTCATTCGCCATATGCGCCGTGACAAGAAGGTGCTGGAAGGCAAGCTGCGGCTGGTGTTGCCAATCGGGATCGGACAGGCCCAGGTAGTGGCCGATGTGACGGATGCGCAATTGATGGCGGTGATCGAGTCTGGTCGTGACCAATAACAAATTGCTGAAATTGCCTTCCCAGCGGCAGCTGGTTGACCGGCTGCTGCATCTGATTGAGTTCAATCACCCCTTTATTTTTCTCTCGGGCAAGCCCGGCAGCGGCCGTGGCACCCTGTGTGAATCCCTGCTTGCCCAACTGCCTGACTCGGTTCGGGTGGTGAGCCTTATCGGCAGCCCGGCCATGAAGATGGCGGACGTGCGCCAGTTGCTGCTTCAGCAGGTGGTGGCGCGCCCCCTGTTCAATGCGCAGGATGCACTGGCCGACAGCTTCTTCCGCATGCAGGAGGGTAAGCCTTCCAGCATGCTGCTCATGATCGAGCGCGCCGACACCTTGCCCGCCGAACTGGTGGGGGAGCTGTGGGCAGTCTGTCGCCACAACGATACCCTGGCCTCTCCCCATAAACTGGCCATCCTGCTCTCGGGCTGTGACGTCTGGTGTCGCGATCAGAAGAGTGCCCTCAAGGGGCGTGCCATGCCCGCGCTCGAGCTGGAAGTCGCGCCACTGAGCGCGCCTGAGCAACGGATTTTCCTGTATGAGAAGGCCAAGGAGCTGAAGATCCCGGCGGCCCTCTTGCCCAAGCCGAAAGTGGAAGAGATCCTGAAGGGGGCGGGGGGACACCCGTCCGCCATCATGCAGTCATTGGAGGATGTCATGACCGACAGAAGGCCCAAGAAACGTCAGGCCGAGTTGCCCGTCAAGAAGATTGCGACCGTGCTGGCCCTGGCGGCCGCCGGTTTGCTGGCCCTGAGCTATCTCCCCCTGTTCGAGGAGGCGGGCAAGGAGCAACCCCAGACCTCGACCCAGGGGATGGCGTTGCCCGACCCCGTCGCGACCGATCCGCTGAGCGTCGGCGCGGCGAGCGGTGCCCAGGGGAGCCAGGCGAGCAGTGGCGCCGATGCCAGCACTTCAGGCAACCAGGTCGCCCGGGATTGGCAGCCCGATGCCAAGACCTTGCCCAAGAAGGTCGAGAGCGAGACGGTCACCACCGAATCGAGCAATTACGAGGGGCGCCGGGTCGTCATCTCCGACGAAGTGGTTGAGAAACTGATGACACAGCCCAACGTCAGCGGTGCCCTGCCGACGGCCGTGGTGGACGAGCTGGTCGGAGGTAGTTCCCGTGCTGCTCCGACCGGGGCGGCGGCACAGGCACAGAGCACGGCGCCCGTTGCCAAGACGACTGCCACTCCTGCCGCGACTGCGCCCGCCGCGGCGCCGGCACCCAGGGTGGCCCTGACGCCGGTGGCGACCCTCAACAAGAAGGCGAGGAACCACTACAGCATCCAGCTGATGGGGGCGAGCAACACCCAGGCGGTCGACAGCTTCGTGGCCGAGCATGGGCTGGCGGGCAAGGTCTGGGTCTACAAGACCCGCTTCCGTGGCAGCCCCTGGTACGTGGTGGTGCAGGGCGACTATGCCAACAGCACCCAGGCCAAGGCGGCGATCCGCAAGCTCTCCCCCGCCTTGCTCAAGGGACAACCCTGGCCCAAGTCGTTTGCCCAGATACAAAAAGAATTGAAGCAATAGCCAGTCGCCCGGGGAAGGGGGTAGAATCGTCCCCCTTTTTTGGGCATTGCCTTCTTAACACCGGACTTCCATGAAAAAAACACGCGCGTTTTTAAAATGGGCCGGGGGAAAATACTCCCTGGTCGAAGAGATTGCCGAGCGCTTGCCGGCCGGGCGTGTGTTGCTGGAGCCCTTCGTCGGAGCGGGCTCGGTGTTTCTCAACACGGATTACGATGCCTATGTGCTCAACGACATCAATCCGGATCTGATCGGTCTCTACAATCACCTCAAGCGGCAGCCGGACAACTTCATCCGCGAGGCGCGCAAGCTGTTTGTGGCCGAGCACAACCACAAGACCGCCTATTATCGGCTGCGTACCCAGTTCAACCAGACCGAAGCCGGGTTCGAACGGGCTCAGCTGTTCCTGTTTCTGAATCGCCACGGGTTCAACGGCCTGTGCCGCTACAACAAGAAGGGCGGCTTCAACGTGCCGTTCGGCTCGTACAAGAAGCCCTATTTCCCGGAGAAAGAGCTGTGGGCCTTCGCCGAGAAGGCCCAGAAGGCCACCTTCATCTGCGAGAGTTATGCCGATGCCATGGCCAGGGCGGAGGAGGACTGGGTGATCTACTGCGATCCCCCCTATGCGCCGCTCTCCACCACGGCGAGTTTCACCACCTACTCGGCCGGCGGCTTCACCCTGGACGATCAGGCCCTGCTGGCCAGGCTGGCCCGTCATACCGCCGCCCACAAGGGGGTGCCCGTGCTCATCAGCAACCACGACATCGAGCTGACCCGGGAACTCTACCGCGGGGCCCGGCTGGACGAGATCCTGGTCAAGCGAACCATCAGCCGCAACGGTGGCAGCCGCAACAAGGTGGCCGAGCTGCTGGCGCTCTATCCGCCCGGCATAGCCCCCGAGCAGGGCCATTACCCCGGTGAGGCCGAGCTGGTCTCTGTCGGCTGAGTCATGAACGGTCCCTGCGGGGACCGTTGTCGTTTCTGCCCGGGCATTGCGCCTGTCTGGTCGGGTAAGCACGGGCCCGCGTCTTCTGCAGGTGCGGGTCGTGTTCATCCCACCTTTGCGGTGAGACTCGCGGTCCGCGTCTTCTGCACTTGCGGGTCGTTTTCATTCCGTGTTTGTGGTGAGACTCGTGGTCCGCGTCTTCTGCACTTGCGGGTCGTTTTCATTCCGTGTTTGCGGTGAGACTCGCTGCTTGCGTCTTCTGCACTTGCGGGTCGTTTTCATTCCACGTTTGCGGTAAAATTGCGCCGCTTTTTCTGCCACGCTGCCAATGGATGACGCTGATGAAAGACTTTCTGATTGCCCCCTCTATCCTCTCCGCCGACTTTGCCCGTCTGGGCGAGGATGTGGCCAAGGTGCTGGCCGCCGGAGCCGACGTGGTGCACTTCGACGTGATGGACAACCACTATGTCCCCAACCTGACCATAGGCCCCATGGTCTGCCAGGCCCTGCGTGACTACGGCATCGAGGCTCCCATCGATGTGCACCTGATGGTCAAGCCGGTGGATCGCATCGTGCCCGATTTTGCCAAGGCGGGTGCCAACCTGATCACCTTCCACCCGGAAGCCTCCGATCACGTGGACCGTACCCTGGGTCTCATCAAGGAGCAGGGTTGCCAGGCCGGTCTGGTGCTGAACCCGGCCACGCCGCTCACCTGCCTGGAGTACGTGATGGACAAGCTGGACGTGATCCTGCTGATGTCGGTGAACCCGGGCTTTGGTGGTCAGAGCTTCATCCCCGGCACCCTCGACAAGCTGCGTCAGGTGCGTCGCCTGATTAACGAGAGCGGCCGTGACATTCGCCTCGAGATCGACGGTGGCGTCAAGGTGGAGAACATCCGCGACATCGCTGCCGCCGGGGCTGACATGTTCGTGGCGGGCTCCGCCATCTTCGGCAAGCCGGATTACAAGGCGGTGATCGACCAGATGCGGGCGGAGCTGGCTCATGTCCGTTGAACGTCCCTTCGATCTGGTACTGTTCGATCTGGATGGCACCCTGATTGACAGCGCCTCCCAGCTGGCGCTGGCAGTCAACCGCACCCTGACCGATCTGGGGCTGGCCGAGGCCGATGAGGCCGTGGTACGCACCTGGGTCGGCAACGGCGCCGACAAGCTGATCCAGCGTGCGCTGGACTACCGCGAGGCGCCCGAGCTGTTTGCCAAGGCCCGCCCCCTGTTCGACCAGCACTATCAGGCTTGCCTGCTGCAAGGGCTGGCCATGTATGACGGGGTGGAGCAGAGCCTGCGTCGCCTGCAGGCGCTCGGTTACCGGCAGGCCGTGGTGACCAACAAGCCGAGTCACTTCGTGCAGCCCATTCTGGATGCCCTCGGCATCGGCGACTGTTTCGCTCTCTGGCTGGGGGGCAACTGCGTGCCCGTCAAGAAGCCGAGCCCGGATCCGCTGCTGCACGCCTGCCACGAGCTTGGGGTCAGCCCGTCCCGCACCCTGATGGTGGGGGACTCCGAAAATGATGTGCTGGCCGCCCAGGCTGCCGGCATGAAGGTGGTGGGGCTCACCTACGGCTACAACTATGGCCGTCCCATCGCAGATTCCCGCCCTGACTGGGTATGCGAGCAGTTTGCAGAGCTCGATGCCCTGTTGGCTGAATAACAAGGATCAACACATTCATGGCTAAACCAATCGTATTGAGCGGGGCCCAACCCTCGGGCCAGCTGACCATAGGCAACTACATGGGAGCCTTGCGTCAGTGGGTCAACATGCAGGATGACTTCGACTGCCTCTACTGCATCGTCGATCTGCACGCCATCACCACCCGCCAGGAGCCTGCCGCCCTGCGCAAGGCGTGCCTGGATGCCGCTGCCCTCTATCTGGCGGTCGGCATAGATCCGGCCAAGAGCACCGTCTTCATCCAGTCCCACGTGCCTCAGCACGCCGAGCTCGGCTGGATCCTGAACTGCTACACCCAGATGGGCGAGCTGTCGCGCATGACCCAGTTCAAGGACAAGTCCGCCCGTTTCGAGAACAATGTCAACGTCGGCCTGTTCGGCTATCCGGTGCTGATGGCGGCGGACATCCTGCTCTATCAGGCCAACCAGGTGCCGGTCGGCAACGACCAGAAGCAGCATCTGGAGCTGACCCGCGACATCTGTACCCGGTTCAACAACCTCTACGGCGAGGTGTTCACCCTGCCTGAGCCCTTCATCCCGACCGACGGTGCCCGGGTGATGAGCCTGCAGGATCCCACCAAGAAGATGTCCAAGTCCGACGACAACGAGGCGAACTTCATCGGCCTGCTGGAAGATCCCAAGCAGATCGTCAAGAAGATCAAGCGGGCGATGACCGACTCCGACGAGCCGGCCGTGGTGCGCTTCGATCCCGAGAACAAGCCAGGGGTCTCCAACCTGCTGACCCTGATGTCCGGGGTGACTGGTCGCTCCATCCCCGAGCTCGAGCAGCACTTCGAGGGCAAGATGTATGGCCACCTCAAGAGCGAGACGGCCGATGCCGTGGTCGCCCTGCTGGAGCCCATCCAGGCCCGCTTCCGCGAGCTGCGTCAGGATGAGACTCATCTGCAGGCAATTTTGGCGGCTGGCGCACAAAAGGCGCGGGAAAGGGCTGAAAAAACCCTGATCAGCGTATATGATGTTGTCGGCTTCGTTCCTCGAGCCTGACATACTGGGAAGGTGTAGTTGTAGAGAGCTGGGTATTTGCCTGGCTTTCTTTGTTTTACCCGACCCCTGGTTCGTCATCTCCTATTCCAATGTCAAACGCGGGCGCTTGCCCCAAGAGAAAGCATGTCTGTCGAATCAAATACAGTGATTGAAGAACTGAGTGACAAGGGCCACTGGCTGCGCAAGTTCCGCAAGGCCAAGAACCTCAACACCCTGCAGCTGATGGTCTCCAATGCCATCGACAAGCACCACAAGACCCCGGCCATCGCCGCCGCCATCTATCTGGCCGAATGCCAGCGCGAGCGCGAGCTGGAGCAGGGGCGTTATCTGGATCGCTGAGGCGCTCCCGGGCTCTGCCCATCTGCCGATGGGCCGCCATTTCACACCCCGCTTTTGGCCCTCGCGCCTTGCTTCGCCTTTTCCCCAGTCCAGTCATGGGCTATCCGGCGTCTTCTGCCTGCTCTCGTTTGCCTCCCTGCTAAAGGGCATGGGTTGCATGGGGCAATGCCGTCGAGCTGACAGACAGTTAATCTTGTAGTAAAGAGGCCGTCTCCATACCCGTGCGACAGCCCCTCAGCGGTTTATTAACCCGGGCAGACATGCCAGAATGCGCGGCGTTTGTCCGTAGATAGCCACAATGGGCTGTCCGATCACCGCCTCGACTTCCTTCTCAGGGCTTTTGCATGCTGTTACTCATCGACAACTACGACTCCTTTACCTGGAACCTGGTGCAATATTTCGGCGCCCTGGGCCAGGAGGTGGTGGTCAGGCGCAACGACGAGCTCAGCCTTGAAGAGATAGCCCGGCTTGCCCCAAGCCATCTGGTGATCTCTCCCGGCCCCTGCACGCCGAACGAGGCGGGCATCTCGCTGGCGGCCATCTCCCGTTTTGCCGGTGAGATACCCATTCTTGGGGTATGCCTCGGTCACCAGTCCCTGGCCCAGGCGTTCGGCGCCCATGTGGTCCGTGCCCGTCAGGTGATGCACGGCAAGACCTCCCTCATCCGCCATACGGGGGAGGGGGTGTTCAAGGGGCTCAAGGATCCACTGCGGGTCACCCGCTACCATTCCCTCATCGTGGAGCGCGCAACCCTGCCCGACTGTTTCGAGGTGACCGCCTGGAGCGAACACGCCGATGGCTCCATGGACGAGATCATGGGGCTGCGCCATAAAACAGTGGCGCTGGAAGGGGTTCAGTTCCATCCGGAGAGTATTTTGAGCGATCAGGGCCACCAGTTGCTGGCCAACTTTTTGGCCGTTTCCTGAAAAAATCGTGATCCTCGTCTCATAATCGAAATGAGGCCAAAAAACTTTTCCCTGACACTTTATTCACCCTGCTTCCTGCCCAAATTATCTCTTGCCAACACCCCCTGAGCCGTTATGCAATGCGGTTGCCTAAAATCTCACGGGCAATCGAACATTGTTCCTCATTGGCGGTTAAGTTACAGACTTTTTACTTTTTTTCTGTGATAATTCCGCCACGTTTACACGGATTTAACTTTTGGGCGGTGGATTATTCTGCCGCGAGCTAGCAGGAGAGCAATATGTCAGAGTTGTTGGCAGTGACACGTGAAGTGTTTGATGAAGTGATGGTTCCCAACTATGCGCCCGCCAAGATCATTCCGGTGCGCGGTGAGGGATCACGTGTCTGGGATCAGGAAGGCCGCGAGTATGTCGACTTCGCGGGCGGGATCGCGGTCAATGGTCTGGGCCATTGCCATCCCAAGCTGGTCGAAGCCCTGAAAACCCAGGGCGAGAAGCTGTGGCACCTCTCCAACGTGATGACCAACGAGCCGGCCCTGCGCCTGGCCAAGAAGCTGGTCGCCGCCACCTTTGCCGAGAAGGTCTATTTCTGCAACTCCGGCGCCGAAGCGAACGAAGCCGCCCTCAAGCTGGCCCGTCGTTACGCCATCGACAAGTTCGGTGCCCACAAGACCCAGATCATCGCCTTCCACCAGGGCTTCCACGGTCGCACCTTCTTCACCGTGAGCGTCGGCGGCCAGGCGGCCTACTCCGATGGCTTCGGTCCCAAGCCCGCCGACATCACTCACGTGACCTACAACGATCTGGCTGAGCTTGCCTCCGTCATCTCCGACAATACCTGCGCCGTGGTGATGGAGCCGCTGCAAGGGGAGGGCGGCATCATCAGCCCCACCGACGAGTTTGCCAAAGGGGTACGCGAGCTGTGCGACAAGCACAATGCCCTGCTGATCTATGACGAGGTGCAATCCGGGGTCGGTCGTACCGGCGAGCTGTTCGCCTACATGGGCCTTGGCGTCACGCCGGACATCCTCACCAGCGCCAAGGCGCTCGGCGGCGGCTTCCCCATCGGCGCCATGCTGACCACCACCGAGATCGCCTCTCACCTGAAAGTGGGCACTCACGGCTCCACCTACGGCGGCAACCCGCTGGCCTGCGCCGTGGCCGAAGCCGTGCTGGACGTGGTCAACACCCCGGAGGTGCTGAGCGGCATCAAGCAGCGCGAGCAACTGTTCCGTGACGGTCTCGCCGCCATCAACGCCAAGTACCACTGCTTCAGCGAAGTGCGTGGTCAGGGCCTGCTGCTGGGTGCCGTGCTGAACGATGACTACAAGGGACGCTCCCGTGACTTCCTGCTGGCCTCCATCGACCAGGGGTTGATGGCGCTGGTGGCAGGCACCAACGTGGTGCGTTTCGCCCCCTCCCTGGTGATCCCGGAAGCGGACATCAAGGAAGGGCTGGCACGGTTTGAGAAAGCGGTTGCTCAGGTGGTCAACGCCTGATCCAAGTTGAGGTGGGGAGCCCTCCCGGCAGGAGCCGGGACCCCACCTGTCGTCAATGAAAGGGAGTTGTCATTTATGTTGGTTATCCGTCCTATCGAGCAGCGCGACTTCGCCGGCCTCAAGACCTGTGCCATCGAATCCGGCACCGGCATGACCTCGTTGCCGGTCAACGATGAACTGCTGCAACGCAAGATCGATGCCTCGACCCAGACCTTCCTGGACAAGCCCGCCGGCAAGGGCGATTGCCTCTACTTCTTCGTGGCCGAAGACCTGGAGACCGGCGAGATGGTCGGTACCTGCGCCATAGACGCGGCGGTCGGCCTGTCCCAGCCGTTTTACAACTACCACATCGGCAAGGTGGTGCACTCTTCCCCCAAGCTCGGCATCTACAACGTGGTGGAGACGCTCACGCTCTCCAACGACTACACCGGCAACTCCGAGCTGTGCACCCTGTTTCTGCGCGAATGTGCCCGCGAGGGGCTCAATGGCCGTCTGCTCTCCAAGCACCGCTTCCTGTTCATGGCCGAGCACCCCGAGCTGTTTGACAAGACCGTCTTCGCCGAGATGCGCGGCGTCTCCGATGAGAACGGTCACAGCCCCTTCTACGAGTGGCTGCAAAAGCATTTCTTCTCGATGGACTTTCCCACCGTCGATTACCTCACCGGCATCGGCAAGAAGCGCTTCATCGCCGAGCTGATGCCCAAGTACCCCATCTACGTGAACCTGCTGAGCAACGAGGCGCGGGCCGTCATAGGCCAGACCCACGAGAAGACCCGCCCGGCCATCAAGATGCTGCAGGACGAGGGCTTCGTGAACCGTGGCTATGTCGACATCTTCGATGCCGGCCCCACCGTCGAATGCGACGTGAAGCACATCCGCAGCGTGCGCCGCAGCCAGAAGCTGGCGGTGCTGGTGGGCGAGCCCATCGGCGGTCACACCTACCTCATCTGCAACACCAGGTTCGAGCAATACCGCGCCTGCTACGGCAACATCCGGGTCGATCTGGACAAGCACGAAGTCATCATTCCGCCCAAGATGGCGGCCGCCCTCAAGGTGGAGAATGGCGACATGGTGCGGGTCGTCGATCTGGAATAACGGGTCCATATCACCGCATTGAAGCAGGCTGCCGAGGCGGCCTGTGCACCACAGGGAGTGAATTGATGATGTCTTTAGTCCAGTTTATCGATGGCCAGTGGCTGGCCGGTGAAGGCAAGCCGTTCGAATCAAAAGATCCGGCCAGGAACGAAGTGATCTGGCGCGGGGAGGCTGCGAGCGCAGCCCAGGTGGACGCCGCCGTCAAGGCTGCCCGCGCGGCCTTCTACCATTGGTCCGATCTGGCCCTCGAGGATCGTCTGGCCATAGTGCGCCGCTATGCCGATCTGCTCGGCGAGCACAAGGAGGCACTGGCCCTGACCATAGCCCGGGAAACCGGCAAGCCGCTGTGGGAGACTCGCACCGAAGTGGCGGCCATGCAGGGCAAGATCGCCATCTCCATCCGCGCCCATGACGAGCGTACCGGCACGGTGGAGAACCCGATGCCCGGTGCCAAGGCGTTCGTGCGCCACAAGCCCCACGGCGTGGTCGCCGTGTTCGGCCCCTACAACTTCCCGGGCCACCTGCCCAACGGCCACATAGTGCCTGCGCTCATCGCCGGCAATGCGGTGGTGTTCAAGCCCTCCGAGCTGACCCCCATGGTGGCCGAGGCCATGCTGAAGATCTGGCAGGAGGCTGGGCTGCCCAAGGGGGTGCTCAATCTGGTGCAGGGCGAAGTGGAGACAGGCAAGGCGCTGGCCGGCAATCCGGACATCGACGGCCTCTTCTTCACCGGCTCGTCCCGCACCGGCCACTTCCTGCACCAGCAGTTTGCCGGCCAGCCGGGCAAGATCCTGGCCCTCGAGATGGGGGGCAACAACCCGCTCATCGTCAAGGATGTGAGCGACATCGACGGCGCTGTCCATGCCATCGTCCAGTCTGCTTTTATTACTTCCGGCCAGCGCTGCACCTGCTCCCGCCGCCTGTTCGTGGAGCGCGGCGCCCAGGGCGATGCCCTGGTCAGGCGCCTGGTAGAGGTGGTCGGCCAGATCAGGGTCGGTCTCTATGACGCCGCCGAGCAGCCCTTTATGGGCGCCATGATCAGCGAGAAGGCGGCGCTCGGCATGGTCGAGGCACAAGCCAAGCTGCAAGCGCTCGGCGGCGAGAGCCTGCTCAGCCTCAAGCACCTGGAAGCGGGCACCGGCTTCGTCTCTCCGGGCATCATAGACGTGACCGCGGTCAGCGCGCTGCCGGATGAAGAGTACTTCGGCCCGCTGCTGCAGCTCATCCGCTACGACGACTTCGATGCCGCCATCGACCAGGGCAACGCCACCAGCTTCGGCCTCTCCGCCGGCCTGCTCGGCGACAACGAGGCGGACTGGAACCACTTCTTCAAGCGGATCCGCGCCGGCATAGTCAACTGGAACAAGCCCATCACGGGCGCCTCCAGCGCCGCGCCCTTCGGCGGTATCGGTGCCTCCGGCAACCACAGGGCGAGCGCCTACTACGCCGCCGACTACTGTGCGTACCCGGTTGCCTCGGTAGAAGACAGCAAGGCGAGCATGCCGGATCAGCTGTCTCCCGGTCTGACCTTCTGATAACAAGAAAATAAAAGAGGGGCACTGAACAGGTGCCCTTGTCTGTACCCGCAATCAAAGGAAAGAGAGATGCAAAAGGATATCGAGACCCTGTTTGGCCATCTGTGGGACAACTACATTCAAGTCACCCCCAGTGCCCACAAGGTTCACCAACTGCTGGGGGGCGGTGCCCCCATCATCAACGATCACGTGGCGTTTCGGACCTACAACCTGCCCAAGCTCGGTCTCGAGAAACTGGCGGCCCACTTCCGTGCCCTGGGGTACGAGGAGAAGGGCGAGTATGTGTTCAAGGCCAAGAAGCTCTATGCCAAGCACTTCGAACATGCCGATCCCGATGCCCCCAAGGTGTTCATCAGCGAGCTGAAGGTGGAAGAGCTCTCCGAAGGCGCCCAGGCCATCATCCACAAGCTGGTGGATCAGGTGCCCGACCACCTGACCGACACCCCGGCCTTCCTCTACGCCGGCGCCCCCTGGCAGGTCTCCCACGCCGACTACCAGACCCTGCTGGCGGAGAGCGAGTATGCCGCCTGGATGGCCGCCTGGGGCTATCGTGCCAACCACTTCACCGTCAACATCAACCGCCTGAAGGACTTCGACACCATCCAGCAGGTCAATGCAGCGCTCAAGGCGGCGGGCTTCGTGCTCAATACCGTCGGCGGCGAGGTGAAGGGGGATCCCCAGGTGATGCTGGAGCAATCCTCCACCATGGCGGACAAGGCCGAGGTGCCCTTCAGCGACGGCGTGCGCACCATACCGAGCTGCTTCTACGAGTTTGCCCTGCGCTACCCGCAGCCGGATGGCGTGCTCTACCCGGGCTTCGTCGAGGCGTCGGCGGACAAGATCTTCGAATCCACCAACGCCATGTAACGGCGGTTGTTGGTAAAAACGCCCCGGACGGGGCGTTTTTTTATGGCACTTTGCGCCTGGCCTACGCCCCCTTTACGCCCCCTTGACCCCGAAGCGCCGCGTTATTCGCTAGCATGATCCCGCCCGGACTGCCGGGCCATCGCCGCCCTCTGCCGGTCGATGACACTCGTTGCACGGAGTCATGCCATGAAGATTGTTCTGCCCCTGCTGTTGTCCCTGGTTACCTGCATCGCCATGGCGGCGGATCAGGGCAGCCGCACCCCGCCCAAGCCACCCCGCGAGATGTCGGCCGAGATGAAGGCGGCGTTCGAGAGCTGCGAGGAGAGTGGCAAACCGGGGGAGGCCGAATTTGACGGCTGCATGGCCAAGCTGGGCTTTGCCAGGCCGACGGGCGCTGCCCCTGGCGGCGACAAGGGGGAAGGGGAGGATGAGGTGACGGCAAACTGAGTGTGAGCTGGCTACCCATTCGGGGTGAGCCAGTTTGCAACCGCCGGTGTAGAGTGGGGGTCCAATGCCTCGGAGCCCACCATGTCTCGCTATCACTTCTTCAAACAAGGCCGGTCATTTACCTATCTCGATACCTGGGCGGTCGGTTATGACGATGAGCGTCGCCAACTGGTCGAGCAGGGGTTTGTGACTGTCGTTGCCCCCTCTTTTGCCGATACCCCGGCCGAGGCGCTGATGCTGTTGCAGGATCATGAGGCGCTGGAAGAGGAGCGCAGGGTGCACAATCCGTGGTACACAGTCGCCGGCATTCTCGGCCTGCTGGGGATGAGCTGATGGCCCTGTCTGGCAAGGGGGCCGGCGTTGCCACGCTGCTGCGCTGGTCTGTCTTGAAAGGGCCGCTCTGTCGCGGCCTGTTCAGCGTCCTGTTTATCTATCTGGCGTCCCTGCCGGCGGATCTCTATTTCACTTTCCATTGGGAGATGGCCCTGGGCCTCTTCCTGCTCGCCTTCCTTGGCGGACTCTGGCAGCAGTGGCGGGGGCTTCGCTAACCCGGTCTCACACCCGTTGCAGCGCCCCTTCGGTGGCCAGCAAGGTGGTCATGCCGCCAGCCTTGCCCGCCTGGATGCCGATGGGGGTGTCTTCAAACACCAGGCAGTTGGCCGGGTTGGCGCCGAGCAGCTCGGCCACTCTCAGGAAGGTGTCGGGATGGGGCTTGTGGTTGGTCACGTCGTCGGCGCTCACCAGCACGGGGATGAAGGCATCGAGGCCGGTATTTCTCAGTATGTGCGTCGCATGATCCCGGGTTGAGCCTGTGCCTATGCCCATGGGCACTTTGCCGTGGCAGCGCTTGACCAGCTCCCACATGGCGGGGAAGACGCGGACCTTGTCGATCCGCTCCAGGTAGAGGGCTATCTTGCGGCGGGCGAAGGCCTCCACGTCGATGGCCAGCCCGTGCTGCTCGGCCAGCATGGCCACTATCTTGCGGGTGGGAATGCCACCGTACTCGTTGAGCAGTGCCCGATCGAACGGCAGGCCGAACTCGGCGCTGGTGGTTTCCCAGGCATCCAGGTGCAGGGGCATGGAGTCCACCAGGGTGCCGTCCATATCGAAGATCAGGGCGTCGTATTGCTCAAACTGGAACTGCTCGGACATGGGGTACTTCCTCCTCGGCCAAAAGAGCACAGTACCAGATCCGCTCCCCGGATGCCGCGACCGCCGTCATGGCCTGGGCAGGCGGCGGGTTTGACCATGGGCTGCTGATTTATGAGACAATAATGCGCTCTGCGCCTCGGGTGCCGGCAACTCACTGTAGCGAGCCTCTTTTATGTCCCCAAAAACCGTCTTCTCAAGCGTGGCCCTGGTGATCGCCCTGGGCTCACTGGAAAAGAGCATAGTCACCACCCCCTTGCCCATCATAGGAGCCGAGCTGAACGCCGGCGCCGCCCTCACCTGGGTGGTGACCGCCTACCTGCTGGCGGCCACCGCCGCCCTGCCCATCTACGGCAAGCTGAGCGATCTGTTCGGCCGGGTGCGGATGCTCAACATCGGCATAGGCCTGTTTCTGGCGGGGTCGGTGGCCTGCGCCCTGGCCCAGGATCTGCCGACCCTGCTGGCGGCTCGTGTGCTGCAAGGATTGGGGGGCGGTGGCCTGATCGCGCTCGCCTTCACCGTCATCGCCGACTGCATTCCCCCGCGGGAGGTGGGCAAGTATCAGGGCTACATCTCGGCGGTCTATGCGGTCTCCAGCATCGCCGGCCCCCTGCTCGGGGGTTATTTCACCGAGCAGCTGAGCTGGCGCTGGATCTTCTGGATCAACCTGCCCCTCGGGGCCCTGGCGCTCTGGCTGGTGAACCGCAATCTGGGCCACCTCAATGTGCGCCGCCACAGTCGCTTCGACTGGAAGGGGGCGGCGCTGCTGATCACAGTCACCACGCTGAGCCTGTTGCTGCTCTCGCCCGAGACAGCTCTGCCTGCCATCTGGCTGGCGGCAGGACTGGCGATAGCCCTGCTGCTGCTGATCCTGGTGGAGCGGCGCGCCCACGACCCCATACTGCCCGCCCATCTGGCCCGCTTGCCCGGTTATCTGGTGAGCGTGCTGCTGGCGCTGGCCTCGCAACTGCTGATGTTCGCCGTGCTGGTCTACCTGCCGCTGCAGATGCAGTGGCAGAAGGGGATGGGGGCCAGCGAGAGCGGCCTCTACATGGTGATCTTCATGGTCTGCATCACGGCGGGGGCCTTCGTCGGCGGCAAGCTGATCGGCCACTCCGGTCATTACAAGCGCTTCGTGGTGGCGGGCTTCGCCCTGGCGGCGCTGGCGCTGTGGCAGATCCATTTCGATCTCTTTGCCAATCTGGGGCTGGGCTTCGCCGGTCTGGGGCTGGGACTGGTGCTGCCGGCCCTCTCTGTGGTGGTGCAAAACGCCCTGCCGCGGGAAGATCGCGGCATCGGCATGTCCCTGTTCAACTTCGGTCGCGAGCTGGGGGGCGCGGTCGGGGTGGCCATCTGCGCCGTGCTGTTCCACGGGGCCCTGCCGGCCGGGACCAGCCACAACCTGGCGAGCCTGAGCCCGGCCGAGCTGGCCCCGGGGTTCAGCGCCACCTATGTGGGCATGGCGCTGATCGCCAGCGCCGCCTTCCTCATCACGTTGCTGGCGTTGAAGCGCCACGAGCTGGCCAGCATCCCGGCCTGATGCGCTCCCTTGAGACGAAAAAGGGCTCCCGAGGGAGCCCTTGTTTGCGTGTGATAGTGCGGATCTGCCCATCAGGCCCCGGGTCGGACGGGGCGCAGGGCGACGATGGCCCCGCCAAAGAGCGCCATGGCCAGCAGTGCCAGGGCCACAGGCCCCGCACTGTAGGCAAACCCGGCGACGGCGGACCAGAGCGCCACCCCGAGGTGCATCATGGTCATCGCCAGCGACATCAGCATGCCCCTGTGGGCCGACGAGAGCCCGGCAATGTGGCCCTGCAGGGCGGGGGATCCTATGCCGCCCGCCAGCGCCCACAGTCCGAGCGGCAGCAGCAGGGCAGGCAGTGAGGCGGGAGAGAGATAGAAGCCGACGCTGACCGGCACGCAGACCACCAGGGCCAGGCGCATCAGGACGCGCCCGCTCTCGACCCGGCCAGACAAGCGGGGCATCAGCAGGTTGCCGATGACGCTGATGATGCCGAGAGCCCCATAGAGGAGCCCCACAGACCCCATCGACAGACCCAGGGTGTCGCGCAGGTGCTGGCCGACCAGAT
The DNA here is from genome assembly GCF_023093515.1 of Aeromonas genomosp. paramedia. Classification (NCBI taxonomy): domain Bacteria; kingdom Pseudomonadati; phylum Pseudomonadota; class Gammaproteobacteria; order Aeromonadales; family Aeromonadaceae; genus Aeromonas; species Aeromonas genomosp. paramedia. Next base: position 254,524 of record NZ_JAAROG010000003.1, read on the forward strand.
TGAACAGGCCAATGCCGCCGCCCAGGCCCAGGCACATGGCCAGCAGGGCGCCGACCGCCCCCGGGATGGCCAGCAGGCGGACGCCCTTCTCCTCCTGCTGCGGCGCCGATGTGTCTGCCAAAGACCTGCCGGCGGGCAACAGGGCCAGGGCCGCCGCCACTCCCCAGGCACAGAGGCCGAGCAGGATAAAGGCGGCGCGCCAGGAGTGCCACTGCGCGAGCAGCGCCCCCAGTGCCGGGCTCGCTATCATGCCCAGCGTCAGGCCGGACTGCACCCAGGCAATGCGCTTCATGGCATCCCTCCCAGTGCCGTCTGCCGCCAGGGCAAAGGCGATGGGCAGCATGCCGGCACTGGCGAGGCCGGTGAGCACCCGGCTTGCCAGCCCCCACTCGAAGCCATCGACCAGGCCGGTGGCGAGGGAGGCGGCCCCGAACAGCAGGGCGGCGGGCAGCATGATGCTCACCCTGCCGAGGCGATCCGAGAGGCTGCCGAGCAGGGGGGCGATCAGCGCCAGCGCCAGGCTGTAGGCGGTGATGAACAGCGTGACCCGCTCGGGCTGGACCCCCAGCTCCCGGCCTATGGGAGTCAGCAGGGGGCCCAGCATCAGCTCATCGGCACCCACCAGGAACGCAATAAAAAAGAGCAATACTTTCAATAACATGATCTTCACCTTACGCATGTGATACCGAGTTGGTGGCCGCGAGGGCGTGAATGTCCAGCACCCGATCCGGCCAGCCGGCCACGAAGGCCTGCTCGTGGCAGACCACCACCACAGTCCCGGCATAGTCCTGCAACGCCTGTTGCAGGGCCGCCTTGAGGGCGGCATCCAGGTGGGTGGTCGGTTCGTCCAGGAGCAGCAGGTTGCTGGGTTGCAGGGCCAGACGGCACAGTTTCACCCTGGTCTGCTCCCCGCCACTCAGGGCGGCGATCGGTTGCAGTGCCAGCTTGCCCGTGATGCCGACCCGGGCCAGATGCAGCCTGGCGCCCTTGTCATCGAGGGCGGGGCAGGCGGCCTTCACCAGGGCGAGCGGGCTGGCATCCGGATGGGGCCAGTGCAGCGCCTGTTCGAAGTAGCCCGCCTTGACCCCGGGGGCGAGACTGAGCCCACCGCCCAGGGGGGCCAGCTCCCCCGCCAGCGTCTTGAGCAGGGTGGACTTGCCGACGCCGTTGAACCCGGCGATCACCACCTTCTCCCCCCGGCTGAGGGTCAGGGTCAGGGGCGCCAGCAGCGCGCGATCATGGCCGATGACCAGTTCAGAGGCGGCGAGCACCTGCTGGCCGCCGCCCCCGGCGCTGCGAAACGCGAGGGAGACCCCCTTGTCCCGCTCCGGGCTGGTCAGGCGCTCGATGCGCGCCAGCTGCTTCTTGCGACCGTTGGCGATGCTGGCGTTGACCCCGGCGCCGTTCTTGGCGATGAACCGCTCCAGCTTGTCGATCTGCCTCTGCTGCGCCTGGTATTGCCGGGCGTGAGCGACATCATCCGCCCCCTTCTGGGCCATGGCCTTGTCGAGGTTGCCCTGGTATTTGCGAAGCTGCAGGCGATCGATATCGCAGATGCCGGTGGCGATGCGGTTCACGAAATCCCTGTCGTGGGAGACCACCAGGAAGGCGCCCGCGAAGCCCTCCAGGTAGCTTGCCAGCCAGGCGACGTGGGCGCTGTCCAGGTAGTTGGTCGGCTCATCGAGCAGCAGCAGATCCGGCGAGCGCAGCAGCAAGCCGGCCAGCATCACCTTGTGGCGCTGGCCGCCGCTCAGATTGGCCAGGCGGGTCTGCATGCCGAGCTGGGTGAGGCCAAGGCCGGCGGCCACCTCGTCGATCCGGCTCTCTATCTGGTAAAACGACTGGCTCTCCAGGGTGGTCTGGAGGCTGGCGGCCAGGGCCAGCTGATGGGGTTGGGCACAGCGCGCCGGACTGGCATAGATGGCCATCATCTCCGCCTCGGCCCGATAGAGGGGGGCAAAGGCCGTTTGCAGATATGCCCGTATCGTCAGTTGCCCGTCCAGCTGGGCATGCTGGTCGAGATAGCCCCGGTCAAGACCGGGCTGCCAGAGAATATCCCCGGCGTCAGGCTGGCGCTCCCCCTGGAGCAGCTTGAGCAGGGTGCTTTTGCCGACGCCGTTCCTGCCGCTGATGCAGATATGTTCGCGGGGAAGCAGGGTGAAGCTGGCGTCCTGGTACAGTGTCTTGTCACCGAGGTGACAGGTCAGATGGTGAATGCTGAGCAGACTCATGGTGCTATATCCATAAAAAACGGGGGCGGTACTTGGCGTACCGGCCCCCGTTTCAAGCAATATTGAAACTTTGTCCTGAAGATCAGAAACAAAAAGGCCGGCGATGAAGCATCTCGCCGGCCTTTTTCCTGTTCTCATCAGATGCGGGGTCGCCTCCCTCTCTGGAGGGCGCAAGCGCTATCTGATGAAGATTCAGAAGAGATGGGCTCCGGGCAACACTTCATCGTGTTAGTGCACGGAGCACAGCCTCCTGACAGAGCATTTGAACAGGATGTACAACATTGCAGAGCAGTCCAACATGAAATCTGGACGCAAAATACGCAGATCCCGGGGGAGAGTCAACCCGAACGCCCCTGACCAGGCCTGCTCAGCTCGGTTCTATGGGGGTCTGGCGGGAGCGCCATGGCGGGCTCCACGAGAAGCCAGACCGCCGTCTGGTAGGGGGCAAAGCAGCACTCTGGCTGGCCGGGGTAGTTGCCCATCAACAAACTGGCGCCGCTGGCTAGCTTGTCAAAATGGGGCATGGGCAAGGGGTCTGCGGTGAGATTGGCGAGCAGCAGCAGCACTTGCGTCTGGCCGGTGGCGGGATCCCGCCACCGGCGGCGATAGCCGATACGCAGGGGATCGTCTCCATCCAGCAGCTCGAAGTCGCCATGGCGAATGACGGGGTGGGCCTTGCGCAATGCAATCAGCCGGCGATAGCAGTGAAACAGGGAGTCGGGGCGGGCCAGCTGCTCGGCGGCGTTGATTTCAACGTGGTTGGCGTTGAGCGCGATCCAGGGCTCTGCCGTGCTGAAACTGGCCCGGGGGCCCGAGTCCCACTGCATGGGTGTGCGGGCGTTGTCGCGGCCGATGGCATCGAGGCGGCGGGCGAGCTCGGCGGGCGCCAGATCCGGCTGGCTGGCGCTGTAGTTGATGGCCTCCACATCGCGCAGCTCATCTGGCTGCCAGCGGCGATTGGTCATGCCAAGCTCCTCCCCCTGATAGATGAAGGGGGTGCCCTGCATCATGTGCAGCACCAGGGCCCACTGCTTGGCACTCAGCTCGCGCCATTCGGCGCTGTCGTTGCCGAAGCGGGAGACGGCGCGGGGCAGGTCGTGGTTACCCAGAAACAGGCTGTTCCAGCCTTGGCCGTGCAGCCCGCTCTGGTGGCGGGCCATGGCGCCTTTGAAGGTGAGGGGGTCAAAGCGGGAGGTCCATTTGCCCTGCCCCAGCCCCAGGTGCTCGAAGTTGAACACCATGCTGAACTCGCTGTCATCCGGGTTCGAATAGCGCCTCATCTGGGCCAGATCTGCCCCCCAGGTTTCACCGACCGTGATGATCCCCTTGCCGCCGAAGCTGGCGGCATTGAGTTCGCGGATATAGTCGTGCAGGCGGGGGCCGTTGCTCATGGCAAGGGGCGACCACTCTTTGCTCACCATGTCGATCACATCGAAGCGAAACCCCTTGATGCCCCTGGCCAGCCAGAAGTTGATCACTTCCGCCATCTCGGCCCGCACCGCCGGGTTGTCCCAGTCCAGATCGGCTTGGCTCGCATCGAAGTTGTGCAGGTAGTAGCTGCCGAGCGCAGGCACGAATTCCCAGGCGCTGCCGCCGAAGATGGAGTCCACCGGGTGGGCATCGACGAAGGCCTGGTCTCGAAAGACGTAGTAGGCCTGATAGCGGGGATCCCCCGCCAGCGCCTGCCTGAACCACTGATGTTCGGTGGAGGTGTGGTTGGCGACTATGTCCATCATGATGCCCATGCCGTGGGCGGCCGCCTCGGCAATGAGCGAGTCCATCTCCGCCAGGGTGCCGAAGGCGGGGTCGATGGCGCGGTAATCCGCCACGTCGTAGCCGTTGTCCCGCCTGGGGGAGCGATAGACAGGGGTGAGCCAGAGCAGGTCGACCCCGAGCGTCGCCAGGTAGTCCAGGCGCTGGCGGATGCCGTTGATGTCCCCCATGCCATCGCCGTCGCTGTCCTGAAAACTCATGGGGTAGATCTGGTAGATAACGCACTGCTCGAGAGCGAAAACGGGGTGAGGATGCATCAGCGCGGCCGGTGGCGAAGTGGTCCTGCCATGTTACGCAGAGGGCGTCGGGGACGACAGGGTGGGGAGGGCCTTGAAAAGGGTTCCATTATTGGCTGATTGCCAAAACTGCGGGCAGGGTCACAACAGCGCCATCCCGACCAGAGCGTGGTCGGGATGGCGGCGAACTCATATGGTCGCCGCCATGGGCCCTTATCGGGTCGCTTCGGTCTGTCCGGCGCCGGGTGCCCGCTGACGCTCGGCCTGGGCGTCCAGCTCCTTGCCGAGGAAGTAGTTCAGGAAGGTGCGGATCACCGCGATGATGGCGAGGCGGACGAGCTCCTCCTTGCTCGGCGCGACCGTGGTGGCCAGGATGTCGGCGGCGAGCTGGAACTCCAGGGCCAGGATGAGCCAGCTGCCGAAGCAGAGGCGAATGCGCGGAAAACCGGGCTCGTGATCCCGCACCCGCGCCGCCAGCCAGAGGGTCTTGCCAAGCCCAATCACCACGCAGGCGATGGAGATGATCTCCAGCAGCAGCTGGAACAGCTCGACCCCGTGCATCATGCCCTCTTTCAGGCTCGCTATCTCAAACACTGGGATTACCTCGCTGATTCAAAAGAGACACTTTTAGCACGGCATGGGGCCGGATCCAACTCAGAGCCCCTTGAGCAGCATGGCGACCTGCGCGATGGCATGACGGGCCGCAGGGCTGATGCCCGCCAGCTGGAAGAAACCGTGGATCACCCCGAGCTGTCGCTGACAGGTAGTCGTGACACCGGCTTGCAGCAGTTTGCCATAGAGGGCCTCCCCCTCGTCACGCAGGGGATCGTACTCGGCCGTGAGGATATGGGTGGGCGGCAGCCCCGCAAGATCAGGATGGTGCAGCGGGCTCGCCTCGGGATGGCTGGCGGGCAGCTCGCCCAGATAGGCCTGAAATCCGCTGAGCAGCATGTCACGGGTGATAAGGTAGTCCTCACCGAGCTGTTGATAGCTGTCACTGTCGCCCGCAGCATCGAGCATGGGATAGATGAGGATCTGGGCGGCGGGCAGTGGTGCTCCCGCCGCCTTGAGCCGCAAGGTGGTGACCAGGGCGAGGTGGCCACCGGCACTGTCGCCTGCGAGTGCGACCCGCCCGGGATCGCCGTGCCACTGCGGCAGCGCGGCCAGGATGGCGAGGGTCGCTGCCAGCGCGTCGTCATGGGCGGCAGGATAGGTATGCTCGGGGGCGAGGCGGGTGTGCACGGCAAACACCAGGGCATGGGCGCTGTTGCACAGCATCCGCATCTGGCGATCGTGGGTCTCGAAATCCCCGCTGACGAAACAGCCGCCGTGGAAATAGATCAGCACCGGATAGGCGGGGCAAGGGGGGCACTTGGGCTGGTAGAGCCGGATGGCGTAGTGATCGGCCTGCCACTCTTCGATGGCGCCCACCTCTGCCCGCTCGCCCCCCAAGACGGCAGAGGCAAGATAGCCCTCACGCCTGGCCTGCCAGCTTAGCTTGCTTGCCTTGGGGCGACCTGCTGCAATGAAATCCGCCACCATGGCCGCAATGGCCGGTTCAAGTTGTGTATCCATAACGCACCCATCAACTGTATATAAAAACAGGTATTGTGCGCTTTTGGCCCGGGAGCGCAACCGGCGTTAGCTGAGGCAGCTCACAAAATCAGGCTTCAATCAGTGTGAATTCAATCACATAGAGCGGCGGCAGTGCGGGGTAGATGTCCCGGATGACGGTTTTGAGCTCGGCGAGGGTCATGTTCTCCTGGCGAGCGTGCTCGTCGGTCAGCTCATCGAAGGCCACGGGGGTGACCGAGAGCACCTCTATGGCACCAAAGGGCTGGTGCTCCGGATTGGTGAAGAGCGCGAGCCGCTGGCCGGGCTGCCAGTTGGCCTCGCTCTCGTCGCGGATGGTGATGGTCTTGCGGCCGGACTGGATATCGGCGACGAAGCGGCCGAAGAAGGTGAATTCCGGGTAGGTTGGGGTGTGAACAGACATCTTCTCTCCGAAGGACAAGGGGTGGGCAGGGGCCGGATCAGCCAGCGGCTGGCCCATTCTAGGTGCGTCATTGAGGGCGCGCAGCACTTTTTGCCCGGGCGTGCGAGGGGCGGGCGCCGGCGCCCTTGCTCTGCCCTGCAAAGTGGCCGCAACTGAACCCGAATGTGCGATGATGTGGGCTCCTCTTTCTTGATATGTAACAAAATGGAGGGGGACTGGCTGTGGTCTGATGGCGTCTGGCGCGGTTCTCCGCCCGGCGGACATGAACGAAAGGAGCGAGTGTGAATTCCGAGTTGATCTGGGTGCTCAGTATGCTGGTGGGCGCCATCTTCCTGTTTATTACCAACAGGGTGCGCATGGATGTGGTGGCCTTGTTGATCATCATCCTGTTCGTGTTGAGCGGCACCCTGACGCTGCCACAGGCGCTGGCGGGGTTCAGCGATCCCAACGTCATCCTGATCGCCGCCCTGTTCGTGGTGGGGGAGGGGCTGGTGCGCACCGGCATCGCCTACCAGGTGGGGGATGCCCTGGTGAAGGTGGCGGGCAGCAGCGAGACCCGGCTGCTGGTGCTGCTGATGGTGGCGGTGGCGACCCTGGGGGCCGTGATGAGCAGCACAGGGGTGGTGGCCATCTTCATCCCCGTGGTGCTGAGCGTGGCGAACCGGATGGGGATCCCGGCGGGACGGCTGATGATGCCCCTCGGCTTTGCCGGTCTCATCAGCGGCATGATGACGCTGGTGGCCACGCCGCCCAACATGGTGGTGAACAGCGAGCTGATGCGCCATGGCATCCAGGGCTTCGGCTTCTTCGGTTTCACCCCCATGGGGGTGCTGATCCTCGGGCTGGGGGTGATCTACATGCTGCTGATGCGTCACCGTCTGGTGCACGAGGGGGAAGAGGGCAAGGGCAAGCAGGCGGGGCGCAGCACAATGCGCGATCTCATCCGCGACTATCGCCTGGCCGGCCGGGCGCGCCGCCTGGCGATCCGCCCCGACTCTCCCCTGATAGGCCAGACCCTGGACGAGCTGCAACTGCGTGCCCGCTTCGGGGCCAACGTCATCGGGCTGGAGCGCTGGCGCAAGTTTCGGCGGGTGATGGTGACCGTCTCCGGCGTCACCGAGTTCCAGGCCAAGGACGTGCTGCTTATCGACATGTCCGACCCCGAGGTAGATGTGCGGGAGTTTTGCAGCGAGGCGCGGCTCGAACCCATGATATTGCGCGGGGAGTACTTCTCGGATCAGGCGCGGGAGGTGGGCATGGCCGAGGTCTCCCTCATTCCGGGATCCCGGCTGCTCGGCAAGAGCATCCGCGAGGTGACCTTCCGTTCCCGCTACGGCCTGAGCGTGGTGGGGATCCGCCGCAACGGCGAGGCGCTCACCGGCAAGCTGGTGGATGAGCCGCTGCTGATGGGGGACAGCCTGCTGGTGGTGGGCAACTGGAGCCTCATTCGCCAGTTGCAGACCCACCACAGGGATTTCCTGCTGCTCGGCCTGCCCGCCGAGGTGGACGAGATGGCGCCGGCCCGCAGCCAGGCCATCCACGCCCTGATCGCCCTCGCGGTCATGATAGTGCTGATGGTGACGGATCCCGTGCCCAACGTCATAGCGGCGATCATCGCCTGCCTGCTGATGGGCAAGTTCCGCTGCATCGACATGGAAAGCGCCTACAAGTCCATCCACTGGCCGACCCTGATCCTGATCGTCGGCATGTTGCCCTTCGCCCTGGCGTTGCAGAAGACCGGCGGGGTGGACCTCATCGTCGGCGGGCTGATCTCGGCGGTGGGGGAGATGGGGCCCCGTGTCATGCTGGCCAGCCTGTTCGTTCTCTGTGCGGCCATCGGGCTCTTCATCTCCAACACCGCCACCGCTGTGCTGATGGCCCCCATTGCGCTCGGTACGGCCCAGCAGATGGGGGTCTCTCCCTATCCCTTCGCCATGACCATCGCCATTGCCGCCTCGGCGGCCTTCATGACGCCGGTCTCCTCACCGGTCAATACCCTGGTGCTCGGGCCCGGCAACTACAAGTTCATGGACTTCATCCGCGTGGGCGTGCCCTTTACCCTGCTGGTGATGGTGGTGAGCGTCATCGCCATTCCCTGGTTCTTCCCGTTCTGACAAGGGGAAACAGAGACAAGCGGCCTGCGGGCCGCTTTTTAGTGGCCATCAATCCCGCCGCTGCGGGGGAGGTCCTGGGCTGACAAGCCAGTGAGCAGGGAGAACGGCAGGGAAGGAGAGGAGACAAGGGCTGAAATCCGGGCACAAAAAAACCAGCATGAGCTGGTCTGTTTGGTACTGCCTTGATGGTGCGGAAGGAGAGACTCGAACTCTCACGCCTAGGGCGCCAGAACCTAAATCTGGTGCGTCTACCAATTTCGCCACTTCCGCAATATTAATGGTGGCTATGACGGGATTCGAACCTGTGACCCCCGCATTATGAGTGCGATGCTCTAACCAACTGAGCTACATAGCCGTCTTGTGACCGACTCTCGTCGAAAACAAGTAAAAATGGCTGGGGTACTAGGATTCGAACCTAGGGATGGCGAGATCAAAACCCGCTGCCTTACCGCTTGGCGATACCCCAACAGTGCTCCTCGACAGTCATGAGACTGGCCAAAGAACTTTTAAAAATGGCTGTGGCACTAGGATACGAACCTAGGAACGTTGACGAGATTAAAAACCTCTTACGTTTACCACAGTGTTCACCGACAAGTTCGATGAACGGCAATAATGGCTGGGGTACTAGGATTCGAACCTAGGGATGGCGAGATCAAAACCCGCTGCCTTACCGCTTGGCGATACCCCAACTGAATGATTAATGGTGGCTATGACGGGATTCGAACCTGTGACCCTCGCATTATGAGTGCGATGCTCTAACCAACTGAGCTACATAGCCGTCTTGTGACCGACTCTCGTCGAAAACAAGTAAAAATGGCTGGGGTACTAGGATTCGAACCTAGGGATGGCGAGATCAAAACCCGCTGCCTTACCGCTTGGCGATACCCCAACAGTGCTCCTCGACAGTCATGAGACTGGCCAAAGAACTTTTAAAAATGGCTGGGGTACTAGGATTCGAACCTAGGGATGGCGAGATCAAAACCCGCTGCCTTACCGCTTGGCGATACCCCAACTGAATGATTAATGGTGGCTATGACGGGATTCGAACCTGTGACCCTCGCATTATGAGTGCGATGCTCTAACCAACTGAGCTACATAGCCAACCGTGCTTCCAGTGAGTCGTTGCCTCGTCACTGTGCGGCCGGAATTATGCGTATCTGGCTCTGGGGCGTCAACCCTTTTTTTGCCAGAAAAACCGAATTTGGGTGCGTTTGGCGAGTTATTGGACGCTGTCGCGCAAAAGCCCAACAATCTGGTTTTTTTTGCGACATTTGGCAGCAGATCCGCAACCTGCGACCATAACAAAGAGGCCAGCAAATGCTGGCCTCTCATGGGGTTAGACGTTGAACAGGAAGTTCATGATATCGCCATCCTTGACGATGTAGTCTTTCCCTTCGGCGCGCATCTTGCCCGCTTCCTTGGCGCCTTGCTCACCCTTGTAGGTGATAAAGTCGTCGAAGGCGATGGTCTGGGCGCGAATAAAGCCTTTTTCAAAGTCGGTGTGGATCTTGCCCGCCGCCTGCGGGGCGGTGGCGCCGACCGGAATGGTCCAGGCGCGCACTTCCTTCACCCCGGCGGTGAAGTAGGTCTGCAGGTTCAGCAGCTCGTAACCTGAGCGGATCACCCGGTTCAGGCCCGGCTCTTCGATCCCCAGATCGGCCATGAACTCGGCGCGGTCGGCGTCGTCCAGCTCGGCGATGTCCGCCTCGATGGCGCAGCAGACCACCACCACAACGGCGTTCTCGGCGGCGGCGATCTCACGCACCTTGTCGAGGAAGGGATTGTTGTCGAAGCCATCTTCCGCCACGTTGGCGATGTACATGGTGGGTTTCAGGGTCAGGAAGTTGAGGTGGGCAACGGCCGCCAGCTCTTCCTTGTCCAGCTTCATGCCGCGGATCATCTGGCCGTTTTCCAGGGCAACCCGAATCTTTTCCAGGGTCTCCACTTCCAGCTTGGCATCCTTGTCGCCGCCCTTGGCGCGCTTGGACTGACGGTGGATGGCGCGCTCGCAGGCGTCCAGATCCGACAGGGCCAGTTCGGTGTTGATCACCTCGATGTCATCGGCCGGGGAGACCTTGCCCGCCACGTGGATGATGTTCTCGTCCTCGAAGCAGCGCACCACGTGACCTATGGCTTCGGTCTCGCGGATGTTGGCCAGGAACTGGTTGCCCAGACCCTCGCCCTTGGAGGCGCCCGCCACCAGACCGGCGATGTCCACGAACTCCATGGTGGTCGGCACCACGCGCTGGGGGTTGATGATGGCCGCCAGCTGGTCGAGGCGGGGATCCGGCATGGGGACCACACCCGTGTTCGGCTCAATGGTGCAGAACGGGAAGTTGGCGGCTTCGATGCCGGCCTTGGTCAGCGCATTGAACAGGGTGGATTTGCCTACATTGGGCAGGCCCACGATACCGCATTTAAAACCCATGAATTGTTACCTTACGTGATGGATGCTGTTGAGGGGCCACGCGGGCAGCCCTGTCATATTGTGCGAGCCTGACTCATGTCAGGCATCTGTATTCAGACTTTCTCGGCCTTGAAGCTGTGCAGCCGGTTCATGGCCTTGGTCATGTCCTGCTTGAACAGGATGTCGGTGGCGCGCAAAGACTCATCCAGTGCGGCCTCGATCAGGCTCTGTTCACTGCTGGGCGCCTTGGTCAGCACGAAACCGGCGACCAGCTCCTTGGCACCGGGATGACCTATCCCGAGGCGCAGCCGGAAGAAGTTATTGTTGTTGCCCATCCTGGCGATGATGTCTTTCAGGCCGTTGTGGCCGCCGTGACCGCCGCCCTGCTTGAACTTGGCGATGCCGGGGGGCAGGTCCAGTTCGTCGTGGGCCACCAGGATCTCCTCCGGGACTATCTGGTAGAAGCGGGCCAAGGCCGCCACCGCCTTGCCGGAGAGGTTCATGTAGGTGTTCGGGATGAGCAGCCGCACATCCTGCCCCTCCACCAGGAAGCGGGCGGTGTGGCCGAAGAACTTGGGCTCTTCGCGCAGGCTGACATTGTGCCAGCGGGCTAACTGCTCCACATACCAGGCCCCCGCGTTGTGGCGGGTCTTGGCATATTCGGGGCCGGGATTACCCAGCCCGACAATCAGTTTGATTTGATGGGTCACGCTTGATGTCTTCACTCGCTACTTGCCATGAGCGGATGGCCCGGGGCAATGGGACGCAATATTCTAGCCGCCGAGTGGCGATCACTCAACCAAAGCTCGGCGAGCGGGGGGAATAACCCGGGAACCGGGTGTCAACGATCGCCAAAACGGGCCTGGTCAGGCCCGTTTCTGACCCAGCGACTCAAGGGGCGTCGGCTTGACCGGCACGCAGCAGGGTCACCGTCTCTTCATCCAGGGCGGTCACCAGGGGGCGGGCATGACGCACATAGTCCACGAACGAGGCTGCGTCTGTGCCGCAATCCACCTTGGCCGCCTTGCAGTCGAGGGCCTTGCCCGGCCCATAGACGGCGCTGAGCTGCTCGCCGCGCTGTGCCACTGCCAGCACCGGGAAGGCGGTCAGCTGGCCCGCGACCCAGGCGAGATCCACCCGCTCGGCACTCTGGCTCTCTGGACCCTGGTTCTCTGGACTGTGGCGCTGGGCCCGTGCCAGGGCCTGCCAGCCGTCGTTGCCGTTGGCGCTGTAGGCGTTGGTCACCACCCGGTAGCGCTTTGTATCCACCAGATCCTGCCACTGACCCCCGGCCGTTTTCCACTGCAGGCGGGTCAGCTGGCCCGCCTTGCCTGCGTCGGTCTCCTGGAAGCTGTAACGCAGGTGGCCGCCATAGGGGAACTTGCCCGCATGGGCGCTGGCGGGCAGGGTGGCGGTGATGGTCTCGGTCAGCAGGGCCCGCACCTCGGCGCCGGTGAGGGTCAGCACGGTGAGCGGGTTCTTGAACGGCAGCAGGCTGAGGGCCGCCTCCCCTTCACGCAGTTCACCGGCGGGCAAGTCGGCGCGCACGCCCCCCACAGCCAGCAGGGCGAAGTCGACCGGGCCGCCGGTCAGGGCCTGCACCTGCGCGGTGTTGGCCCAAAAATATTGGCCTTCCGCCACCAGGGGCGCGACGTCGGAGCCGTGGTGGTCGCTGCCGTTGTCACCGGGGCGGCGGGCATTTTGCAACGGTGCGGGAAGGGTGCCGATGACGGGGCCGTAGGCCTGCTCCAGCGCCGGTTTGTAGTGGCTGTCGATGATGCCGCGCAGGCGCGGATCCTCATCCACCGTCACCAGGTTGGGCTGGGCGTCGATGAACTTGCCGGCCTGCTGGCTGCGGGTCTTGTCCAGCGTCTGTTGGCGGGCCGGATCGGCGAAGAAGTCGCGGCTGGCCAGCAGCTGGTTCTGACCCTTGCAGGCGATGACCCGGCCCTGGGCGTCGAAGCTGACCCGGGCAAGACCGATGGCCTGGGCGTAGGATCCCGCCTGCACCACGCAGGTCAGGCCGACGCCGTCCGGATTGGTGACCAGCGCCGCGTATTCCCCCGTCTTGCCCCAGCCGATGTTGTGAAAATCGCCGAGCAGGCTGTGGGAGTGGCCGCCGACGATGGCATCGAGACCATTCACCCTGGCCGCCAGCGCCAGATCCCGGGCGTTGCCGATGTGGGTGAGGGCGACGATCCGGTTGATCCCTCTGGCCTGCAGCAGGTCGACCGTGGCCTGGGCCGAGGTCACCTCCTTGGCAAAGCGCAGCTTGCCGACGTTGGGGGAGATGTTGGCCATGTCTTCCAGCACCAGCCCGATGACGGCGACCAGCTGCTTGTCTGCGGGCAGATGGTCGAGATCGGTGACTGGGCTCTTCTGGTTGCCATCGAAGGCATAGACCACGAAGGGCTTGAGGTTGCTGGCCTGGCTCAGATCCGGATCGTCGCGGCTGTCCAGATTGGCGGCCAGCACCGGGAAGTTCACCCCCTGGATGAAGCGGGCCAGCTTCTGGTTGTCGAGATCGAACTCGTGGTTGCCAAGGGCCATGGCATCCAGGCCGAACTGGCTCAGCAGCTCGGCATTGGCCATCCCCTCGTTGAGCTTGAAGTAGCCGCTGCCCTGCCAGGCATCGCCGCCGTGCAGCAGCAGTATCGGCTGGTTCTTGGCGAGCGCCTCGGCCTGGAAGGCTTTCGTCATGGTGAGCAGGCGCGGATAACCGCCGAGGCGGGTGTAGAGGGTGTCGGTTTCCCCCTGTTTGCCGAAGAGGGGCCCCTTCAGCTCGGCATTGACCGAGTCGAACTGGGAGTGGGTGTCGTTCATGTGTGCCAGGGTCAGGGTGAAGGGCGGATCCTGCTGGCCGGTCAGGCAGGCAGAGAGCAGGGCGCACAGCGGGAGGAGAGTGAGGAGACGCAAGCACTTCATGGGGACATCCTTAACCTGCGGGGGCAGGGCATTACATTGACCAGGCTTGAAAAAACAAAAACCGCCAGTTGGCGGTTTTTGTCACAACGGGGTCTATCAATGCTCAAACATGGCAGAGATGGACTCTTCGTTGCTGATACGACGGATGGCCTCGGCCAGCACGGAGGAGAGGGTCAGCTGCTTGACCTTGCCGACGGCTTTCATCTCCGCGGTGAGCGGGATGGAGTCGGTGATGATCAGCTCGTCGATGACCGAGTTCTTGATGTTCTCCACTGCGGTGCCGGAGAAGACCGGGTGGGTCGCATAGGCGAACACGCGCTTGGCACCGCGCTCTTTCAGCGCTTCTGCGGCCTTGCACAGGGTGCCGCCGGTGTCGATCATGTCGTCGACGATGACGCAGTCACGGCCAGCCACATCACCGATCAGGTGCATGACCTGGGAGACGTTCGGACGGGGACGACGCTTGTCGATGATGGCGATGTCGGTGTCGTCCAGCAGCTTGGCGATGGCACGGGCACGGACCACGCCGCCGATGTCCGGCGACACGACCACGGGGGATTCGAGGTTCTTGGACTTCATGTCTTCCAGCAGCACAGGGCTGCCGAACACGTTGTCTACGGGGACATCGAAGAAGCCCTGGATTTGCTCGGCATGCAGGTCAACGGTCAGCACGCGATCCACACCCACGCTGGAGAGGAAGTCGGCGACGACCTTGGCGGTGATGGGCACACGGGCGGAGCGGACGCGGCGGTCCTGACGGGCATAACCAAAGTAGGGAATAACGGCAGTGATACGGCCAGCTGAAGCACGACGCAGTGCATCCACCATGACGATCAATTCCATCAAATTGTCGTTGGTCGGGGCACAGGTGGATTGAATGATGAAGATATCGCCACCGCGTACATTCTCATTGATCTGTACGCTGATCTCGCCGTCGCTAAAGCGACCTACGGCAGCATTGCCGAGTTTGATAAACAGGCGATCTGCGATCTTCTGGGCTAGTTCCGGCGTTGCGTTACCAGCAAACAGCTTCATGTCAGGCACGGTTTGAAACCTCGGGGTTGCATCCAGTATGTGGGGAGTCTGATTCAGACCCGTATCGTTTGGGGGCAAACGATTTATCAAGATAACGGACAAGGTCTCTGGAAGTTCATGGTGGCGCCGGATTACCCGGGTGGACGGCAGAGCCACCACCTCAGGCGCCATTATGTCAGATTGGCTGGGGTACTAGGATTCGAACCTAGGAATGGCGAGATCAAAACCCGCTGCCTTACCGCTTGGCGATACCCCAATCACTGACTTGTTGCAAAGTGACGAAGAGTGGTGATATGTTCTCGCCCTTGGCGACAAACCCATCCCAGCCTTCCGGCACCCTTGCCAACACCTTCCGAGCAGCCACTTCGTCTTCAAATTGAGCAAAGACGCAGGCGCCAGTGCCCGTCATTCTTGACGGCGCGTATTCTAGCAACCAGCCGAGCGCATTGGCAACCTCGGGGTGGCGCTTTTTCACCAGCAATTCGCAATCGTTTTTCCACACCCCTTCCAGCAGGTTGTGCAATGTCATCCTGGGGGTGTCGCGGGGCAGCTCGGGATCCTGAAACACTGCCGCCGTTGCCACATGACAATCGGGCTTGAGTACCAGATACCAGGCGCTCGGCAGCTCCACCGGTTGCAGCTTCTCGCCGACCCCTTCTGCAAACGCGGCCCGGCCGCGCACGAACACAGGCACGTCGGCCCCCAGCTGCACGCCGAGCTGTGCCAGCTCCTCTTCGTCGAGCCCCGCCTGCCAGAGATGATTCAGCGCCACCAGCGTGGTGGCGGCGTCAGACGAGCCGCCGCCGATGCCGCCCCCCATGGGCAACACCTTCTCCAGCCGGATATGGGCCCCCATCGGGCTTGGCAGCCTGGCCTGCAACAGGCGGGCGGCCCGGATGATGAGGTTCTGTTCATCCGGCACCCCGGGGATGGCCGGGCTCAGGGTGAGCAGGTCGGTATCGGCGAGCGGCTCGAATTCCAGCCAGTCGCCGTGATTGAGGAAGATGAACAGGGTCTGCAGCTCGTGGTAGCCGTCGGGACGGCGGCCGTTGACGTGCAGGAAGAGGTTGAGCTTGGCCGGTGCCGGCCAGCGGATCGGCGCCTGCCGGATGGTATCCTGCATCATGGCGCCAGGGTCCATTGGTTGATCTGCAACTTGAGGCGGCTGCCCTGGCCCGTCATGGTCAGCAGGTGCGGCAGCCGGTAGCTGTCCTGATCCCGGTAGTCCCCATAGACGATCTGCCACTGGCCGTCGCGCACCGAGGCCAGGCTGGCGTCGGGGTTGAGCTCGAATTCGGCCTCACCCGGCAGTCCCTTGATCCACTCCGGCAACCCGGCGACCGGAATATTCCAGCCGGTGAGCTGATAGACGAGGGCCTCGGCATCCTGGCTCTGATGCACCTTGCCCTCGTTGTCGGTCAGGGTGATCTCCCCCTTGCTGCGGGAGAGTTCCAGGATATGGGTGCCGATGAGGCTGGTGAGGTTGAGGCGATAGTCATCGCCGTTCTGCTGCCAGTTGAGGCGGGCGCTGCCCTTCTGGCGCGCCGTGATGATGGCCATCTTGCCCGACAGCTCCCAGTGGGTCAGCTGCTCGAGACGGGCCCGTTCCTGCTGCCAGTTGACCTGATCCCGCTGGGGTTGAGTGGTGGTACAGCCGGCCAGTACCAGCAGGCAGGCGAGGGAGAAGATACGCAACAACAAGGTCGTGCTCCGGATAAGAGATTTGCCACAGTATAAGGGGCGGCCGTATTGCTTTTAAAGACTTACCCTTTCTCGTACAATTGTCGGCCTTCATACCCTGTGCACGAAACGATCATCACCCACCCATGAGTCTGCTTGCCCTCGGAATCAACCACAACACCGCCAGTGTCGCCTTGCGGGAACGGGTCGCATTTGGCCCGGACTGCATCGATCGCGCCTTGCGTGAGCTGGTGGAGCAGCCCGGCGTCAGCGAGGCGGTGATCGTCTCCACCTGCAATCGCACCGAGCTGTACTGCAGCCTGGAGCAAGGGCAGGGGGAGCAGGTGCTGAGCTGGCTGCAGCGGTTCCACGCGCTGGAGGCGAGCGAGGTGCTCTCCGCCATCTACCGCCACCAGGACGAGGAGGCGGTGCGCCACCTGATGCGGGTCGCCTGCGGGCTCGACTCCCTGGTGCTGGGAGAGCCGCAGATCCTGGGGCAGATCAAGCAGTCCTACGCCCACGCCCAGCAGGCGGAAGCGGTGAAGGGTTCCCTCGAGCGCCTGTTCCAGAAATCCTTCTCGGTGGCGAAACGGGTGCGTACCGACACCGAGATCGGCGCCAGTGCGGTCTCGGTGGCCTTCGCCGCCGTGAGCCTGGCCCGCCGCATCTTCTCCGATCTCTCCCAGACCAAGGTGCTGCTGGTGGGGGCGGGCGAGACCATAGAGCTCGTCGCTCGGCATCTGCGCGAGCAGAGCGTCACCCAGATGATGGTGGCGAACCGCACCCTGCAGCGGGCCCAGCTGCTGGCCGAGGAGTTCGGCGCCCAAGTGATGACCCTCGAAGAGATCCCGGACTACCTGCACGAGGCGGACATCGTCATCAGCTCCACCGCCAGCCCCCTGCCCATCATCGGCAAGGGCATGGTGGAGCGCGCCCTCAAGGCCCGCCGCTTCAGACCCATGTTCCTGGTGGACATCGCCGTGCCCCGCGACATCGAAGCCGAGGTGGACGAGCTCTCCGACGCCTATCTCTACACGGTGGACGATCTGCAGGGCATCATCGAGCAGAACCTCGAGACCCGCAAGCGGGCGGCCGCCGAGGCCGAGCTCATCGTGCAGGAAGAGCGCGACGACTTCATGGGCTGGTATCGCAGCCAGCACTCGGTGGATCTCATTCGCGACTACCGCCACCAAGCCCAGCAGGTGGCGGATGAAGAGTTGCAGCGTGCCCTGCTGGCCCTGCAACAGGGCGAGAATGCCGAGCAGGCGCTCAAGGCCCTGGCCCACCGCCTCACCAACAAGTTGATCCACGCACCGACCCAGGCCCTGCGCCAGGCCGCCGCCCAGGGGGACAGCCACAAGCTGTCCCAGCTGCGCCAGGTGCTGGGGTTGTCACAAGAGTCATAGTTTGGGGGTGGCCAGCCGGCTGCCCCTCCTCCATCGAGAACACAAGATTTATGAACCCGTCATTGATCAGAAAGCTGGAAGGCCTCATCGAGCGCCACGAAGAAGTACAGGCCCTGCTCGGGGAGCCCGGGGTCGCCTCGGATCAGGACAGATACCGTGCCCTGACCCGGGAATATGCCCAGCTCGAAGACATAGTGCACGCCTTCCAGCGCTTCCGTCAGGCCGAGGAGAACCTCGAGACCACCAAGATGATGCTGGAAGAGGACGACGCCGACCTGCGCGAAATGGCGCAGGAGGAGCTGCCGCTCGCCAAGGCGACCTTCGAGGAGCAGGAGCAGGCGCTGCAGGTGATGCTGCTGCCGCGCGACCCCAAGGATGACAACAACTGCTATCTCGAGATCCGTGCCGGCGCCGGTGGCGACGAGGCGGCCATCTTCGCGGGGGATCTGTTCCGCATGTACTCCCGTTACGCCGAACGCCAGGGCTGGCGCGTCTCCATCGTCAGCTGCAACGACGGCGAGCACGGTGGCTACAAGGAGGTGATCGCCAAGGTGGATGGCGAGCACGTCTACGGCCGCCTCAAGTTCGAGTCCGGCGGTCACCGGGTGCAGCGGGTACCCGAGACCGAATCCCAGGGCCGGGTGCACACCTCCGCCTGTACCGTGGCCGTGCTGCCGGAAGTGCCGGAAGCCGAACAGATCGAGATCAACCCCTCAGAGCTGAAGATCGACACCTTCCGCGCCTCTGGGGCCGGTGGCCAGCACGTCAACAAGACCGACTCCGCCATCCGCATCACCCACCTGCCCACCGGGCTGGTGGTGGAGTGCCAGGATGAGCGCTCCCAGCACAAGAACCGCGCCAAGGCGATGTCGGTGCTCTCCGCCCGCCTGCAGGCGGCCGAGGACGAGCGTCACCGTGCCGCCGAGCAGAGCACCCGCCGCAACCTGGTGGGCTCCGGCGATCGCTCCGAGCGCATCCGCACCTACAACTACCCCCAGGGTCGCCTCTCCGAGCACCGCATCAACCTCACCCTCTATCGGCTGGGGGAGATCCTCGAAGGGGATCTGGATTGCGTCATCACCCCCCTGGTGCAGGAATACCAGGCGGATCAGCTCGCCTCCCTGGCCGAGAGCAACTAATGCCCATGCAGATCCAGCAGGCTCGTGCCCACATCATGGCGACCCTGGCCTCTGGGGAATCCCCCCGTGCCGACGCCGATGCGCTGCTCTGCCATCTGCTGGGGTGCCGGCGCAGCTACCTGATGACCTGGCCGGAGCGCGAGCTCGATGCCGACCAGCAGGCCACCCTGCAAGGGTGGCTTGACCGTCGGCTGGCCGGTGAACCCATAGCCCACCTCATCGGCGAGCGGGAGTTCTGGTCCCTGCCGCTGAAGGTGAGCCCGGCCACCCTGATCCCGCGCCCCGACACCGAGGTGCTGGTGGAGCAGGCGCTGGCGCGCTTGCCGGCCGGCCCCTGTGCCCTGCTGGATCTGGGCACCGGCACCGGCGCCATCGCGCTGGCGCTCAAGTCAGAGCGGCCCGATGCCGATGTATGGGCGGTGGATCGGATGCCGGACGCCGCCGCCCTGGCCCGCGCCAACAGCGCCGCCCTGGGGTTGCCCATCGAAGTGCGGGACGGCAGCTGGTTTGCGCCCCTGGCGGATGCACCGCGTTTTGCGATGATCGTCTCCAATCCGCCCTATATCGACGGGGCGGATCCTCATCTCGACGAGGGGGACGTGCGCTTCGAGCCGCGCTCCGCCCTGGTGGCGGACGAGCAGGGGCTGGCGGACATTCGCCTGATAATCGCCGGTGCCCCCGCCCATCTGTGCCCGGGGGGCTGGCTCCTGCTGGAGCACGGCTGGGAGCAGGGAGCCGCGGTGCGTCAGCTTCTGCTGCAACAGGGCTACTGCCAGGTGGAAACCGTGCGGGATTATGGGGATAACGAGCGGGTGACCCTGGGTCGTCTGGCGCCGTGATGATGACGGGCGGAACTGTCCGCCCCTGTGCAAGGAAATCATATGTATGTTGCTCTCAAACATCTGCACCTCACCCTGATTGTCGGGGCCGTGCTGATGTTCATGCTGCGCTTTTACTGGGCCCAAACCGGCTCCATTCATGCCCGTAACGGTCGGGTGCTGCAGGCCAGCGGCTGGCTCAATGGCCTGGTGGTGCTCTCCGGCGTGCTGCTGTGCATGGTGCTGGATCTCAATCCCCTCAACAACGGGATCCCCTGGCTCAGCGAGAAGCTGAGCGCCGTGCTGGCGGTGGCCTTCCTCGGCATGATGGCGCTGCGCCTGGCGCGCAGCAACAGCATCCGCTGGTTTGCCTTCCTGGGCGCCCTGGGGTGGATCTTCTTTATCGCCAAGCTGGCGGTGCAAAAGCAGGCCAACCTGTTCGGTTAGGGATGACGACGATGATACGTGTGGATGAGTGGACCGACTTCGAGGCCCACGACCTGGCCGAACTGGCGCTGTCGGTGAGCGACGAGATCCTGGGCCATGGCGGCGCGGGAGAGGCCGAGCTGGCCCGCCTCGATAGCTGGCTGGACGAGGCCATAGTCGAAGGTGACTGTGACGAGGTGCGCCGTCAGCTGTTGCAGGGCTTCTACCAGACCCTGGGGTTTCGGGGCGACTGGCAGGATTACTTCTCTGCCGCCAACTGCGACCTGAACCAGGTGCTGGTGCAGCGCAAGGGCATACCGGTGAGCCTTGGCATCCTCATCATCCAGCTGGGTCGCAAGATTGGCCTGGATGTGGAGGGGATCTGCTTCCCGGGCCATTTCCTGGTGAGCTTCGCCGGCCTGGAGGGGGAGGTCTATGTGGACCCCTTCAACGGGGACGAGCTGAGCCTGCACCGCATCGAGCTGCTGCTGCGCGGGGCCCTCGGCAACCTGGCGACCCTGAGCGATGACCATTTGCAGCCTGCGGGGCAGTGGGAGATCATCGAACGCCTGCTCAACGTCAGCAAGGGGGCCCTGCTGCGGGAGGAGCGCATGGCCGAGGCGTTGCGCACCAGCGAGCTGCTGCTGCGCATGAAGCCCGGTGATCCGCTGGAGACGCGGGATAGGGGCTTCATCTACGAGCAGCTCGACTGCCCCCGTTTCGCCGCCGACGATTTTGAATACTTTATTGAACAATGCCCGGACGATCCTGTGGCCGACGTGCTGAAAACCCAGCTGGCCAGCCTGGATCTTAGCCCCAAGCCCCTCCATTGAGGGCCTCTGGGGAAGCCCTTTCACTTAAGGATGCTGAGATGGAACAGAAGAATATCAAGATCAACGCGATCGACGTCGCCAACGACAAGCCCTTCGTGCTGTTCGGTGGCATGAACGTGCTGGAATCCCGCGACATGGCGATGGCGGTGTGCGAGAAGTACGTGGAAGTGACCAGCAAGCTGGGCATACCATTCGTGTTCAAGGCGAGCTGGGACAAGGCGAACCGCTCCTCCATCCACTCCTACCGCGGCCCGGGTCTGGAAGAGGGGATGAAGATCTTCCAGGAGCTCAAGGCGACCTTCGGCATGCCGGTCATCTCCGATCTGCACGAGCCCCATCAGGCCAAGCCGGTGGCGGAAGTGGTGGATGTCATCCAGCTGCCCGCCTTCCTGGCGCGCCAGACCGATCTGGTGGAGGCCATGGCCCGCACCGGCAACGTCATCAACATCAAGAAGCCGCAGTTCCTGAGCCCGAGCCAGATGAAGAACATCACCGACAAGTTCGAGGAGTGCGGCAACGATCGCCTGATCCTGTGCGAGCGCGGTGCCAGCTTCGGCTACGACAACCTGGTGGTGGACATGCTGGGCCTTGGCGTAATGAAGAAGAGCACCGGCGGCTACCCCGTCATCTTCGACGTGACCCACTCCCTGCAGTGCCGCGACCCGCTGGGGGCGGCCTCCGGTGGTCGCCGCGAGCAGGTGACCGAGCTGGCCCGTGCCGGCATGGCAGTCGGTCTGGCGGGTCTCTTTATCGAATCCCACCCGGATCCCAAGATCGCCCGCTGCGACGGCCCGAGCGCCCTGCCGCTGGAGAAGCTGGAAGGCTTCCTCAAGCAGATGAAGGCCATCGACGATCTCATCAAGGGCTTCGAGCCCCTGGATACCTCCGTCTGATCCAGCACGCCGGTTGAGTGATGCCAAATGCCCCGCCATGCGGGGCATTTTTTTATCCAGCATGTTTTCATTGGGAGCCCAAATACATCACCGACCAAACATATCATGGTTGCCGTGGTGTTAATGATGTTAAATATGTTGTGTGATTAATGTCTCTTAATTGCTTCTTATAACGTGTGAAAGTGGCGCCGTTGCGATGACGAAATAGCATGACGCCGGCGAGAGAAGGATATTTTCTCGTGACGGCTCCCTGCATGCCTATTTCTGCCATATGAGCTGTCAATTAATTAACAGGACGTTAATCATGCACAAGAAAGTATTCAGCAGCCTTTATTTCCAGGTGTTGCTTGCGATCACCCTGGGGGTATTTCTGGGACATGTCTATCCCGATCTCGGGGCTGATATGAAGCCGCTGGGTGATGGCTTCGTGAAATTAATCAAGATGATCATTGCCCCCGTTATTTTCTGCACCGTAGTGACCGGCATCGCCGGCATGGAGAGCATGAAGGCGGTGGGGAAAACCGGTGCCATCGCGCTGCTCTACTTTGAAGTGGTGAGTACCATAGCCCTGGTCATCGGGCTGTGCGTGGTCAACCTGCTGCAACCCGGGGTTGGCATGAACGTGGATCCCGCCACGCTGGATGCCAGCACCATCTCGGCCTATGCCGAGCAAGCCAAGTCCCAGGGCATCATCGCCTTCCTGCTTGACGTGATCCCGGGCAGCGTGATCGGCGCCTTTGCCAGCGGCAACATTCTTCAGGTGTTGCTGTTTGCGGTGCTGTTTGGCTTCTCCCTGCATCATATCGGCGAGAAGGGGAAACTGGTCTTCAATATGATCGACAGCTTCTCCCAGGTTATTTTCGGCATCATCAACATGATCATGAAATTGGCACCGGTTGGCGCCTTTGGTGCCATGGCGTTTACCATAGGAAAATATGGTATCGGCTCGCTGGTTCAGCTCGGTCAGTTAATTGCCTGCTTCTATGTGACCTGTCTGCTTTTCATCTTCATGGTGCTGGGCAGCATTGCCAGGGCAAATGGTTTCAGCATAGTGCGCTTTATTTCCTACATCCGGGAAGAGCTGCTGATCGTGCTGGGTACTTCCTCTTCCGAATCCGTATTGCCGCGCATGCTGGTGAAGATGGAGTCGCTCGGCTGCAAGAAGTCGGTGGTGGGCCTGGTGATCCCGACCGGTTACTCCTTCAATCTGGATGGCACCTCCATCTACCTGACCATGGCGGCCGTCTTCATCGCCCAGGCGACCAATACGCCGCTGGATCTGTTCCAGCAGCTCACCCTGCTGGTGGTGCTGCTCATCTCCTCCAAGGGGGCGGCCGGGGTCACCGGCAGTGGCTTCATCGTGCTGGCTGCCACCATCTCGGCGGTGGGGCACCTGCCGCTCGCCGGACTGGCGCTGATCCTGGGGATAGATCGCTTCATGTCCGAGGCGCGGGCCCTGACCAACCTCATCGGCAACGGTGTGGCGACCCTGGTGGTGGCGCGCTACTGCGATCAGCTCGACGAGCAGAAGATGAACGAGGTGCTCGCCAACCCGGTCAAGGGGCTGAAGGTCGACCAGCACGGATAGCCGGCGGGCGTGGCCTGCGAGGCGAGGATGGGCAGGCACTGTGGCTTGCCCATAAAAAAACGGCCCGAGTGGGCCGTTTTTCATGGTGCAGATGACCGCAGAGCGACTTACAGGCTCTGGGTGAAGGTGCGGGTGACCACATCACGCTGCTGTTCCGGGGTCAGGGCGTTGAAACGCACTGCGTAGCCGGACACGCGGATGGTGAGCTGCGGGTATTTCTCCGGATTGGCGATGGCGTCTTCCAGGGTCTCGCGGCGCAGCACGTTGACGTTCAGGTGTTGACCACCTTCGACCACGGGTTCGGTCTGGACCGGCAGTTCACGGTATTCGAACTGGCCCAGATCGGACAGTGCGACTTCCTGATCGGCGACGAAGCTGTCGCCCTTGGCGCAGATGCAGCGAGCCTGCTGCTTCTCTTCATCCAGCAGCCAGAAAGAGTTCAGCAGTGCGGCGTTGGCGGACTGGGTGATTTGGATGCCCTTGATCATGGTATGACTCCTCATAGGAAAGCGGATTCAACGGTAAGCACATTACCCTGATGTTTTTAAACCACCTTGGTGACGGGATGATTTAACGGGGCCTTGCCTTACACCTTTACTTCGTTGGGGTCATATATATCACGATGGTAATAATACGAAAATTGATCCAAATCAATAAATGCGCGATTTGCGCGCGAGAAAAGGGATTAATTCATTGAGATTAATCAAAAAGAGATCATTTTTATGATTCCGTAAGATATATAAATTATGCATTTTTTATTGGGTATATCTAGTAATTTAACTACACCTTTAGCCGTTATTCTCTTTATAAGGTCAGGGCGGGGCGTCTTATCAGGTCAGGGGGAGGGCGCCGCTGGATGGCCGGGGGAGCGGCCGCCAGGGCGCCGATGGCTGAGGCCATCGACCGTCATCTCGATAGCCAGGGTGCCAGGGGAAAGAGGGCACCGGGATGCAGGTGCGGCCATCTCCCTGAGCCGAGTCGCGGTTGCGTCTTGCTGCCCGGCCCCCTATCCTGAGCCCCTTGCGGCATTCATCGAGGATATCGGGGTGCCAGAGGCAGTGGATTCACAGAGAGAGGAGACTGGCGTGCTGACCTGGAAGGACGTGATCGGTTCTGAGAAAGAGCAGGACTATTTCAAGGCAACCCTGGCGACCGTCAGGGAGGAGCGGGAAGCGGGCAAGGTGATCTACCCCCCGGCCACCGAGGTGTTCAATGCCTTCAAGCTGACCGAGCTGGACAGTGTCAAGGTGGTGATCCTGGGGCAAGACCCCTATCACGGACCGAGCCAGGCGCACGGCCTCTGCTTCTCCGTGCTGCCCGGGGTGCGCACGCCCCCCTCCCTGGTCAACATCTACAAGGAGATGCAGCGGGATCTGCCGGGTTTTGTCACACCCGGTCACGGTTATCTGGAGTCCTGGGCCACCCAGGGGGTGCTGCTGCTCAATACGGTGCTGACGGTGCAGGCGGGCATGGCCCACTCCCATGCCCACCTGGGCTGGGAGACCTTTACCGACAGGGTCATAGAGCGGATCAACTCCCACTGCCAGGGGGTAGTCTTCCTGCTGTGGGGAGCCCATGCCCAGAAGAAGGGGCGCTTCATCGACAGGCAGCGTCACCATGTGCTGACGGCTCCCCATCCCAGCCCATTGTCCGCTCACCGCGGCTTCATCGGCTGCGGCCACTTCTCCGAGGCAAACCGCCTGCTGGTGCAGCAGGGGATGAGCCCCATCGACTGGCTCTCGGTCTGCCATGACCAGCCCGTGCCGGCCTGACCGTCTTCCTGCCCAGGGCATGCAGGCCTACCTGCTGGTCTGCGCCGCCGGGGCGGGGATTGTCTGCAACTGATTTGATTGAGTGCAAAGTTCGGGTAATAAATGACCGTATACTCGAGACAGTCTCTTTTTCAATTCAGCGCAAGGAGTGCTCATGTTATCCAGTCTCCATAAGGACCACCTCAACATCGCCAGGTTGCTGACGCTGCTCAAGCACAAGCTGGCAGCCATCCGCAATGAGCAGCCGGTGAGCTATTTCCTGCTCCGGGACGTGGTGGACTACTTGCGGGAGGTCTCCGACAAGTTCCATCACCCCAAGGAAGACATGATCTATGACTACTACCTGAAGTACAGGGTGGTGGAGGGGGAGGTCGCCAACCGGCTGCATGAGGAGCACGCCCGCCTGCTGGTGGCTGGCACCGAGCTCAAGGAGATGGTGGAGATGATACTGATGGACGCCGTCATTCCGCTTGAGCAGTTCACCGCCAAGCTGGAGCAGTTCATCGAGCAGCAGGAGGCCCACATGAACTACGAGGAGGGGGTGATCTTCCCCCATCTGCGTGACTCCCTGACCGAGGATGACTGGCGCCACCTGGAGCAGCTCTGGCAGAACAGGGCCATCAATGATCCCCTGTTCGGGGCCGAGGTGAGCCAGCACTTCCAGGCGCTGGCCAAGCAGCTCTCGCTGCCCCCCTCATCCTGAAATGGCAGGCGGACCAAAAAACGACGCCCCGGCTTGGCCGGGGCGTCTTGTTTTACTGTGTCGGCGGGTCTGTGCCGTCATCGGTAACGCCGGCAGCGCTACAGCTCCAGTTCTTCCGAACCTTCATAGGCGATGTCGATGGCTTGCAGCTCCTTCTGCAGGCGGTGCTTGTCTTTAAGCGCCTCTATCTCACGCCATTTGCGTTTCTTTCCCGTTGTCCCGCGGCTACGTGAACCCAGCTCAACGACCTCGTCAAAATCGAAGTTGAACATGTCCATGGCTCCCTCCTTGGTTTTATGGTTTTCACCATTCGTATAACACGACGCATTTGAAAATAAAACGTTTTTATGACCAGGTTGTGACAATCGGGAGGGTGGATAAAAAAAACCGGGCTGCCCTGTCGGGAGCCCGGTTTTATCGGCGCAACCCCCCCTTGTGGAGGGGCTGGCCGAGATGGCTTAGGCCGTCTTTTTACAGGCGGCTGGCCAGCATGGTTTCCAGCTTGCCCTGATCGATGGCGAACATGCGGATGCCTTCGCCCAGCTTCTCGTGAGCCATGGCGTCCTGGTTCAGCTCCCAGCGGAACTGCGCTTCGGTCATCGGGGTCGGTTTGGCCTTGCGCTCGCCGGTGTAGTCCAGTTTGCGAACCACGGCGCCTTCGGTCTTGCTCAGCTCTTCCAGCAGGGCAGGACCTATGGTCAGGCGGTCACAGCCAGCCAGCTCCAGGATCTCGCCGGTGTTGCGGAAGCTCGCACCCATCACCACGGTCGGGTAGTCGTGCTGCTTGTAGTAGTTGTAGATGGCGGTGACGGAGACCACGCCCGGATCTTCGCTGGCGGTGTAGTCACGGTTGTGCTTGGCCTTGTACCAGTCGAGGATGCGGCCCACGAACGGGGAGATCAGGAAGGCACCGGCTTCGGCACAGGCACGGGCCTGGGCGAAGGAGAACAGCAGGGTCAGGTTGCACTGGATGCCCTCTTTCTCCAGCACTTCGGCGGCACGGATCCCTTCCCAGGTGGAGGCCAGCTTGATCAGGATGCGATCGTTGCTGATGCCGGCTTCGTTGTAGAGGCGGATCAGCTTGCGTGCCTTGGCGATGCTGGCGTCGGTGTCGAAGGAGAGACGGGCATCCACCTCGGTGGAGATGCGGCCCGGGACGATTTTCAGGATTTCCAGACCTATGTTGACCGCCAGCTTGTCGCCCGCGTCGATGATTTGCTGTGCCTTGTCCTGGCTCTGGGACTTGGCCCAGTTGATGGCGTCTTCGATCAGAGCCGCGTACTCGGGGATCTCGGATGCCTTCAACACCAGGGAGGGGTTGGTGGTGGCATCGATGGGCTGGTAGCGCTTGATGGCTTCGATGTCGCCGGTGTCGGCAACTACCGTGGTCAGGGCTTTCAGCTGGGTTAATTTATCGGCCATAGCAAATATCATCTCTATATGAGGGAGCAATCCCAGGGGTTGCGGGCGTGAGACGGCCGTTCTGAAATAAAATTACAAAATCCCGGCGACTCAGGCTCAGAAAAGCACGATGGGGGTGGCCCATCGCCACTGCCTGCCTAATTAATACGGATGTGGCGCTTCCTGCAATAGGGAGCCTTGTACGTGAATCATCCAGGTGGCGGGAAGGGGGGGAGTGATAGGAGGAAAGTGTCTGATAAAAAACGACTTTTACTTATCTTTTGGCAGCGTCCGCCGGCCGGCACAAAAGCAACTTTTTTAGTTGATTCTTCAATTTGTGCAGTATGTCACACAAATACTCTTGTCAGCTACTTGAAATTTAATTACGTGTAAAACGTTTGGCGCGACCAGCCCCTGGCTGGGCGGCATCAAAGGCAAACGCTTGTCTTCCCGCGGCCCGTCAAGGCATCTGTTTTTGCCGCCATGGGTATATCGACAGGTGAGCCCCTTTCGGGTCTTATTTGTCGACTGTAGCAGCGCACATCAAGTTTTGTTGATTATTTGCGTGCTAAATGAAGCTTTTTTGCATCAAATCGCTCGTTTTTTGTCTTTCCAGTGAACCTAATCACTATTCTGAATCCCCTCCCTATGCTAGATTCCGCCCCTTCGGCGCAATGCTAATTCGGAAATTGACAGAGAGCGGTCAGCGCAGACTGACCATGGATGTGATAACAACGAGAGAATTATGGACACCTTGATTGCAATGATTAACGACCTGATGTGGGGAGCCGTGCTCATTTACCTGCTGATCGGGGTCGGACTCTTCTTTACTTTCCGCCTGGGGTTTATCCAGATCCGCCACTTCGGCCACATGTTCTCGGTACTGCGCAATAGCCGCAAATCCGACAGTGCCGGCATCTCCTCCTTCCAGGCCCTGTGTACCAGCCTGGCCGCCCGTGTGGGCACCGGCAACCTGGCCGGCGTGGCCGTCGCCATCTATCTGGGTGGCCCGGGCGCCATCTTCTGGATGTGGCTGATCGCCTTTATCGGCATGGCCACCGCGTTTGTGGAAAGTACCCTGGCCCAGCTCTACAAGGTCAAGGACGAAGACGGCAACTACCGTGGCGGCCCCGCCTACTACATGGAACGCGGCCTCGGCATGCGCTGGATGGGGGTGGTCTTCTCCCTCTGTCTGCTGCTGGCCTTCGGTCTGGTGTTCAATGCGGTGCAGGCCAACTCCATCAGCCTGGCCATGAACGTCGCCTTCGGCATCCCTGACTGGGTCAGCGGCCTGGCCCTGGTGGTGCTGTCCGGTCTCATCATCTTCGGCGGCATCCGTGGCATCGCCCGCTTCGCCGAACTGGTGGTGCCCTTCATGGCGCTGGCCTACATATTGATGGCGCTGTTCGTGGTGGCCATGAACATCAGCGAGCTGCCCGGGGTCTTTGTCCTCATCATCAAGTCTGCCTTCGGCATCGAGCAGGCGGGGTCCGGCGCCATGGGTTACGCCATCTCCCAGGCGATGATCAACGGCATCAAGCGCGGTCTCTTCTCCAACGAAGCCGGCATGGGCTCAGCCCCCAACGCCGCCGCGACCGCGACCCCCTATCCGCCGCACCCGGCGTCCCAGGGCTATGTGCAGATGCTGGGGGTCTTCCTCGACACCATCGTCATCTGTACCTGTACTGCCGCCATCATACTGATGTCAGGCCAGTTCGAGCCGGGCTCCGGCGTGACCGGGGTCGAGCTGACCCAGCGTGCGCTCTCCTCCCAGGTCGGTGGCGGTGGCAACATCTTCATCGCGGCGGCCATCTTCTTCTTCGCCTTCACCTCCATAGTGGCGAACTACTCCTACGCCGAGACCAACCTGGTGTTCCTGGAGCACAACCACAAGGGCGGCCTGATGCTGTTCCGGATGTTCGTGCTGGGCATGGTGATGTTCGGCTCCGTGGGCGAGCTGCCGACCGTGTGGGCCCTGGCGGATGTCTCCATGGGGCTGATGGCCATCGTCAACCTGATCGCCATACTGCTGCTCTCCGGGGTTGCCATCAAGCTGGCCAAGGACTACAACGACCAGCTCAAGGTGGGTCGCGTTCCCACCTTCGATGCCAACAAGTACCCCGAGCTGCGCAGTCAGCTGGAAGAGGGGATCTGGGACAACCCGCCCAAGAGCAAGCAGGCCTGAGCCCTGCGTTGATCCGGTTGGATAATGAAAGAGGGGAGCCATGGGCTCCCCTCTTCTATATGGACTTGTGCCTGCCCGAGGCGGTGCATAGGGTGATGGACTCAAAGGGGGGTTGGCTGGGAGCCTCCTTGGCATCAGCGACGAGACTTCACGCCACTTCACATCCAGCACACCTTGGCCCGTTATGCTGGCCCCACAGCTCGTCGCTGGTGCGGCGATCCCAAACAACCGAGAGGATGAAATAACCATGCAACAACAGGTGCGGATGACATTGCTGACGGCGGGCACGCTGCTCTGGACCGGTCTGGCGCAGGCCACGGCGGCCCCCCAGGGCGATCCCCTGCGCCCCCTGGTGGATGCCAGCATCCGGCCCGTGCTCAAGGAGCACAGGATCCCGGGCATGGCGGTGGCCGTGCTGAAGGATGGCAAGGCCCACTACTTCAACTACGGGGTGGCGAACCGGGAGAGCGGGGCCCGTGTCAGCGAGCAGACCCTGTTCGAGATAGGCTCGGTCAGCAAGACCTTTACGGCAACGCTTGGGGCCTACGCCGTGGTCAAGGGCGGCTTCCAGCTCGATGACAGGGTGAGCCAGCACGCCCCCTGGCTCAAAGGTTCCGCCTTCGACGGCATCACCATGGCCGAGCTCGCCACCTACAGCGCCGGGGGCCTGCCGCTGCAATTCCCCGACGAGGTGGATTCCACCGACAAGATGCGCGCCTACTATCGCCAGTGGACGCCAGCCTACCCGGCGGGCACCCATCGCCAGTACTCCAACCCCAGCATCGGTCTGTTCGGCCATCTCGCGGCCCAGAGCCTGGAGCAACCCTTTGAGCAGCTGATGAGCCAGACCCTGCTGCCCAGGCTTGGTCTGGCCCACACCTATCTCAAGGTGCCCGCCGCGGCCATGGGGCACTACGCCTATGGCTACTCGAAAGAGGACAAGCCCATCCGGGTCAACCCGGGCGTCCTGGCGGACGAGGCCTATGGCATCAAGACCAGCTCGGCGGATCTGCTGGCCTTTGTCGGCGCCAACATCACAGGCGGTGGCGACGAGGCGATGCAGCAGGCGATTGCCATGACCCACAAGGGGCTTTACTCGGTGGGCGCCATGACCCAGGGGCTCGGCTGGGAGAGCTATCCCTATCCTGTCAGCGAAGCGGCGCTGCTGGCGGGCAACTCCCCGGCGGTGAGCTTCAAGGCCAATCAGGTCAGCCCCGTTGCCGGGTCCCGGAAGACGGGGGAGGCGCGGCTCTACAACAAGACAGGCGCGACCAACGGCTTCGGTGCCTACGTGGCCTTCGTGCCCGCGAAGGGCGTCGGCATCGTCATGCTGGCCAATCGCAACTATCCGAACGAGGCCCGAGTCAAGGCGGCCCACGCCATCCTGAGCAAGCTGACGGAGTGAGGGTTCGGCCCCGTTGATTGAGGTGAGTGCGCCGGGACAGCCCGGCGTACTTTTTGGTGCTGCCCGGCACTGTCACGCCTAGGCGAATGGCTCCAATGGCCTGCCTCTCGCCACTGGATTTCCAAACTGGAATCTACCGTTCGCCATCTCTTCACTCGATGCGAGCGGGGCCCCCTCCTATAGTGCTGCCCATATACATCCTGTCCCCCATGCTCATGCCATCGACGGTCTGAGTGGGCGGGCCCTTCGCAATGGAGCATCCATGGGCATTTTCCTGCTGTGCACTTTCCTGATGATCATCCTCTACCCGCTCGGGATCGATCTCTATCTGGTGGCCGTGCCCCGGATTGCCGATATCCTGCAGGCAAGTGAGGCGCAGATCCACACCGCCTTCTCCATCTACCTGTTCGGCATGGCGGCCACAGTGCTGCTGGGGGGGATCATTGCGGATCGCCATGGCCGGCGCTGGGTAGTGCTGGGGGGCGCCCTCATCTTTGTCATCGCCTCCCTGGTGGCGGCCAATGCGACGGGGATCAGTCAGTTCTATCTGGGCCGTTTCTGGCAGGGGGCCGGGGCGGGGGCCCTCTACATCATGACCTTTACCGTGCTGCGGGATGTGCTGAGTCAGGGGCGGCTGGCGATGGCGCTCTCCATGATCAACGGGGTGATCTGCGTCATCCCGGTGCTGGCGCCGGTGCTCGGTTATCTCATCCTGTCGCATTTTGATTGGCGCGGGATCTTCGTGGCGATGGCGCTGGTGGCCGCCGTCAGCGGCCTGGTCAACCTGCTGTTGCTCAGGGAGACCCGTCCGGCCCGCCAGCAGAGTGGCGCGACCCGGCCCTTTGCCCTGCTGGGCTCCCCGCACTTCATGCTGCACTCGCTGCTGACCAGTGCCAGCGTCACCGCCATCCTGGTCTATGTGAGCGTCTCGCCGCTGATCCTGATGCAGGGGCTTGGCTTCACCACCGAGCAGTACGCCCTGGTGATGATGGTGATGGCCGGGGTGAGCATGTCCGCCTCTTTCCTGACACCGTTGCTGCTGCGCTGGCAGGGCAAGCAGAGGGTGCTGGCGCTCTCCCATCTGGCCTACCTGCTGGCGGCCTGCCTCCTGCTCGGCCACTGGCAGCTGGGGGATGACGTCCGCTTGCTGCTGCCGGGCTTTGCCCTGGTCTGCATCGGTTTCTCCTGCGGCTTCGGGGTGGCGATGGGGGAGGCGCTGGGGGAGTGTCGGCACCAGGCGGCATTTGCCAGCGCCCTGCTCTGCATCATGCAGATCAGCCTCTCCGGCCTCTATATCTGGCTGCTGGGCCAGCTTGGCGTTACCCCATCCGGGATGCTGATCTCTGCCCTGCTGTTGACCCTGCTCAGTTACCTGGCCGTCAAAGGGCTGTTACCATGGCTCGCGCTGCGCGAAGCGCGGTCGCGGGGATAAGGGGAGAGGAAAGATGCGCAACCTGGGTGAACTGGATTTGAACCTGCTGGTGGTCTTCAAGCACCTGATGCAGGAGCGCAGCGTGTCAGGGGCGGCCAAGAAGCTCTGCGTCACCCCCTCGACGGTGAGCAAGGCGCTCGCCAAGCTGCGGGACTGGTTTGACGATCCCCTTCTGGTGCGGGTGCGGCAGGGGCTGCAGCCGACCCAGCTCTCCCTGACCCTGGAGGAGGAGCTCAAGGCCTGGTTCCTGCTGACAGGCAGCATCACTGCTCTCAACAGCGAGGCGATCCCCGAGGGGGCCCGCTTCAGTCTGGTGATGGAGTCCCCCTTTGGCATCAGCTTCCTGAGCGAGCTGCCCATGACCATCTACCAGAAGTACCCCCACTCTGTGGTCAGGATGCTGGGGTGGGATCACCACTCCCTCAACGACATAGTAAACGGGGATGCGGATCTCGGCTTCTGCGCCCGGGAGACCCATGGTCGCTCCCAGGCCAGGGTCAACCGGCTGCCCTACTACATCGATCACGAGGTGCTGTTCACCGATCGCCCCGTGGTGTTCCTGCGCAAGGATCACACCCTGCTCGGGCGGACGTGGTCGCTGGAAAACTTTCTGGCCTGTCCCCAGATAAGCGTGGTGTGGGAGGCCAGCGACAGCTGGGCGCTGGACGATCTGCTGGAGGATGAGGGGCAGAGGCGGGAGGTGCCCATCATGGTCGAGAGCTTCGAGCAGGCCCTGCACATCGCCTCCCAGTCGAGTCACGAACTGATCGCCGTGGCGCCCTCCTATTGCGCTGGCTATGCCGCCAGTCACCACGGCAACCTGATCGCCATGCCCCTGCCGCTCCCCGAGGCACTCTATGTACAACTGGAGATAGCCTTCATCCTGCTGTGGCACAAACGCCATAACCAGGATGCCAAGGTGATGTGGCTGCGCAATGAGACGAAGCGGCTCTATGGCCAGGCGGCGCAGGGACTGGCCCTGTTCCCGTGGGGCGGGGAAGGGGCGGCGCTGGCACCGGCGGGAGATGCCTGATGCGGGGAGCCTGGCCGGCCCCCCGGGTTCAACCGTATTGCTCTTCCATCCAGGCTTCGACGATTAGCTGGGCGGAGACCCCGTCCACGCTGCCCTTGTCCAGCGCCTTGTAGCCGCCGCGTTCGAACAGGCGGGCACGGGCATCCGTGGTGGTGAGCCGCTCGTCCTTGAACTCCACCGGCTTGCCGAAGCGGCCATGGAGG
Organism: Aeromonas genomosp. paramedia; assembly: GCF_023093515.1. Classification (NCBI taxonomy): domain Bacteria; kingdom Pseudomonadati; phylum Pseudomonadota; class Gammaproteobacteria; order Aeromonadales; family Aeromonadaceae; genus Aeromonas; species Aeromonas genomosp. paramedia. The sequence goes on from NZ_JAAROG010000003.1 coordinate 288,158, forward strand.
CGGTTGCCGAACTTGCGGGCCCGCACCGTGATCTCCTGATCCGTGCCATCCATGTTCAGCGGCAGGCCGACGATGAGCAGATCCGGCTGCCACTCCTTGAGCAACTTTTCAATCTCGTCCCAGTTGGGAATGCCGTCGTTGGCCTTGAGGGAACGAAGGGGTTGGGCCGTGCCCGTGAGCTCCTGGCCGATGGCGACGCCAATGCTCTTGGTGCCGTAGTCAAAGCCCATGATGCTGCGTGATGACATGGATGTCCTCGAAAAAAGATGAATAAAAAGATGTCGTATCCCCTCACCCTAGCCCTCTCCCGAAGGGAGAGGGAACCGATCGAGGTTATGCTCGCTCGAATCTGGCTAACTCCGTTTTAGCTGACAGGTTGCCGTAGATATATCCGAAACGTGCCGATTTACCCCCTTCTCCCCTCGCGGGAGAAGGGCTGGGGATGAGGGGCACTAAATGGGAACTGCATCAACTAAAGAACGTGGCAAGGGATCTAACTGTGTCCCACCTGGCTGGAGAGATGCAGAGGGTTGACGCCTATGCTGATGACGACAATGGCCTGCTGCCAGCGCTGGTGAATCTGTGTGTCAAACATCATCAGCTATGCCCCATCTGGCTGGATAGATGCAGAGGGTTGACGCCTATGCTGATGACGACCATGGCCTGCCGCCAGCGCTGGTGAATCTGTGTGTCGAACATCATCAGCTGTGCCCCACCTGGCTGGAGAGATGCAGAGGGTTGACGCCTATGCTGGCGGCGGCCTGCTGCCAGCGCTGGTGAATGGGGGTGTCGAACACCAGCCTGGGGTTGGGGGGGATCACCAGCCAGGCGCCATCCACCAGCTCCTGCTCGAGCTGCCCGGCGCTCCAGCCGGCGTAACCCAGCGCCACCAGCCAGTGGTCAGGGGCCTCGTCCGTGCCCAGGGTCTCGAGGATGTCCTTGGAGGTGGTGACCATCATCTCGTCGCTCACCTGCAGGGTGGAGTTGAAGCCGGGCCTGAAACTGTGCAGCACGAAGCCGCGATCGGCATGGACCGGCCCCCCCTGCAGCACCGGCTGTTTCATCTCGGCAGTGGCGGGCGGGCTCAGCTTGAGCTTGGTCAGCATGGCATCCAGGGACATGTCCACCGGGATGTTGACTACCAGCCCCATGGCCCCCTCGCTGCTGTGCTCGCACAGATAGACCAGGGAGCGTTCGAAGTAGGCGTCCGTGAGGCTCGGCATGGCGAGCAGAAAATGGTTTTGCAGTGTTTGCATAGATATCAAAGAGTGCAAAGGTATTTGGGGTGATTATGGCAGTTGACGGCGGCGGGCAAAACCGCTTTTTCGCGCAGAAAACCCGGAAGTCCGGGGGCTGGCTCACATCGTCACGCAACAGAAAAGAGCAGGGGCCGCGTCGGCCCCTGTGGTGTCACTGTCTGGTTGACGGCCTCAAGGGGCGTCACCCTGGGTTATTTTCCCAGTCGGCGCTCGATGGCATCCATCAGCATGCCGGTGATATGCACCGGGAAGGCCGCCTCGATTTCGCGGATGCAGGTCGGGCTGGTGACGTTAATCTCGGTCAGGCGGTCGCCTATGATGTCGAGCCCGACGAAGATGAGCCCCTTCTCTTTCAGGGTGGGGCCCACCGCACGGGCGATGGCCCAGTCCGCCTCGCTCAGGGGGCGTGCCTCGCCACGGCCGCCGGCCGCCAGGTTGCCACGGGTCTCTCCCTGGGCCGGAATGCGGGCCAGGCAGTAGGGCACGGGCTCGCCGTCCACCACCAGCACCCGCTTGTCGCCGTCCTTGATGGCGGGCAGGAAGGTCTGGGCCATGCAGTACTGGCTGCCGTGGGCGGTGAGGGTCTCGATGATGACCCCCACGTTGGCGTCATCTTCCTTCATGCGGAAGATGGAGGCGCCGCCCATGCCGTCCAGGGGCTTCAGGATCACGTCCTTGTGCTCGGCGTGGAAGGCGCGCAGCTTGTCGGCGCGGCGAGTGACCAGGGTGGTCGGGGTGTGCTCGGCAAACCAGGCGGTGTAGAGCTTCTCGTTGGCGTCGCGCAGGCTCTGGGGCTTGTTGACGATGAGGCAACCCTCGTCCTCGGCCCGCTCCAGCATGTAGGTGGCGTAGATGAACTCGGTGTCGAAGGGGGGATCCTTGCGCATCAGGATCACGTCCAGGCTGGAGAGCGGCTGATCCACCACCTCCCCCAGGCTGAACCAGTGGGCGTAGTCATGCTTGACGGTGAGCGGGCGCATGGTGCCAAACGCCCGTCCGGCCTGCATGTAAAGATCCTTCATCTCCAGATAGAAGAGCTCGTAGCCGCGCTTTTGCGCCTCTTCGAGCATGGCGAAGCTGGAGTCCTTCTTGATGTTGATGGCCGAGATGGGGTCCATCACTATGCCGAGTTTGATGGTCATCCGAGATTCCTTCTGGTGGCTCGATTGGGTGGTAGGGGCGATTGGCGAAGCCTAATCGGCCGTTTGAGGCTGCAATCATTCGATGCCGCCACGCGGCTTGTCGACGCTGCCCTCTGGTATTAAGCGAGATCGCCGAAGCGGCACTGCAGCGCAGTGATGGCGGTCAGGGCGGCGGTTTCGGTGCGCAGCACCCGCGGCCCCAGCAGCATCTCCTTGAAATCCTCTTGCACGGTACGGGCGATCTCGTCGCTGGACAAGCCCCCTTCCGGGCCGATCAGCAGCCGCACCCCGTGCTCGGGGACCGGCAGGGTGTTGATGCTGTACGGGGCGCGCGGGTGCAGGTTGAGCTTGAGCTCCTGGGTCTCTTCGCGCAGCCAGGCGTCCAGCTCCATGGGCATGCGCACTTGTGGCACCACATTGCGACCGCACTGCTCGCAGGCGCTGATCACCACCTTCTGCCACTGCTCGCGCTTTTTCTCCAGCCGATCGGCGGGCAGCTTGACGCCGCAGCGCTCGGAGAAGAGCGGGGTGATGCAGGTGACGCCGAGCTCCACGGATTTCTGGATGGTGAAGTCCATCTTGTCGCCACGGCTGATCACCTGGCCCAGATGGATGGCTAAGGGGGATTCCACCGAGCGGGCCTCGCAGCTGTCGATGCGCACCTCCACCGACTTCTTGCCGACGCCTGTGATGGTGGCGGCATATTGGTTGCCGTCGCCGTTGAACAGCTCGAGCTGCTGACCCGGCTGCATGCGCAGCACCCGGCCTATGTGGTTGGCACCGTCTTCCGACAGGGCGAGAGTCTGGCCCACCTGCAGGGCGGCCGGTTCATAGATACGTGGAATGCGCATGGCTGATCACAATCTCTTGGCTTGAACGCGTTGGGTGATGGGAGGGGTGACCTTCCCTGTCAAATGGGGCTATTGGCACTGCTTTTCAATGAAGGGGTTGGTATTGCCCTGCAGTTTGCCGATGCGGCTGTTGCGCTCGCACTCCCAGCGGTCGGCCGGGTACTGCCTGTCCCAGGCCTCGAACAGTTTACGCTGTTGGGCGGCCAGGCGCAGCCCATACTGCTGGCCCATGTAGAGGTAGGCACGGGCTATCTGGCCGCGCACCGGCCCCTTGGGCGGTTGCACCCGGCGATCCTTGAAGTCCACCAGCATCTGGCACTTGCCGTACTGGTTCGGCTTGCCGTTCCAGTCGGAGAATCGGTAGTTGGCCCGATCGCCGTTCACCTCGCCGATGGCGGGGAAGAGGTTGTGCATGTCCCCCTCCATCTTGTTGAACTCGTCGCTCTTGCCGCAGTTCTTGCGCCCGCCCTCCTGCCAGCACTGGAGCTGGTGGCCGAACTCCCAGGCGGGGACCACGTGCTCCCACTCGATGCGAGAGGCGCGATTGGCCTGCTTGCGCGGCAGGTAGCCGCAGCTCTCCCAGTCCGGGGCCATCTGCTTGCCGCTGAACTTGATGTTGCAGCCGCAATAGAAGGTGGTGGGGTGGCTCTGGTAGAGCTTGTTCAGATCCTGCTTGGCGGCGCGAAAGGTCTGGGGGGCCTGGGCATGGGCCGGGGCACTGACCAGCAAGGCCAGGCAGAGGGAAATCAGAGGGCGAAACATGAAGATCCTTGGCAATGAAACGAGTGAATGAAGAAGCTGCGCACCCTAACACAGGGGCGCGACACGGGTTGACTCAATCCGCTGTCAGCACCAGGGGCTGGCGACAGCGGCGGCAGTGATAGCGAGCCTCGCCGCGCACCACCTTGTTGTGACGACGCACCGAGAGCTGATGCTGCTGGCAGGCACAGGCGTAGGCATGGGTACGCTGGGCCAGCACGGCGAGATCGAAGCTGTGGGTGGTGTTGGGGGCGAGGCCGAACACCTCCCGCATCACCGACTGCCACTGGCGGCCGTGGGGCAGCACCCGCGACTTGCCGCGCCCTTCCCCCCAGAGTGCATAGACCAGCAGGTGCGCCACCTCATGGGGCACCACCTCGGCCAGAAAGGCCTGCTGGTTGGCCTGATAGAGCGCCGGGTTGAAGCGCAGCTCCCAGGTTTGCAGCCGCGCCGACCCCGCCGCCCGGCCCCGCATGTTGCAGTGGATCTGCGGGCGCGGGAAGGGGCGGCCGAGGCGTGTCTCCGCCTGCACTAAGCAGGCGTCGACCCGCTGGTGCAGCAGCTGGAGCAGGGATGCGTCGAGTTGGACTCTGGTGGCTGACATCGAGGTCTCGTCGGGTAGCGGATAAGCAAAAGGGGAGCCAGGCTCCCCTTTTATCACAACAGCCAGCCTTACAGACCGGCGGCGTCGCGCAGCAGAGCGGCCTTGTCGGTCTTCTCCCAGGGGAACTCGTCACGGCCGAAGTGGCCGTAGGCAGCGGTCGCCTGGTAGATGGGACGCTTGAGATCCAGCATCTCGATGAGGCCGTAGGGACGCAGCTCGAAGAACTCGCGCACCAGCTTGACCAGCAGCTCCTCGGCTACCTTGCCGGTGCCGAAGGTCTCGACGCTGATGGAGGTCGGCTCGGCCACGCCGATGGCGTAGGAGACCTGGACTTCACAGCGGGCAGCCAGACCGGCGGCGACTATGTTCTTGGCCACGTAGCGGGCGGCATAGGCGGCGGAGCGGTCCACCTTGGACGGATCCTTGCCGGAGAAGGCGCCACCACCGTGACGGGCCATGCCGCCGTAGGTGTCGACGATGATCTTGCGACCGGTCAGACCGCAGTCACCCATGGGGCCGCCGATGACGAAACGGCCGGTCGGGTTGATGAAGTACTTGGTGTCCTTGTTGATCCACTCGGCCGGCAGCACCGGCTTGATGATCTCCTCGCGCACCGCTTCCACCAGATCCTTGTGGCTGATGGAGTCGCAATGCTGGGTAGAGAGCACCACGGCATCCACACCCAGGATCTTGCCTTCGCTGTCGTAGGCGAAGGTGAGCTGGCTCTTGGCATCCGGGCGCAGCCACGGCAGGGTGCCGTTCTTGCGCACTTCGGCCTGACGCTTCACCAGCAGGTGGGAGTAGGTGATGGGGGCGGGCATCAGCACGTCGGTTTCGTTGGTGGCGTAGCCGAACATCAGGCCCTGGTCACCGGCACCCTGCTCCAGCGGATCGGTACGGTCCACACCCTGGTTGATGTCCGGGGACTGCTTGCCGATGGCGTTCAGCACGGCGCAGGAGTCGGCATCGAAGCCCATGTCGGAGTGGGTGTAACCGATTTCGCGCACGGTGTCGCGCACGATCTGCTCGATGTCGACCCAGGCAGAGGTGGTTACTTCGCCAGCCACCATCACCATGCCGGTCTTGACCAGGGTCTCGCAGGCGACGCGCGCCTTGGTGTCTTGCACCAGGATGGCGTCCAGCACCGCATCGGAGATCTGGTCGGCGATTTTATCGGGATGGCCTTCGGAGACCGACTCGGAAGTAAACAGCTTTGCCATGATTGGTTCTCGATTCGTATGGGGTTATCGCCTTGGCCATAACCGGAAAATGACAGTATATCTGTAGAGGTATCTACATCTGGACGTCTATTTTAATTAGGTCACTGGGTGATTGCCAGCACTATTTGGGGTTGGACCCGCCCGGGCCAAGGCTGAGGGGGCAACCACCCCGATGGGGGTAAGAGAGGGGGCGGATTGAATCGTTTTCCCGGGCCAGAAAAGCGATTGTGCTCCCAAAGCCACTTTATTCGCCCAGATAATATTTGCACCGCGCCCGCCCTGCTGGGACAATAACGCGCCTTAATCTTGGCCATCAAATGAAGCAATCGCAGGAGATACAGATGCCTTCTCGTAAAGAGCTTGCCAATGCCATTCGCGCATTGAGTATGGATGCCGTTCAAAAAGCCAACTCCGGTCACCCGGGCGCCCCCATGGGAATGGCAGATATCGCCGAAGTGCTGTGGCGTGGCCACCTCAAGCACAACCCGAACAACCCCAAGTGGGCCGACCGTGACCGCTTCGTGCTGTCCAACGGCCACGGCTCCATGCTGCTGTACTCCCTGCTGCATCTCTCCGGTTACGACCTCTCCATCGATGATCTGAAAAACTTCCGTCAACTGCACTCTCGCACCCCGGGTCACCCGGAGTACGGTTATGCCCCTGGCATCGAAACCACCACTGGCCCGCTGGGTCAGGGCATCACCAATGCCGTGGGCATGGCGATCGCCGAGAAGGCCATGGCCGAGCAGTTCAACCAGCCGGGTCACGACATCGTCGACCATTACACCTACGCCTTCATGGGCGACGGCTGCCTGATGGAAGGTATCTCCCACGAGGCTTGCTCCCTGGCCGGCACCCTGGGCCTGGGCAAACTGATCGCGTTCTGGGATGACAACGGCATCTCCATCGACGGTCACGTGGAAGGCTGGTTCACCGACGACACCCCCAAGCGTTTCGAAGCCTACGGCTGGCACGTCATCCCGGCCGTTGACGGTCACAACCCGGAAGCCATCAACGCCGCCATCGAAGCCGCCAAGGCCGAGACCGGCAAGCCGACCCTGATCTGCTGCCGCACCATCATCGGCTACGGCTCACCGAACAAGTCCGGCTCCCACGACTGCCACGGCTCACCGCTGGGCAACGACGAGATCGCCGCCGCCCGTGCCTTCCTGAAGTGGGATCACGCGCCCTTCGTCATCCCGTCCGAGATCGCCGCCGAGTGGAATGCGCAGGAAAAGGGCACCAAGCTCGAATCCGACTGGGCTGCCAAGTTTGCCGCCTATGAAGCCGCGCACCCGACCCTGGCTGCCGAGTTCAAGCGCCGCACCACTGGCGAGCTGCCTGCCAACTGGGCCGCTGAATCCGCCAAGGTCATCGAGACCCTGCAAGCGAACCCGGCCAAGATCGCGACTCGCAAGGCCTCCCAGAACGCCCTGGAAGCCTTCGGCAAGCTGCTGCCTGAGTTCATGGGTGGTTCCGCCGACCTGGCTCCGTCCAACCTGACCATGTGGTCCGGCTCCAAGTCCCTGACTCCCGAGAGCGCGGCAGGCAACTACATCCACTACGGTGTGCGCGAGTTCGCCATGTCCGCCATCATGAACGGCATCGCCCTGCACGGTGGTTTCATCCCCTACGGCGCCACCTTCCTGATGTTCATGGAGTACGCCCGCAACGCCCTGCGCATGGCCGCCCTGATGAAGCAGCGCGCCATCTTCGTCTACACCCACGACTCCATCGGTCTGGGTGAAGATGGCCCGACTCACCAGCCGGTCGAGCAGATCGCCTCCCTGCGTCTGACCCCGAACATGAGCACCTGGCGCCCCTGTGACCAGGTCGAGTCTGCCATCGCCTGGAAGCACGCCATCGAGCGTACCGACGGCCCGACCTCCCTGATCTTCTCCCGTCAGAACCTGCCCCAGATGGACCGCACCGCCCAGCAACTGGCCGATGTGGCCAAGGGTGGCTACGTGCTGAAGGATTGCGCCGGTACCCCGGAGCTTCTCCTGATTGCCACCGGTTCCGAAGTGGAGCTGGCCGTTGCAGCTTACGAGCAGCTGACCGCCAAGGGCCGCGCCGTGCGTGTGGTCTCCCTGCCGGCCACCGACGTGTTCGACGCCCAATCTGCCGAGTACAAGGAGTCCGTCCTGCCGTCCAGCGTCACCAAGCGTGTCGCCATCGAAGCAGGTATCGCCGACTACTGGTACAAGTACGTGGGCTTCGGCGGCAAGATCATCGGCATGACCACCTTCGGTGAGTCCGCCCCGGCCGAGCTGCTGTTCAAGGAATTTGGCTTTACCGTGGAAAACGTGGTTGCGACCGCTGAATCCCTGTAACAGCCCCTGTAATCACTGACCATTGGGTCGCACTGGCCCAATAGCCGGAAAATAAAACGCCCTCCATCGCAAGATGGGGGGCGTTTTTTATAAGAAAAATTCTCTTTCAGGCAACCTGATTCATCCTGGATGAATAACTCAGGTTTACCACTGGGTATTTTAACTGTCTAAAGTTTCGCTATGTCACGATATTTTTTTTGGTGCCATATGGTGCTGCTTGTAATATTCTATGCGTCTGAATGGAGATTAATCTGCGTTAAATGCAGTATTATTTCCAGTGATATAGGACTGGCGAGTTATTTTGTCGACCTAACATTGTAGTGAATGGTTTTTGAAGTTAATCAGGTGATATCTAGTTTTTTAAAAAAAGATGGAGTATTTACAATGGCTTGTTCTGTATTGATTGATAAGTCAGAGGGAAAGCTGAAGATAAATTCTGATTCGTATGATTTGAATCGGATCTCCGATGTACAAGTAAAAGAACTTACATGGAAAGATAAACTGACAAACATGTTGTTATTTGGGTTAATCACATCAAGTATCCTATTTTACTTTATACCGACTGAAGCGCAGGGAAAGGGAATGACGTTATTTCTTCCCGCAGTCGCTTTTCTGGCAGGTATGGTGATGGCGATGGCCACCAGTGCAAAATACGTATTCAGACTGGAATTTAAACATGCCGATGAAACCGGCGTGCAATGGATCACTGCCGCCAAGAGCAGAAATGTGCGGGAGTATGAGATTTTTAAATTGAAAGAAGCTGAGCTTAAACAGATTCTCGGATAATACAGGTCAGTTTTAAGCATAAGGTCGTCAATATTGACACCCGATAAAAAGACACCGGCCTAAGCCGGTGTCTTTTTTGTCATTAGCAACAACCCTTACGCTTGCGGCGGGGTACTTTCCGCATTGGAGAGTACGGCATCCATCTGGATCAGGGCGCCGGCGGGCAGTTCGCTCACGCCAATGACGGTACGGGCCGGCAGATAGCTCGGGAAGTATTTGGTGTAGATGGCGTTTACTGTGTCCAGATCCTCGATGTTCTTCACCTGGATATTCACCTTGACGATATCGTCCATCACATGGCCGATGCTCTCGACGATGGTCTTGATATGGCCGAGGCACTGGGCGGTCTGCTCTTTGATGCAGCCGGTCAGCACCTTGCCGGTGGCCATGTCGAGCGGCAGCTGGCCGGCGATATGGTTGTAGTGGGAGAAGGCGACGCTCTGGCTATGGAGCGGGCTGCGTGGTGCCTGGTCGGTGTTGCGGGCGCGGATCACCAGGTTGTGCCTGTCTTCCACCAGTTGGGGCGGGGTGCCGTCACCGTGGGAGATGACCGCATCCATCTGCACCCGGGCGCCCATGGGCAGGGCAGAGGCCGCGATCACGCTGCGGGCGGGCAGATAGGCGACGGCGCGGGCGATGGCGGAGTCGGGGAAGAAGGTGCGGTAGACGTCGTTGACGGCCTCCAGATCCGCGAGGCTGGTCAGATAGAGGGTCACCTTGACGATATCGTCAAAGGGCACATCTATGCTCTCCAGCACGTTTTTGATATTGCGCAGGCACTGGGCCGCCTGCTCCTGGATGCCGCCGGCAACCAGCTGGCCGGTGGCGGCATCCACCGGCAACTGGGCACCGATATTGTTGTAGTGGGAGAAGGCCACCGTATGGGTCGAGAGCGGGTCGGCCGGCGCCCGGCAGCTGTTTCGGGCGAGCTTGATCAGGGGGCAGGGGGCCTGCGGGAAGGTACCTTCCCCGTTGGAGAGCAGGGCGTCCATCTGAATGGCGGCGCCTAGCGGCAGGGCGGCCACGGCCAGCACGGTACGGGTCGGCAGGTTGCGGGGGAAGAATTCCCGATAAACGGCGTTGACCGCCTCCAGATCTCCCATGTTCTTGAGGAAGAGGGTGACTTTCACCATGTCGTCCATGACGTGGCCGATGCTCTCGACTATGGCCTTGATATTGGTCAGGCACTGTCTGGCCTGGGTCTGGATATCGCCACTCACCAGTTTGCCTGTCCTGGGATCGACCGGCAGCTGGGCGGCAATATTGTTGTAGTGGGAGAAGGCCACGCTCTGGGTGCTGGGGCCCAGATCCTGGGGGGCATTGGGGGTATTTCTGGCGGATTTGATGATGGTACCACTCATGGCGATACTCCTTTCTCTTTATTGATGTAGGGTCAACGCCTTCCCTCCTCGATTGCCGCACGTCTCGCTTTATTTCGGCAACAGTTGCCCGTTCCCGACGAATGACGACGGGTGATACGGAAAACAGTCATCGCTGTTTCGAGTCTTGCTTCGACGTCGCCTGCGTGGGCGAACGGCTGATGAAGAAATGGATCGGGTTGATGATTCAGACAGGGGGATTCTATGGGGGGTCGACCAGGGGATGCAAACCGGGATCGCATTTCTATGAAGTGGCTCAATGCTCTGAAATATAGCTAAAATGTGGTTCAATTCACCATATATAACGGCTGGCCGGATGTCATAACGCGCCTTATAAGGGAAATGGCCGCAGTGCGTGGGTTTGTGCCGGATCGACGTTGATCAATTCTGTGAATAAAGGGTTAATCATCGGCAATATTTTGCTGTTCATGCATTTAAATATGAATGGCTATGCATTTTATGCCCATGGACGGGGCTGTCAGCGACCTTAAAAATATGCTAGCCAGTGTCCGTTTTCGACCCTTGAAACAGCGGCGGGAAATATCATTCACCCAGGCTGCATGACGACGATGTCATTGACGCAAGCGAGCCGCCGTAATCAACCAATACGGGCTGCATATGACATCCAGATTTATGCAATGAAATTGCAGCGGGAAATAGAAGGGGAATGAACAAGGTCGATAACGGCTGACGACAGAGCCGGACAATGACAGAGAGGGCGGCATATGCCGCCCTCTCTGTTCGTGTGCGCAGGTTGCCCGCTCAGGCGGGGTAGAGGGCACCGAGCACAGCCGGTCGGCTGGCGCCGGTGACGGCGGGCAGGTTACCGGGCTGGCGCGTCACGAAACGCTGTGCCAGCCAGGCAAAGGCCGCTCCTTCCACCCAGTCGGGGGCGAGCCCCAGCTCGGCCGTGCTGGCAAGGCGCCAGCGGGGCAACAGGGCGGCGAGCTCCCCCAGCAGGGGGCCATTGTGGGCGCCGCCGCCGCAGACGAACAGCTCTGGCCTGGTTTGCGTCTCATCCACCGCGGGCAGTTGGCGGACTATGCTGTGGCAGGTCAGCGCCTGCAGGGTGCGCTGCACATCCACCGGGGCGTATGCCGTGCCTGCCAGCTCGTGGTCTAGCCACTCCAGGGTGAACATCTCCCGTCCCGTGCTCTTGGGGGCGAGGGCGGCGAAGTAGGGGTGAGCCAGCAGCTTGGCTAGCAGCTCGGGAACAAGCTGGCCGCTGGCCGCCCACTGGCCACCGGCGTCGTAGTTGCCGCCGTCGGGCTGATGGCGGCGATACCAGCCATCGAGCAGGGTGTTGGCCGGGCCGGTATCGAAGCCATAGACGCCGTCGGCCTGGCCCGGCAGCACAGAGATGTTGGCGATGCCGCCGAGGTTCAGCACCACCCGCAGGGCATGGGGTTTGGCAAAAATCGCCTGATGGAAGGCGGGCACCAGGGGCGCCCCCTGACCGCCGAGGGCCATGTCCAGGGCGCGAAAATCGGCCACCACATCGATGCCGGTCAAGGCAGCCAGCAGGGCCGCATTGCCGATCTGCAGGGTAAAGCCGAGCTGGGGGCGGTGGCGCACTGTCTGGCCGTGGGAGCCGATGGCGCGGATATCCTTGGGCTCAAGCCCGGCCTTGGCAAGCAGCGCCAGGGTGGCGGCGGCAAATTCGCGGGCTACTAGGTTGTCGGCCACCCCCATGCGGTCTATCTCGTTCTCCCCTGGGGTGCAGAGGGCGTGAAGCTCGCGGGCCGTTGCCTCTGGCCAGGGGTGGCAGAGTGCCGCCTCCACCCGAAGGGTTTCCCCATCCAGAGTGACCAGCACGGCATCGATGCCATCCATGCTGGTACCCGACATCAATCCGATATAGCGCTCAGCCATGGTGTCTCCTCAATTGCGGGTCGTGATAGAGAGCAGGAGATTGGGGAATAGGGTCATGGCCTCAATGCCATGCCATATTCTGGTACCCGACATCAATCCGATATAGCGCTCAGCCATGGTGTCTCCTCAATTGCGGGTCGTGATAGAGAGCTGGAGATTGGGGAATAGGGTCACGGCCTCAATGCCATGCCATATTCTGGTGCCCGACCTTAATCCGATATAACGCTCAGCCATGAGCTCTCCTCAATCTGGTTGCCAAGAGTGGGCTGAATAAAAAGGGCTGGCGGGGCATTATCCCGCCAGCCCCTCTGGCCTTAGCTGCCGTTGCTGTCCCGCTTGTTCTGTGCCAGTTGCAGCTCGTTACTGTCGAGCTTGGCCAGTTGCGGTCTGGCCTCGGCCTTGAAGCTGGCCAGCGCCCGTCCGGTGAGGGTCTCGGCCTGGGGCAGGGTGAGGGTGCGCGGGTTCTTGTGCACGCCGCCCACCACGAATTCATAGTGCAGGTGCGGGCCTGTGACCCGGCCCGTGCCTCCCAAGAGGCCTATGGTCTGCCCCTGTTTCACCCGCTGCCCCTTGTTCACGGTGCGCTTGGAGAGGTGCAGGTACTTGGTCACATAGTTGCCGGCGTGCTTGATAAAGACATAGTTGCCGTTGAACTGGTTGTAACCGGCGGCCACCACGCTGCCCGAGCCCGCCGCCATGATGGGGGTGCCCACGGGGGCCACGTAGTCGATGCCGTTGTGGGGGCGCACCTTGCCGGTGACCGGGTGCAGGCGACGCGGATTGAAGTTGGAGCTGATGTATTTGAAGTTGACCGGGGCGCGCAGGAAGCTCTTGCGCATCGCCTTGCCTTCCGGGGTGTAGTAGTTGCCATCCTGGTTCAGCACGGCGCGATAGATGGCCCCCTGGTTGATGAACTCGGCGGCCAGGATGTCGCCGGAGGCCACTCGCTCGTCATCCTGGTACTTGTCTTCGTAGACCACCCGAAAGCTGTCTCCCGGCTGCAGGTCCTGGGCAAAATCGATGTCCCAGCCGAAGATGGCGGCGAGATCCATGATCTGATCCTCCGTCATGCCTGCCTCGCTGGCGGCGCCCCAGAAGCTGGATCGGATCTCCCCCTTCGCCACCTGCTCGCGGGTGTCGAGCTCAAGGCGCACCGGTCTGGCCACGAAGCCGTCGTCCTTGCGGCCCACCTTGAGTGCCTGCTCCAGGCTGTGGGGGTAGTAGAGGCTGTGCAGCTCGCCCTGTTCGGTGAGCTTGAAGGTGAGCTCCTGCCCCGGCTGCAGCATGCGCAGGGGATCGCTGCCGTCGAGCTGATCGATGAGGTGCAGATCCGTGGTATTGAGCCCGATGCGCTGGAAGATGACCCCCATGTTATCGCCCCGGCGTACCTTCACCTGCTTGGTGATGTAGCGCGGCTTGGGCGGGGTGAGGGGCTGCGCGGCCTCGAGTTCATCGGTCGCTGCGGCCGCGTCGGCGGGCTGGCGCAGGGCAAGCTCGTTGCCGTTGTCATCGACCCGGGTGGCGACCGCCTGTTCGCTTGGCCAGGCCGCCAGCATCATCACCAGGATGCTCAGAATAAGCACCATCTTGCGGTGCCAGGTAGGAAGAGAGTTGAAGGCGTGCCAAATGACCATGAGAAGCTGACGAAGTTGAACCCAGAAGAAGGTCGGAGTTTACCGCCTTTCCAATTGGCCTGCCATTCCAGTAATATGTCTGGCCCTGTGGAATCGTGATTGGAGAGTCAAAAAATGTCCCAGCTCGAGGTGGCGCTAGCCGAGATCAAGCGCGGAGCGGAAGAAATTCTGGTTGAAGAAGAACTTGTCGCCAAGTTGAAGGAAGGGCGCCCGCTGCGCATCAAGCTGGGGATGGACCCGACGGCTCCGGACATTCACCTGGGTCATACCGTGATCCTCAACAAGCTGAAGACCTTCCAGGATCTGGGCCACGAGATCATCCTGCTGATCGGCGACTTCACCGCCATGGTGGGGGATCCCTCCGGCAAGAACAGCACCCGCCCGCCGCTCTCCGAAGAGGCGATCAAGCACAACGCCCTCACCTATGCGGAGCAGGCGTTCAAGATCCTGGATCCCGCGAAGACCCGCATCGAGTACAACTCCAGCTGGCTGGGCGAGCTGGGCGCGACCGGTATGATCAAGCTGGCGGCCAAGCAGACCGTGGCCCGCATGATGGAGCGCGACGACTTCAAAAAGCGCTACACCGGCGGCCAATCCATCGCGATTCACGAATTCCTCTATCCGCTGCTGCAAGGCTATGACTCGGTCGCGCTGAAGGCGGACGTCGAGCTCGGTGGTACCGATCAGAAGTTCAACCTGCTGATGGGCCGCGAGCTGCAAAAAGATGCCGGCATGGCCGCCCAGTGCGTGCTGATGATGCCGCTGCTGGTGGGTCTGGACGGCGTCAAGAAGATGTCCAAATCCGCCGCCAACTACATCGGCGTACACGATGCCCCGGGCGAGATGTTCGGCAAGATCATGTCCATCACCGACGATCTGATGTGGAACTACTACGAGCTGCTCTCCTTCCGTCCGCTGGCTGAAATTGAAGAGTTCAAGGCAGGCATCGCTGCCGGTACTCTCAACCCGCGCGACGTGAAGATCTGGCTGGCCAAAGAGATCATCACCCGCTATCACGACGAAGCGGCGGCCGAAGCGGCCCACGAAGACTTCACTCAGCGCTTCTCCAAGAACGCCATCCCGGACGAGATGCCTGAGGTCGAACTGGCCCTGGAAGGGGAAGGGCTGGCCATCGCCAACCTGCTCAAGGATGCCGGTCTGGTGGAGACCACCTCCGAGGCGCTGCGGATGATCAAGCAGGGCGCGGTCAAGCGTGATGGCGACAAGCTGGAGGATGGCAAGGCGCTGGTCGGCGCCGGCACCGCCGTCTATCAGGTCGGCAAGCGCAAGTTTGCCCGGGTGACCGTCAAGTAAGTCGCCAGCCCCTGGCGCCGCCATAAGAAAGGCCTCCCTAGCGGAGGCCTTTCTGTTTTGGGCTGGGGACCCGGCAGTGTCACTCTGCTTCAGGAAGTTGCGATAGAGCATATAGAGGTGGGCCGAGCTCCAGCTGAAGTTGCTGGCCCCCTGCATGGCGCCGGTCTCCGGGTTGTAGTTCTCGCGGATGGGGCCGCTGCCCGCCAGCCCCTCGGCGTTGGCAAACAGCTTGTTGACCAGCAGCTGGGCATCGCTGCGATAGCCGTAGTTCTCCAGCCCCTTCACCCCGAAGTAGAACTGATCCAGCCAGACCCGGCCGCGCCAGTAGATATCGGGGTCGTAGGCCGGGTTGGTCAGTGCCGCGGTGCCTAGCGGCACCTTGGTGTTGAACTCCCGGGCGTTGAGCATCACCTCGCGCACCCGCGCCGCCTTCTCCTTGTCCGCCACCTCGGCCCAGAGCGGGCTCCACCCTTCCGGGCCACGGCCACGGGCGGTCAGCAGTTTGCCGACGCAGCCGTTGGCGTCGGGCAAATCCCCCTGGGCTATCTGGCGATCGTAATAGAAGCCGGAGGCCTCATCGAACAGGCAGCTGTTGATATAGCCGGCGAGCTGGGTCGCCCCTTCGCGGTAGCGGATCCCTTCGTCCGGCTTGCCGAGCAGCTCGGCCATGTCCGCCAGGATACGCTTCTCTTTCGCAAGGAAGGCGTTGAGCTCCACCGACTCCTGATCGATGGAGAAACCGATCAGCTCACCACTGCCTTCATGGTTCTCGAAGAAGGCCACGTTCCAGTCCTGGCGGGCTTTGTCGATGTCGCCGCCATAGGCCTTGTCGGCATAACGTTGTAACTGGTCTTGCTCGATAAAGCCGAAGCGGGCGGCGTTGTCCATGCCGGACTCCCAGCCGGCGCCGTGCTGGGCGCCGATATCCATCTCGTCGTAACCGCCAACGCTCAGCATCTGCTGGTAAAGCGCCATGCCGGCGCAGCCGTACCAGCCGTCCCCCTCGTCGGTACAGCTGGTGAGATCCAGCCCGGCGGGCACGCCACTCCCATATCGCACCTTGAAGGTGATGTTGCCGAACTCGTCGTTGTGCTCGACGTGACGGGTGGCGCCGTACTCGATGATGCCGTTGTGGTTGTTGTCCCGCGCCCTGTACCACCAGTCGTGATAGGCCTGGATCTTCGGATACATCTCGGCGATGAAGGCCTTGTCCTTGGTGGCGCTGTAGATCTCCCAGATGGCCCAGGCGGAGAGGGGCGGCTTGGTATCGCGCTCGTTCCAGTTGCCGCCGTCACCACCGCGATCGGCGAGCTTGTTGTAGAAGACGGCATCGATCACCATGCCCGCATCCTGCGGCCGCACCGGATCGTCCGGCTGCACCTGATAGTCATACATGGCGCGCACGTTATTTTTGGCCACCTCCGGGTTGAAGTGGGCCATGGCGTAGGCGTGTTTCCAGCTGTCCCAGGCCCAGACACCGTCGAACCAGCGGGCGGTGTTGGAGGGGGTCACCCCGTCATGAAGGATGGCGCCAGCCGGTGAGCGCCAATTGCCGTTGAGGGTCTCCATCGCCTTGACCGCGATGCGGCGCTCCGACTCCGGGATCCCCTGATTGGAGAGGCCGCGCGCCAGGTAATCCTCCCAGCGGCGGATGGAGTCGTCGAAATAGCTGGCAGGCTTGGCCAGCAGAGCGTTGCGGCTCTGCTGGAAGCGGTTTGCGTCAGCACTGCTGTGGACATAGCTCTGCAGGGTGTAGATATCCTGCTGGCCCTTGGCGGCCAGGGTGAGGCTGGCCTCGCTCACGTAGCCGAGCCCCTGCTCGTCGAGGGTGGTGCGACTGGGCAGGGTGCGATCGATGCGGTAGCTGGCGCTGCCGCTTTGCATGATGTTCCAGGTGCTGCGCAGCTCGCCGAACTGGAATGCCACGCCGCGCTCGCTCTGGCTGATGGTGCGGCGCCAGTCGGGATACTGCTCGGCGACCGTCTTGTTGGCATCCCACTGCTGGAGCAGCTCCCCCTGCCAGTTGAGGGTCAGGGTGAGGGGCGCATCCTGATTGTTCACCAGACGGGTGCGGATCAGCGCAGTGCGGGCATCGCCGTAGCGCAGCTCCAGCTCCAGGGTGAAGGGCTCGAACTCGAAGCGCTGCACCAGGGCGCCGGGGATGGCGTAGATCTCATGCTTGCTGGCGCTGGTGAGCGGGTACTGACGGCCGCTCTCATCGCTCAGGGTCAGCTTGTCCAGCTCGCTGGCGAAGAAGAGGCTGTACTCTTCGGCGATCACCATGGGGCCGGTGAAGCCCCCCCACTCGTTGTCGCTTTTGGGCAGCAGGAAGCCGTGCCAGGCCCCGAGATCGAGCAGGGGGTTGTATTTGAGGTTGGAGTAGCTGTCAAAGTCACGGAACTGGAGCGGGGTGCCGGTGCGATCGATCACGTTCCTGTACTGGTTCGCCAGGGTGGCGCCGGCTGGGGTCGGGGCATTCGAGTCATTGCCGTTGCAGGCGGCCAGGCCAAACAGGGCGACACCCAGGGCGATGGAAAGTAAACTTTTACGAAACATATCTCGCTACAATGACGATTTTGTAGGTTAAGGAAGGTGCTTTTTTGTGTTTATTTTAGTAAAAACGTTTTCATGGCCATTCTAGGGGAAAGAAAGCGGAAAGGTTGGCGCTGCGTCACACTCCGGGCGGGGAACTGTGTGATCGGGATCACCGGGTTACATGAGGTTACACAGGAGTTGTTTTTAGTAACTATTTACTTGGCGTTGCGGGTCAGTTGCGGGGGCAGGTGCGCAGATATTGGTAGGGGGTCAGACCGAACGCCTGCTTGAAGCGGGCGGCGAAGCGGCTGGGGGCGTCGTAACCGCAGGCGAGGGCCGCCTCCAGCGGGTTCAGTCCCTGTTGCAGCAGGGTGAGGGCGTGGCTCATGCGCACCTGGGCTTGGGTGGTCTGACTCATCGTGCGGCTGGCCATGGAGCAAACCCGCTCGAAGCAGAATGTCAGAGCCGGGCTTATCTCAAGGCGCGGCTTCCGCTGCGGCGTGGCCTGGGCGTCCGTCAGCCACTCGGCGGGGAGCGGGCCGGCCATAAAAAAACCGGCCTCCATGAGGCCGGTTTTGACATCTTGCTGACAGCCGCGGGCGGCTTAGCGCAGTATCATCTGCTCGCGGCCCGGGCCGACGGAGACCATGGGAACCGGCACACCCAGCAGGGCTTCGATGCGCAGCACATAGTGCTGGGCAGCCTTGGGCAAGTCTTCGAACTTGCGGATGTGGGAGATGTCTTCGCTCCAGGCTTCCATGGACTCGTACACCGGCTTCAGACCGGCGGTTTGCGGCCAGATCGGGTTCTCGGTGTTGGCACCTTCGTAGGCCACGCAGATCTTCAGATCCGGCATGCCGGAGAGGCAGTCCAGCTTGGTCAGGGCGATCTCGTTGGCAGCCTGGATCTCCAGACCCTGCTTGGTGGCGACCGCATCGAAGTAACCGATGTCACGGGGACGGCCGGTGGTGGCGCCGAACTCGTTGGCGAACTTGCGGAACTCTTCCTGGTTCTCCATGGCGGTGATCAGGGTGCCGGTACCGACCGAGGTACTGAACGCCTTGGCCACGGCAATCACGCGCTCGGGGCGCAGGGCCGGCAGGCCGCCACCGATGCCGGCGTAGGCGCCGGAGACGTGGGAGGAGGTCACCCAGGGGTACTCGCCGTAGATGAGGTCACGGCCGGCGCCCAGCTGGGCTTCGAACAGCAGTGTGCCGTTCTGTGCCTGGATGGCCTTGAGCGGCTCGCTGACGTTGCAGACGGCGTCGATCCAGGGGGCGGACACTTCCAGCAGCCAGTCGGCCATCTCCTGGGCGGTCTGCTTGAATTCGAAGCTGGGGTAGAGGGCTTTGAGCTGCGGCAGTTTCCAGTCGAGGAAGAACTGGATACGCTCGACCAGCACGTCCGGCTGTTTCAGCCAGCCCACCAGGATCGCCTTTTTCATGACCCGATCACCGTAAGCCGGGGCAATGCCCTGACGGGTGGAGCCATAGGCGCCATCACCCAGACGGACTTCTTCCAGGGTGTCTTCCAGGGCGTGGATCGGCAGGCAGAAGGTGGCTCTGTCAGAGATGGCGAGTTTGGGAGTCACGCCGGCGGCCTTCACTTCGGCCAGTTCCTTGGTCAGCGGCTCCGGGCTGATGACCATGCCAGGGCCGAGCACGACCAGGCAATCCGGGTTGAAGACGCCGCTTGGCAGCTGGTGCAGCTTGAAGGTGCCAAGATCGTTGACCACGGTGTGGCCGGCGTTGTTGCCGCCCTGGAAACGGATGCTGGCGGCGGACTGGCCTGCCAGATAATCGACGATGCGGCCTTTGCCTTCATCACCCCAGTTAGCACCTACGACTACGATAGACGACATGACTCTTTCTCCTAAGACGTTAGGCGTCCATCCTAGGAGCCCTGTGCGGATTAGAAAAATTAATTATCTTTATAATTCCGATAAGTAAGTCATATAATTATGGCCAATTTATCGGCAAAGCCCCGCCATGACGCGCCACCCCGCGCCGGCCGTGGGTGAGAGTTACCTCATGTTGGATATTCACTGGTTAAATACCTTCGTCACCCTGGCTCGCCTGCAGCACTTCGGCCAGACCGCCACCGAATTGCACATGACCCAGCCCAACGTCAGCCTGCACCTCAAGAACCTGGAGCAGGCCACCCGGGTCAAGCTGATTGAACGCAGCCCGTTTCGACTGACCCAGGCGGGGGAGCGATTGCTGCAAAGCGCCGAGCGCGCCATCAACGAGTTGCAGCTCTGCCAGTCCGATCTCAACGCCCTCAGCCAGCTGAGCCAGGGGACGCTCGCCATCGCCGCCAGCGACATCATCTCGCGCCTGCTGCTGATCCAGCCGTTCCAGCGCTTCAAGCAGGCCTTTCCCGGCATCGATCTCACCCTGTTCAACACCACCTCGGATCAGGCGGCGGATCTGGTCAGGGCGGGCAAGGCGGATCTCGGCTTCGTGATGGCGCAAAAGCGCAGCGAGCCGCTCTTCTACACCGAATTGCAGCAGGTGACCTGGTGCGCGCTGGGGCAGGGGCTCACCCGCTGGCAGGCCCGTGCCAAGGCCGGGGAGAGCGATCCCCTCGACGAGCCCACCCTCATCCTGCTGGGGCACGACACCCGCACCCGGGCACTGATCGACCCTTCCTTGCCCCTGCTCGGGCTGCCGAGCTGCCGCATCATGGAGGTGGGCAGCGTGGATGCCCAGCTCGACTGGGCGGAGGCGGGCTTTGGCGTCGCCATAGTGCCGGATTTCTCCCTCCATCCGCGGCTCAAGCTCACCGCCCCGGTGACCCGGCTCACCGACTTCCCCGGCACCAGCCTGGGGTATGTGGTGCGTCAGAACCAGGTGCTGTCGCGGGCCATCAAGCAGTTGCTGCA
Organism: Aeromonas genomosp. paramedia; assembly: GCF_023093515.1. Lineage (NCBI taxonomy): Bacteria > Pseudomonadati > Pseudomonadota > Gammaproteobacteria > Aeromonadales > Aeromonadaceae > Aeromonas > Aeromonas genomosp. paramedia. Next base: position 308,730 of record NZ_JAAROG010000003.1, read on the forward strand.
CTGGGTGGAGGAGGAGATCCAGCGCCCGGACTCGCTGCCGCTTCCCAAGGGATAGGCCCGGCGCCGCTCGTCGGCGCACATCCGGATGACAAGAGGCCACCCTTGGGTGGCCTCTTGCATTGTGCTCTCCCCGTCATTGGGCGGAGGCAGGCGTCTCGCCGGTGAGCGGCGAGGCACCGCTTGGGCTGCCCGGTGCGGGCGCCTCGGTCGGTGCTTGCGCTGTGCCCTTTGCCGCCGAGGGGGTGGTGATCCCGGCCGCGTCCGGCTCGCTGCCCTGCGCCGACCTTGCCTCTGCCGGCGTAGGTTGCGTGGTCAGTGCCGGGGCTTGTTCGGTCGTCACCGCATCCGAACTGGCCGGCAGGGTGGCGCCGGCGGGTTGCTCCGGCAGCACCTCAGCTCCTTCCAGCGGGGTGGCCGCACTGGTGGGGGCGGACGGCGCCGTGGGGAGCGCCCCCGAGGTGGCCTCGGCCCCGGAGGGAGCGTCGGGCAACAGGGTCGGCGTGGCATCCAGCATGCCGGGGTGGAGCGGGAGTATGTCTCCCGCCTGCATGGATTCGGGGGTGAGCGTGGTGAGCGCCGGGTGCAGGCGAGTGAACTGCTTGAGATTGCGGCTCAGCACGTCGCGCAGGGTGCGCACCTGATCTTCAGGCAGGCTGGCCTCGGCCACCAGCTCGGCGGTCACCGCAAAGGTGGCGACGGAGCTGGTCTGCCCCGGGTAGAGGTTGGCGCCGATGCGGCTGCGCTCATAGTAGGGATACTGCTTGAGCAGCTTGTCGACCTGCTCCCCCTCGATGGGAATGAGGCGGGCCTGGCAGCGACCGGTCAGATCGCCTATTGCCTGGTTGGGGTGGCCGGCGACCAGGAAGGCGGCATCCAGGGTGCCGTTGCAGAGCCCCTCCAGCCGGTTGCCTGCAGAGGCGACGGGGGGCACGGCGAACTGGCTCTCCTGCCAGCCCATGGCGTCGAGCAGTGCCCGGCTGGTGACCCTGTCCCCGGAGTTGGGGGCGCCGAGATCGACCCGCTTGCCTTCGATGTCCGCCAGGGTGGTGATGTTGCTGGTGGCGCTGGCGAGCAGGGTCAGGGACTCCTTGTGGAGCCGCAGCAGGCTGCGCAGCTGCGCGTTCGGGCTCTGGCCCGCGAAGGGGCCGCTGCCGTGGGCCGCATGGTACAGGACATCCGACTGCACCAGCGCCAGCTGGATGTCGCCCTTGGCCAGCGCGGCCAGGTTGGCGATGGAGCCCGAGGTGCTCTGCACGGTGCAGTGCAGCCCGTGGTTGCTGCTGTCGTCGTTGAGCAGACGGCAGATGGCGCCCCCCGTGGGGTAGTAGACGCCGTTGAGCGCCCCCGTGCCTATGGTGACATAGGCGGGGGTGGCCGAGAGGGGCTGTGCCAGCATGGCCGCCAGCCAGGGCAGGGCGGCAAGTGACAGGCGCGACAGGTGACGCAGGGCTCGTGGGTGCATAGTGAACCGGAACAATGGCTGAAAAAAGGATGAGCCAGGCTCATCCCGTCATGTGTCACATCTTATCTATATCAGATGTGAACCTGAATGGCTTTCACCATTCCCGTCAAGGGGACTCCTTGTCAGATCGTGCGCTGGAGAATGGCCTTCTCCATGCGCGCCAAGGCTTGGATGAGGCGAGCCCGGGTGCAGCCAAAGTTGAGGCGCACGAACTGGCCGTCGCCAAACTGGGCGCCCGGGGAGAGACCGACCCCCGCCTGCTCGAAGAAGGCGACGGGATCATCCAGCCCGAGGGCGCTCACATCGATCCAGGCGAGATAGGTCGCCTGATTCTTTGCCAGCTTGACGCCAGGCCAGCGGGCCACCGCCTGCTCGATCAGCGCCAGGTTGGCCCTCAGATAGTCGAGCTGTTCGCTGAGCCACTGCTCGCCACCCTCGTAGGCCGCCTCGGCGGCGACAAAGCCCAGCAGGTTGACGTCGGCGCTGATGCCGCGCATCGCCTGTTGCAGCTTGAGCCGCAGGCGGGGGTTGGGGATCACGGCGAAGGAGCAGCACAGGCCGGCGATGTTGAAGGTCTTGCTCGGCGCCATCATGACCGCAGAGCGCTCGGCGGCCGACGGGTTCAGGGCACCGTAGGGAATGTGGCGGGCATCCTTGTCCAGCAGCAGATCGCAGTGGATCTCATCCGAGCAGACCACCAGATTGTGGCGCTCGGCGATGGCGTCGATGGCGAGCAGCTCCTCGCGGGTGAAGACGGTGCCCCCCGGATTCTGCGGGTTGCACAGCAGCAGCAGGTCGGCGGAGGGAGCCTGGCGCTCCAGCTCTTCCAGATCCAGCACCCAGCGTCCGGCCTCCTCCATCATGGGGACGGTCAGCAGGGGGCGATCGTTGAAGCCCGGTGCCTGCAGGAAGGGGTAATAGACCGGCTTGGGGGTGATGATGCCACGGCCGTGCTGGCTCCAGGCCTTGCAGGCGAGGTTCAGACCGGGCACCACCCCCGGCAGGAAGACCAGCCACTCCGGGGATATGGTCCAGCCATAGCGCTGCTGCAGACGGGTGATGATGAGTTCGATCAGCGGGGGGGAGGGGCGGGAATAGCCGAAGACGCCGTGGGCCACCCGCGCGGTGAGGGCCTCGATGACGGCGGGGGGCGAGGCGAAATCGGTGTCGGCCACCCACATGGGCATGACATCCTGACCCTTGTACTTGTCCCACTTCAGGCTCATGGTGCCGCTGCGATCTATCTCCCGATCAAAATCAAACATGTGAAATCCTTGTACTGGCCAGAGGGTTTACCAATGTACGGACTTGGACGTGGCCTCGCAAGCCTTGAGGTGGCTGTTGATAATCGCATAAAATAATCGCCGTCATGCTGTACATCCGCCGGCTTCTGGCTTCCTTTTCTCTTCCATATCAATGGTATCTCTATGAGTTTGCTGAGTGCTGCCCGCAAGAGGCCGGATCCCGTCTCTCTCTCTTTCCTCGCCGTGACCTTCATGACCGGGGTGGCGGTGGCACTCCAGGTGCCCACCTTGAGCCTGTTTCTGGCCGAAGAGGTACAGGTGCGCCCCTTCCTGGTGGGGCTCTTCTATACCGTCAACGCGGTGATCGGCATCCTCATCAGCCAGTGGCTCGGCCATCGCTCCGACAACGGGGGGGATCGCAAGCAGCTGATCCTGCGCTGCTGCCTTGCTGGCATAGTGCTCTCCCTGCTGTTTGCCTGGAACCGGCAATACTGGCTGCTGGTGAGCCTGGGGGTGGTGCTGGCGAGCCTGACCGCCACCGCCAGCCCCCAGCTGTTTGCCCTGGCGCGGGAATACGCCGACAGCCGCAACAAGCGGGCGGACATGTTCAGCTCTGTGCTGCGGGCCCAGTTCTCCCTGGCCTGGGTGATAGGGCCGCCGGCCGCCTTCGCGCTCGCCATCGGCTACGGCTTCGAGGTGATGTATCTGGCTTCCGCCCTGGCCTATCTGATCTGCGCCCTGGTGGTCTGGCGCTGGCTGCCCTCCCTGCCGCTGCCGAGCAGCCAGGGCGGGGGGGAGCGGGTCAGCAGCTGGCGAGATCCTTCGGTGCGGGCGCTCTTCATCGCTTCCACCCTGATGTGGACCTGCAACAGCATGTACCTCATCAACATGCCGCTCTACATCACCCGCGAGCTGGGGCTGGAGGAGAAGCTGGCCGGCATCCTGATGGGCACGGCGGCGGCCCTGGAGATCCCCTTCATGCTGCTGGCGGGTTACTACACCCGGCGCTTTGGCAAGCGGCCCATGATGCTGCTGGCGGTGCTGGCCGGGGTCGGTTTCTACGCCGGCCTGGTGACGCTGTCGAGCCAGGGGGCCCTCATCGCGCTGCAGCTGCTCAACGCCATCTTCATCGGCATAGTCGCCGGCATCGGCATGTCCTATTTCCAGGATCTGATGCCGGGTCGGGCCGGGGTGGCGACCACGTTGTTTGCCAACAGCATCCGCACCGGCTCCATCATGGCGGGTGCCATCGCGGGGACCGTGGCGGAGATCTGGAGTTTTCACGGGGTCTTCATGGTGGCCACCGCATTGGCGCTGGCTGCGCTGGCCGCCTGCTGGCGGGTGCCCAATGTGTGAGGCGCCCCTGGCGGGCACTGCGGCATTGACGCCGGCGGCATAAGAAGAGGCCGGCCGTGGTGGCCGGCGGAGCATTACTTGCCGTTGTCGGCCTGGTATTCGTTGCGCAGGCAGCGCAGCAGCAGCTCGGCCGCCGGGCCCAGGGCATCGGTGGAGGGGGTGAGCAGGTAGGTGTAGAGGTAGCGCTCGCTGCCGCCGGCCAGATCGAGCTGCACCAGGGCGCCGCTGGCGAGCTCCTCCCGCACCAGGTGGCCAGGTACCCAGGCGTAGCCAAGGCCGAGGCGCACCATGCTGAGCACCTCGTGATAGTGGGTCGCCTTCCAGCCGGTGTCGTCCGCATCGTTCCAGTCCACCGAGCGGTGGATGGGCGGGTGCAGGCTTATCTGGTTATGGCTGGCGAGCAGCTCCGCCGTGATGGGCTCCTCCTGCCCGGCGAGGGGATGCCCGGCCGCGCACAGCGGCAGCAGGCAGACCTCGTCCAGCGGCAGGCCGGTGCGATCGTGGGGCAGGTGCTCGGAGAGCATCAGATCCCCCACCTGGAGCGCATTGAAGTGGCAATGGATCCGCTCGTGCAGATTGATGCGGCAACCCCGGCTGCGGGGGTGGAAGTGCGCCAGCGCCCGGTAGAGCCGGTCTCTGGGCTGCAGCGCGGAGACATAGAGGTTGATCTGCGGCTCCCACTGGCGCTCCAGGTTGTTGGCCAGGTTCTCCAGCTCTTCCACCTGCTGGCTGAGCTGACGGGCCCGTTTGAGGAAGATCTCCCCCGCCGGTGTCAGCACCGCCTTGCGCCCCCTCACCTCCAGCAGGGCCAGCCCCAGGCTCTGTTGCAGCTTGGCGACCGCATGATTGAGGGAGGATTGGCTCTTGTTCAGCGCCTCTGCGGCCTGGGCGTAACCGCCACAGTCCACCACGGCCTGGAAGATCCGCCATTGCTCAAACGTGCTCTTGGGACGAAACATAGTGCAACCTGTCAGGGGCCGATGGGATTCAACAGGGCGCGACTGGCACCCCTCTTCACTTTAACCCTATCTGGTTAGTTTGTTGATTTATTTGGGCTGGGCCACGAAGGTCTGGCCTGTCTTGCCACGGCTGTCCGGCCCCATCAGATAGAGATAGAGCGGCATCAGGTCGGCCGGGGTCTTCAGCAACTGGGGATCTTCCGCCGGGAAGGCGCTGGCCCGCATCCTGGTGCGGGTGCCGCCCGGGTTCAGGGTGTTGACCCGCACCCCGGTATTCTCCAGCTCGTCCGCCAGCACTTCCATCATGCCCTCTACGGCGAACTTGGAGATGGCATAGGTGCCCCAGTAGGCGCGCCCTTTTCGTCCCACGCTGGAGGAGGTGTAGACGATGGAGGCCTCGCCGTGCTCCTTGGCGGTCTGGCGAATGAGGGGCAGCAGGGCCTGGGTCAGCAGGAATTCGGATTTGACGTTGACCTGCATCACCTCGTCCCACTCCTTCTCCTGGATGTGCTCGAAGGGGGAGAGGGTGCCGAGCAGGCCGGCATTGAACAGCACGCCGTCGAGGCGGCCGAACTGCTGGGCGAAGGTCTCGGCCATGCCCCGGTAGTGAGCGGCGGTGGCCCCTTTCAGGTCCACAGGGACTATGGCGGGCAGGGGGTGACCGGCCGCCTCTATCTGGTCGTAGACCGCCTCGAGCTTGGCGCTGGTGCGCCCGAGCAGCACCACGGTAGCGCCGTGGGCGGCATAGGTGAGCGCCGCTTCGCGGCCGATGCCGTCACCGGCACCCGTTACCAGAATGACCTTGTCCTTGAGCAGATCCCGGGGGGCCTGATAATCGAGCATGTGCACTCCTGTTAACAAATCCGTGACGGATGGGCGCGACAATAGAGGAGGCAAGTGTACTGATCCGGCCCTGCCGTTGACCAGTATGAGACGGCAAAAATGTGAAGAAAACAGGGCGCTAGCCTGAATTGGCGCTGCCTGCCCCTGGCCCATGGCAGAGTTTTTGCACCATGCAGCCAAACTCCTTACTATGTGAAAAAACCGAACATAGCGCGGAGCATCAAGTGGCATTTCTGACCGAATACGGCCTGTTTCTGGCCAAGACCCTCACCTTACTGCTGGCCATAGGCGCCGTCGTCCTGATGGTGGTGAGCAGCCGTCAGCCCAGGGCCCGCAAGGGGGAGCTGGTGGTGACCGATCTCTCCCGGGAGCTGGAGCAGGGGCGTCATCAGCTGCAATCGGCCCTGGCAGGCAAGGCCGAGCGCAAGCAGATGGACAAGGCGCGCAAGGCCGAGGAGAAGGCGCGCGCCAAGACAGAGGACGAGCGCAGCCGGCTCTTTGTGCTCGATTTTCACGGCAGCATGGACGCCAGGGAGGTGGCCTCCCTGCGGGAAGAGGTGAGCGCCGTGATTGGGGTCGCCCGGCCCGGTGACGAGGTGCTGCTGCGCCTCGAGTCCGGCGGCGGCGTGGTGCACGGCTATGGCCTGGCGGCCTCCCAGCTGCAGCGCCTGCGGGACAAGGACATCACGCTGACGGTGGCCATCGACAAGGTGGCGGCGAGCGGCGGCTACATGATGGCCTGCGTGGCGGACAAGATACTGGCGGCGCCCTTCGCCATCGTCGGCTCCATCGGGGTGATAGCCCAGTTGCCGAACTTCAACAAACTCCTGAAAAAGCATGACATCGAGTTCGAGATGCACACCGCCGGCCAGTACAAGCGCACCATCACCATGTTCGGCGAGAACGACGATCTGGGGCGGGAGAAGTTTCGCGAGGAGCTGGGAGCCATCCACGAGCGCTTCAAGGGGTTCGTGGCCGAGCACAGACCCGGCCTCGACATCGACAAGGTCACCACGGGGGAGCACTGGCTGGCGAGTCAGGCCAAGCAGCTCGGTCTGGTGGATGCACTCTGCACCAGCGATGACTACCTGCTGGCCCAGGCCAGCCACCACAAGGTGGTCGGCATCAGCTACCGCAAGCCCAAGAGCCTGACCCAGCGGCTGGGTCAGCAGGGGGCCCAGGCGCTGGAAGGCGCCCTTGGTCGCCTGTGGCAGCAGAGCCCCTGGCGCTGAGAACCTGTTTCGAGCTTACTGCGAGGTCGTGATCAAGGCTCATGTGCTGCTCGCTTGTTTGTAACCAAGAGTTCTCATGTGTATCTACACACTCCGGTTCCTGTGCTGCTCTTCACCTTGCTGACGATCTCTCGCTACAGCTCGTGAACAGGTTTTATAGCTCAGTGCAAAGGACTAACAAGAGAGCCGGGCATTGCCCGGCTCTCTGTTTATGCTGATGTCGCGGCTTCGCTGCGAGCCTGTGCTCAGCGCTGGAAGGGGTAGACGGATCCGAGTTTGAGGATCTGGGTCAGCTCGTCCAGGGCGGTGCGGGTTTCCAGCACCAGGGCAGGATCGCGCAGATCGTCCAGCGACAGGCTGTCGCGGTAGTGACGCTCGACCCAGTTGTCCAGACGGGCAAACTGGCTGTCGTTGATGAGGCAGGCCGGGTTGACCGCCGCGAGCTCGGCGTCGTTCATGGCGACCCGCAGGCGCAGGCAGGCGGGGCCGCCGCCGTTGCGCATGCTCTGCTTCACGTCCATGAAATGTACCCCCTTGATGGGGGTGCCCAGGGTCACCAGCCTGGCCAGATAAGCGGATACCGCCGGGTTGTCACGGCACTCGGTGGGGGCGATGATCGCCATCTCGCCGGAGGGCAGGGTCAGGATCTGGGTGTTGAACAGATAGGATTTCACCGCATCCTGCACCGACACCTCGGCAGTCGGCACCTCGATGAAGTGCAGCTCCCCCTCGCCGAACTTGGTGCGCACCTCGGCCAGGGCCGAGGCGGTGTTGAGGAACGCCTGCTGGTGGAAGAAGAGCACGTTCTGGTTGCCCACCGCGATCACGTCGTTGTGGAACACCCCCTGATCGATCACGTCCGGGTTCTGCTGGATAAAGACGGCGCTCTCTTCCCCCAGGCCGTGCAGGCGGGCGATGGCCTGGCTCGCCTCCAGGGTCTGGCGGGCCGGGTAGCGCTTGGGAGCCGGCTGGGAGACGTCGAAGGCGCTGCGGCCATAGACGAACAGCTCGACCCCGGCCTCGCCATAGGCGCGGCACAGCCGGGTGTGGTTGGCTGCCCCCTCGTCACCGAAGTGGTCGTTCTCCGGCAGGTGCTGGTGGTGGCTGAAGTGACGGTCGTTGTTGAACACGGCGCGCAGGATGCGACCGGTCACTTCGGGCTCCAGGGAGCGGTGGAACTTGTTGGTCAGGTTGGCGGGGGTGAAATGGATGCGGCCATCCTGGGTGTCGGCGCTCGGCGAGACGGTGGCGGCGTTGGCGGTCCACATGCTGGAGGCGGAGTAACAGGCGGCCAGCACGGCGGGGGCCTGTTTCGCGGCCTGGGCCAGCACGCTGGCATCGTTGCCGGTGAAGCCGAGGCGGCGCAGGGTGGCGAGATCCGGCCGCTCCTGCGGCGCCAGCACCCCTTGCGTCATGCCGAGCTCGGTCAGCGCCTTCATTTTGCGCAGCCCCTGCTTGGCGGCCTCCTTCGGATTGGACGCCTCCTTGGCGTTGCTCTGGGACGCCACGTTGCCATAGGAGAGACCGGCATAGTTGTGGGTGGGGCCGACCAGGCCGTCGAAGTTGACCTCGAAGTGCTTCATGACTACATCCTTTCGATTTTTATATGGGGAGCGGTTCCTTCCGCGCACAAAGCTGCGGCGTGCGGCCATTATAAAGAGATTTCATCCTTTGTAACAAGCTGATAACCAAGATGGTTTTTTATGTGACGGGGGTGGCTGGATATGTCATTTCCAATCTAAAAAAGGGGGGGATATAGCATAAAAACAAAAAAGCGGTTGCTTCCCGCGCGTCCCCTTCGCATTAATAAATAAAGAAGCAAGGCGGTTCGGGCTGCATGGCAAATTTGTTCACAAGATTGCTTTTTCCCGTCAAATCTCTTATACAGCCCCACAAAACCGCACGCCAACCCCGTCGGGTGCAATGAGGATAATAGTTACAGCATGGGCAAATCACTGGTCATAGTGGAGTCTCCGGCCAAGGCCAAGACCATCAACAAATATTTGGGCAAGGACTACGTGGTGAAATCCAGCGTCGGTCACGTGCGCGATCTGCCGACCAGCGGCAGCGCCAGCACAGAGCCCAAAAAACCTGTCATTCGCGGCATCAAGCTCAGCGAATCCGAGAAGGCGGCCAAGGATCGCAACGCCCTGTTCTCCAGGATGGGGATCAACCCGACCGCCGGCTGGCAGGCCAACTACCAGATTTTGCCCGGCAAGGAAAAAGTGGTCAGCGAGTTGCAAAGTCTGGCCGCCAAGGCCGACACCATCTATCTCGCAACCGACTTGGATAGAGAAGGGGAAGCGATCGCCTGGCACCTGCGGGAGATCATCGGCGGCGACGACAGCCGCTACAAGCGGGTGGTGTTCAACGAGATCACCAAGACCGCGATCCAGGAAGCGTTCGCCCAGCCGTCCGAGCTGAACATCCACCGCGTCAACGCCCAGCAGGCCCGTCGTTTCCTCGACCGGGTGGTGGGCTACATGGTCTCCCCGCTCTTGTGGAAGAAGCTGGCCCGCGGTCTCTCCGCCGGCCGGGTGCAATCTGTCGCGGTGCGCCTCATCGTCGACAAAGAGCGCGAGATCAAGGCCTTCGTGCCGGTGGAGTTCTGGGATCTCAACGCCGACCTGCTCACCGCCGAGAAGAGCGAGCTGCGGATGGAAGTGGTCAGCCGCAACGGCGTCGACTTCAAGCCGGTGACCCAGGCCGAGACCTTCGCCGCCGTGGCCGCCCTCGAAGGGGTCGACTACAAGGTGGTGAACCGGGAAGACAAGCCGACCGGCTCCAAGCCGTCCGCTCCCTTCATCACCTCCACCCTGCAGCAGGCGGCCTCCACCCGGCTGAGCTTCGGGGTCAAGAAGACCATGATGATGGCCCAGCGTCTCTACGAAGCGGGTTACATCACCTATATGCGTACCGACTCCACCAACCTCAGCAAAGAGGCGGTCGAGGCGGTGCGCGAATATATCGGCGAGCAGTATGGCGCCGCCTATCTGCCGAGCGAGCCGAACCTCTATGGTGCCAAGGCCAATGCCCAGGAGGCCCACGAGGCGATCCGTCCCTCCAGCGTGCAGGTGACTGCCGAGATGCTGGAAGGGATGGAGCCGGACGCCATGCGGCTCTATGACCTCATCTGGCGCCAGTTTGTGGCGTGCCAGATGACCCCGGCCCAGTACGACTCCTCCACCCTGACCGTCAAGGCGGGCGAGTTCGAGCTCAAGGCCCGTGGCCGCACCCTGCGCTTCGCCGGTTGGACCAAGGCCCTGCCGCCCATGGGCCGCAAGGGGGAAGACAGCCAGCTGCCGGCGGTGACCGTCGGCGAGATCCTCAAACTGGTCAAGCTGGATCCCCGTCAGCACTTCACCAAGCCGCCCGCCCGCTTCACCGAGGCGGCCCTGGTGCGCGAGCTGGAAAAACGCGGCATCGGCCGTCCGTCCACCTACGCCTCCATCATCTCCACCATCGTCGATCGCGGCTATGTGCGGGTCGAGAGCCGCCGCTTCTTCGCCGAGAAGATGGGTGAGATCGTCACCGACCGCCTGGTGGAGAACTTCGTCGAGCTGATGAACTACGAGTTCACCGCCAAGATGGAAGACAAGCTCGATGGCATCGCCGAAGGCAGCCTGGAGTGGAAGAAGGTGCTGGACGCCTTCTACGCCGAGTTTACCCAGGAGCTGGAGCAGGCCGACAAGCCGGCGGAAGAGGGGGGCATGCGCGCCAACCAGATGGTGCTGACCGACATCGACTGCCCGGATTGCGGCCGCAAGATGGGGATCCGTACCGCCACCACAGGGGTCTTCCTCGGCTGTTCCGGCTATGCCCTGCCGCCCAAAGAGCGCTGCAAGAAAACCATCAACCTGGTCAGCGCCGACGAGTTCGTCTCCGCCACCGACGGGGATGAGGCCGAAACCGAGGCGCTGCGTGCCAAGCACCGCTGCGGCGTCTGCGGCACCGCCATGGATGCCTACATCATCGATGACAGCCGCAAGCTGCACGTCTGTGGCCGCAACCCGGACTGCGACGGTTACGAAATCGAGCAGGGCCAGTTCAAGCTCAAGGGATATGAAGGGCCGAGCATCGAGTGCGATCGCTGCGGCTCCGAGATGCAGCTCAAGAACGGCCGCTTCGGCAAGTACATGGGTTGCACCAACGAGACCTGCAAGAACACCCGCAAGATCCTGAAAAACGGTGACATAGCGCCGCCGAAGGAAGATCCGGTGCCGCTGCCCGAGCTCAAGTGCACCCAGTCCGACGCCCACTTCGTGCTCCGTGATGGCGCCGCCGGCCTGTTCCTGGCCGCCAGCAACTTCCCGAAATCCCGTGAGACTCGCGCGCCTCTGGTGGAGGAGCTCAAGCGCTTCCGCGATCGGTTGTCGCCCAAGCATCAGTACCTGGCCGACGCCCCGGCGTCAGATCCTGACGGTAACGCATCCGTGGTGCGCTTCAGCCGCAAGAGCAAGGAGCAGTACGTGATGACGGAGGTGAACGGCAAGGCGACGGGCTGGACCGCCCATTACGACAACGGGAAGTGGCAGGAAAGTCTGGCCAAGGCGAAGAAGTCCTGATCGCGCCATTGCTCACATCATGATGAAAGAGGCCCCGTACAGGGGCCTTTTTATTGGGAGATGGCGGTATACTGAGAGGGCTGCATGGATGGCAGCACAAGACAGGGAGGTTGTCATGGAGATACATGAAATCCGGCCAGGCATGACCTGCCTGACGCGGGAAGGAACGGCCTATGTGCTGGAAGTGGACAGGCAGAGTCTGCTGGTATTGCTGCAGCGGGAAGACGAGACCATACCGGTGCAGGTACGTTGCGACGACATCCTGGGCCCCCTTGCCAGCGACTAGCGAAATCGCCCAGAAAGGGACTAGAACGGGATCAGAAAGAGCAGCTCGGCGAGGTCGGGCTGCCACTGCCACTCCCGCATCCTGACCCGCCCCTTGATCACCGGCACCCCCTCTTCCTGCAATCTTCCTACCTGTTCAGCAAAACCCGCCGAGCCCTTGGGCAAGGAGATGGCACCGCCTGCGCCCAGCACGCGATGCCAGGGCAGCGTCTTGTCCGTCTCCCGCAACACTTTTCCCACCAGCCGCGCCCGCCCGGGCAGGCCCGCGAGATCGGCGACCTGGCCGTAGCTCACCACCCGGCCGACCGGGATCAGGGCCAGGATAGCCTCGATGCGCGCCACCTTGTTCAAGGGGGAAGGGGGAGGGGTCATCATCATGGTGCGTTACTCGGCGTGAGACAAAAGCGCCATCATTGTGGCGCTTCCGTGGTCTGGGGGGCAACAGGGGAGCCGGCTCAGCCGAAGGTCTGGCTCAGCCCCCTGAGCTCGCTGGCGCGCTTGAGCAGCTCCTGGCTGGAGTTGTCCACCGCCTGGATCTTCTGGCTGTTGGCGCGGGAGTACTGGGAGATCTGGTGGATGTTGCGGCTGATCTCCTCCACCACCGCCTGTTGCTGTTCGGCCGCGGCGGCTATCTGGGTGGAGAACTCGGTCACCTGATCTATCTCCCCCAGCACCAGATGCAGGTTGCCGGAGCCCTGGCGCGTCATCAGGGCGCACTCACGGGTCTGGGCCAGGTTGTCCTGCATCATCCCCTGCCAGCGACCCAGGGTCTGCTGGATCTGGCGGATACTGCCCTGGATCTGCTCGGTCGCCTTGTGGGTGCGGGTGGAGAGGGTGCGCACCTCGTCCGCCACCACCGCAAAGCCGCGTCCCTGCTCACCGGCCCGGGCCGCCTCGATGGCGGCGTTGAGCGCCAGCAGGTTGGTCTGCTCGGCGATGCCCTGGATCTCGCCCATGACGCTGCCGATCCGCTCGGATTCGTTCGCCAGCTCGACGGCGGAGTGGAAGGCATGCTCCGCCTGCCTGGCCAGCAGCTCCATCTGCTGCTCGGTCTGATCCAGCTGCTGCACAGTGTGCTGGCAACTGCTGCGTGCCTCTGTCACCTGGCTGTTGGTGTCCTGGATGTTGCGCGCTATCTCGTGGGCCGTGCTGGCCATCTGGGTCATGGCGGCGGCCATCTGCTGGGTCTGGGCATCCTGCTCGTTGATGTCGAGGAAGGCTTGATGGGAAGAGTCCTGCAGGTCGGTCGCCAGGGTCTGCAGGGGATGGGTGGCGTCGTTGACCCGACCCAGCACGGTACGAATGCGGGCCTGCAGCATCTTGAGATGGAAATCGGCGATGGCGCCGGGGGCGTCCCCCGAGTAGACCAGCCGGGTCAGACTGTCATATTGCTGGCCGAGCCGCTTGAGGTAGCGTGGCAGCGAGATGAGTTCGCGCCAGTAAGTGCCGGCGACGGCCAGCAGGGGCAGCAGCATCAGCAGCACCGTCAGGGCCCCCTGGGAGAAGGCCGCCCAGCCAAAGAGCACCAGCATCAGCAGGCCAAGCAGCAGGGGTCTGGCACTGTGCAGGGAGGGCAGCTTGCTGGCGCCGCCCTGTTCGGCCTTGAGCAGAGCCTGATAGGCCTGGGCGGCGACCCGCTTGAGTTGGGGCTCCGGCTTGCAGCGCACCGACTGGTAGCCGCTTATCTTGCCGTTCTCGTAGATGGGGGTCACATAGGCGTCGACCCAGTAATAGCGGCCATCCTTGCAGCGGTTCTTGACCATGCCGCGCCAGGGGTTGCCCTCCTTGAGGCGATCCCAGAGGTCGGCGAAGGCGGCCTTGGGCATGTCGGGGTGACGCACCAGGTTGTGGTTGTGTCCGACCAGTTCATCGACATGGTAGCCAGCGATGCGGCAGAAGGCGGGGTTGGCGTAGGTGATGACGCCGCGCAGATCCGTGGTGGAGACGAGTTGCACGTCGGCGGGGAACTCAACTTCACTGTCCTGGATCTGGACGTGTTTGCGGGCCATAGGGATAAGCTCCGATGCGTTGCTGGTTGTTATTGTGGTTGAGCCGGATGCTGGCCCGGGCGCAGTGCGTCTTGCCCGGCCTCATCGGGGGCCTTATTTTGCCAACAAAGGCGGAGTAAAAGTAGGGGCCAGGTTGGATTTCTGTTGTTTGGTGGTAAAAAAATGGCGACCAAAAGGTCGCCAAAAAGAGAAAGACAACACTACCTCTGTGGCACCCGGTAACGCACCTGTAACTGATCGAGGATCTGCAGCTGGCCGGGCAGACGGGCGGCGAAGTGATCCCAGGCCTTGCGGGCGGGGTCGCTCCAGGCCACCTCGGCCGTGGCGAGCATGCGCGGGAACAACATGTAGTCGAGACGATCGCGAGAGGTGATCAGTTCCGACCACAAGGGGCTCAGCACCCCCAGGATGTTATCGTTGGCATGGAAATCGGCTGGCGCAGGATCACATCGGTAGACCTGCTCCAGATTGAGGGTTCCCGCCCAGTAGAGCCCGGGTTCATGGATGTCCGGGCTCCAGGCGAGATCCAGATAGAGAGACTGGGCCGGGGCCATCACCACGGGGTAGCCCGCGGAGGCGGCATCCAGCCCTGCCTGGAAGCTGGTCCAGGCGAAGATGGTGGCGTCCCGGCTCACCTTGTCCCCGTGCAGTATCTCCTCCCACCCCAGCATCTGCTTGCCCCTGGCCGCCAGGTATTGCTGGCAGTGGCGCAGCAGGTGGCCCTGCAGCTCCCGGCAATCGGAGTAGCCCTGCTCAGCCATCAACTGCTGACAGGCGGGACTGTCGGTCCAGACCCCGGTCGGTACCTCGTCCCCCCCCATGTGCACCTGAGTGCCGGGGAAGAGCGCACACACCTCGTCGATCACCGCCTCCAGGAAGCGATAGGTGCCGGGCAGGGCAGGGTTGAGCACGTTGTCGTCAAAATATTGCACCGAGAGGTAGCGGGAGTGGTCCGCCTCTTCCCGCAGCAGCTCGGGCAGCGCCTTGATGGCCGCGTGGCAGTGACCCGGGATGTCTATCTCCGGGATGATGGTGATGCCGAGCCCGGTGGCATAGGCCACCAGTTCGCGCACCTCGCTCTGGGTGTAGTAGCCGCCATAGGGCTCGGGGCCGCCGCTGAGCTGGGGACCGACCGCCAGGCCATGTCCCCGCCAGGCCGCCACCTCGGTCAGCTGGGGGAAGGCCTTGATCTCGAGGCGCCACCCCTCGTCATCGGTCAGGTGCCAGTGGAAGCGGTTGAACTTGTAGAGGCTCATCTGCTTGAGCAGGCGCTTGAGGGTGGCGATGGAGTGGAAGTGGCGGGCGCAGTCGAGGAAGATGCCGCGAAAACCGAAGCGCGGCGCATCCTCCACCTCGAGGCAGGGCAGGCTCTCCCCGTGTTGCAGGGCCCACTGGGCCAGGGTCACCAGACCGTGGCGCCAGCCCGCCTCGCCGGCGGCCCGGATGCGGATCTCCTCGGGGGTGATGACGAGCTGGTATGCCTCTTGGGGGAGCTGGGCCTCGACCAGGTGGATCTCGGCGTCGTGATCCTGAGTCAGGGCAAGCCCCGTCAGCTCGTTGAAATGGGCCAGCAGGGGAGCGAGGGAGACAGGGCCGCTGACATGGGCCCGCTCGGCCAGGCGGAAGTTGCCCTCCGGCAGCCGCAGCTGAGCCGGCTGGGGCACTATGCCGTTGGCGGGCTCCACCTCGGGCAGATCGGGGGCCGCCGCCGGGCTCGGCGGCAGGCCGAGATCCTGGCCCGCCTGCACCACGGGTTGCAGCTGGGCCTGGGCGCCTTGGTCCGTCAGGCTGAGGAAGAAGCCCTGGGGCAGATCGGAGTAGCGTTTGATGGGGGTGTTGCGGCAGCAAAAACGCAGCTCGCTGACCCCCTCATGGGGCACCAGTACCTTGTAGCTGCCGCTCTGGCGCGCCAGGGAGCCCCCCTCCACCGACTGGGGATCTATGTGGCGGGTCAGGCAGAAGTGCAGCTTCCAGGGGCTGGCCGGGAGCTGGCTCAGGGTGAAGCGGAACCAGACGTCTTCACCGTCGCGACGGTCGATCTGGGTATGGATCAGGGGTGCAGACATGGGTATTCCTCTGATGGGGTGAACAAGATGGGAGCCTCTCCCGCAGGTGGCCCGGCGTGAACAGGGCTCAAGGATGCAGGCATGGGTAGGCCTCCGACTGGGC